>JBKHJB010000161.1:0-5347 GCA_046538345.1 Phycisphaerae bacterium
AGCCCGTCATTGTAGCGGCTGGACGACCGGAGTTTAACCTCAAAAACCCCGCGTTTCACCTTGGATATCGGCACGACCGCCTCGGGGGTTCACGTAGTTTGACGGCGACTGAGGCCCGGACTTTGCGGTTGCCCGCCGATGGGGCTATAATCCCGGCGATTTCCCACTACCGAAATGACACGCAAGGTTCGAGACAGACTGCTGCTGGCGGGCAAGCTGCTACTGGCGGCGGCGCTGCTGGCCTGGGTCATCAGCAAGGTCCACTGGCGTGACTACGTGGTGGACGACCAGGGCCGCTCTTATTCCGTGCTTTCCGTCTCGCCGGCGCAGGGAGCGCCCGAGGAAATCACCGTCGCCGAGGGGCCTTGGGCGGTCGGCGGCCCGGAGGTCAGAAGCGCCGACGAGTTCGTCAAGCCCTTCCAAGGCGCCGAGACACCCGTATATGAGGGCTTCGCCTCCAGCTTGCGCCGGACGAACCCCTGGGTGCTGGGGGCCTCGGTGGTGGGGTTCCTGGCCGCATTTCTGACAATGGCGTTCAGATGGTGGTCGCTGATCCGCCTCCAGGACATCCGCGTGGGTTTGTGGGAGGCGGTACGTCTGACGTTTCTGGGGCTGTTTTACAACATGGTCATCCCGGGAACCGTCGGGGGAGACGTCGCCAAAGCTTACTATATCTCCAAGCACACGCCCGGCAGGCCCGCACCGGCGCTGCTGAGTATCTTCACCGACCGGGTGATGGGGCTTTCGGGACTGACCCTGATGGCCGCGACGATGCTCGCAGTGGTGCTGCTCGGCGGACTGGCGACTTTCGACGAGGTGCGGATGCCGACGCTGACAGTGCTGGTGCTGCTGGTGGTGGTGGCGCTTGCGGTGCTGTTTCTGCTCAGCCGCAGGTTCCGCGGCGCCCTGCACCTGCACAAACTCTACAGCAAGCTCCCCATCGCCCACCACATAGAAGCCGCCGGCGACGCTGCACGGGTGTATCGGCATCGACTCGGCGGTCTGGCGCGGACCGTCGCCATCACCGCCGTCTCGCAGACGCTGTTCGTCGGGTCTATCGCGCTTACCGGTGTGAGCTTGTCTCTCGACGTGCACTGGTACGAATACCTGGCCTACATACCGCTTGTTTACATACTCGGGGCTGTGCCTCTTACCCCCGGCGGGGTGGGGCTGGTGGAGGCGTTCTTCGTGCAGTTTTTCCGCTCCCCGTCGGTCAACCCCAGCGAGATACTGGCGATGGCGCTTCTGGCGCGTCTGATTCCGGTCTTCTGGGGCCTGCCCGGGGCGGTAGTAGCCGTCACCGGCGCGAAGCTGCCGCGGACCGCCGCTATGGAGTCGGAGCTGGGACTGACCGGCGACGAAACACGGTCCGATAGTGACTGACTGTCCTTCCGGCGTTTTCATATCCCCTTTTTCAAGTACCACCTCCGTTCGACCGAGAAAGTAGTCAGAGCATTGCCGCCGGATGCGGCTCAACCGGCCTGAAAGGTCGTACCTATGCCGACACTTAAGGATCTGGCGATAGACGAAATCTCCGAGGCGTTTGGCGCCGCCGCGGAGAAGGATATCCCCGTCACACTCACCGTGCGAGACCACGAGCGGTGGGCAACCCATCGCAGCCGATTCGTGGCGATCGGCGACACCCACCTGGTCATCCAGATGCCCATACCGGGCGAGGGCGTGCCCGTGCACGAGTTCGTCCCGGCCGAGAAGGCGGGGCTTAGTTTCAAGCTGCGTCATCACAAGTACATCTGCACCGTGACGGTAGTCGGGCAAATCGGTGATTGCGACGAGAGCGGCGACCCGGCGTTGCGGTTGTGTTGGCCGACGTGGATGCAGAAGATGCAGCGTCGCGCTTTTCAGCGCGCGGAAGTTCCCCAGGGTCGTTTCGCACGCGCGGCGTTCTGGGCGGGTTCCGGCGACGACGAGCCGACCAACGAGGGTCCCGAACGCCCGGTCTGGACGGGGCGCATCAAGAATATCAGCGCCGGCGGCTTTCAGATGATTACCGACCATGCCGTCGCGGACGCCGTAGAGATGGGTGAGCCGGTGGGGGTGCGACTGTCGTTCGGCACCGCGCGGTCCTCCATTTACGTTGACGCGCAGGTAAGACACATAGCACCCGCCGACAGCGGCGCGCTGGTGGGCTTCCAGTTCGTGGGGCTGGGGCAGACCGACCAGGGGCGACACGTTTTGCAGGAAATAAGCTCCGCGGTCAGCGATTTCCAACGATTCGTTGAGCGAACGGCGGGGGCGCGGGCCTAGACGAAGGCCTGGGTCCGCTATTGACCGTTCGCAATACGCGCGGGAGGGAGCAGCGAGGCCCGCGCCTCAAAGAGGCGCGGGCTTTTGCTTGTCCCCGCGGGGGCGGATGCCTAAGCTGCCCACCGATATGCCAAAGCTACCACTGCAGAGCGAAAAGGAACTCTATTACGCCGTCTGGACCACCGCGTGGGGTCCGATGGCCGCCGCCGCGACCGATGCCGGCGTAGCGCGCATCGAGCTGCCCCACTATCAGCCCGACGATCTGCGGCGGATGTTCGCCTGGCAGCACCCCAACGCCCGCGAAGCTCAAACGCCGTTCGAGACGCTTACCGAGCTGTCGCGGAGATACTTCAATGCCGAGCTGGTGGACTTTTCCGAGGTGGTCTGCGACCTCCCTTCGACTGGAAGCTTCACCGGCAAGGTCCTCCGCGCCTGCCGTAAGATTCCATACGGACAGACCCGCAGCTACAGCTCCCTCGCCAAGGCGATAGGCCGCGGTGATGCCGCCCGCGCCGTCGCCGCCACCATGGGCAAGAACCCGCTGCCGCTGGTCGTGCCCTGTCACCGCGTCATCTACGCCGACGGACGATTGGGCGGTTTCTCGGCGGCCGGCGGGGAAGAACTGAAACGTCGCATGCTCGAGCTGGAAGACAGGGCGAGTTCATAGCGAGGCCGTCTGCCTCCGGTTCCGGCCACGGTTTGCCGGGACGGTCGGGCGTTGGACAATCTCGCGGGGTGGGGGGCTTGGCGTTACAATGGATGTCGCGATTACGGAAGGTTTCCGATGGCAAAGGTCAAGCTACAGGTCGCGCTGGATTTTGTAGAGCTGTCGCGTGCGCTGGCGGTCGCGGAGGCGGCGGTCGCCGGCGGCGCGGACTACCTCGAGGCGGGCACTCCGCTGATAAAGTCCGAGGGACTGGAGGCGGTCCGCAAACTGCGCGAGAAGTTTCCCGAGGCGCTGATCGTTGCGGACCTCAAGACGATGGACGCCGGGCGAATCGAGGCCGAATCCGCCGCCAAGGCCGGCGCCGACGTGATAACCGTCCTCGGCGGCGCGTCGGAGGGCACAATCCGCGAATGTGTCGAAGCGGGGCGGCATTATGGACTGAAGGTGGCGGTCGATCTTCTGGGAGTCGCCGAACCGGTGAAGCTTGCCGGTGAGCTGGGCGAGTCGGGCGTCGCCTGGCTGGACGTGCACTGTCCGATCGATGCCCAGATGGAAGGTCGCGACCCGTTCGCCACGCTGAAGGAGGTTCGTTCGGCCTGCTCACTGACGCTGGCGGTCGCCGGCGGGATAAACTCCGAGACCGCTCCCCACGCCGCCGATGCAGGCGCGGATGTGGTTATTGTCGGCGGGGCCATCACCAAGGCGCACGACCCCCGCGCAGCCACCGCCGACATCCGCAAGGCGCTGGATACGGGCACGGGCGTGGCGACCGAATATTTCAAGCGATCCACGGCCGAGACCGTCCGCGAGGTGCTCTCGCGCGTGCGGACGTGCAATCTTTCCGACGCCGCACATCGACAGCCGTCACTGGAAGGGCTTCGTCCGCTTGCGCCGGGGCAGTTCGCCTGCGGACCGGCGGTTACCGTCAGGACCGTCCCCGGCGACTGGGCCAAGCCGGTCGAGGCCATCGACCACGCGACCGAAGGCGATGTGCTTGTCGTGGACTCCGGCGGTCGCCCGCCGGCCGTCTGGGGCGAGCTGGCCAGCGAAAGCGCGAAGAACGCCGGCGTCGCGGGGCTTATCGTAGAGGGCGCCGTTCGCGACAGCGGCGACATACGCAAGCTCGGCTTCCCGGTCTGGTCGCGGCAGGTTTCCAGCAACGCCGGCGACCCCAAGGGCATCGGCGAGGTCAACGGACCGGTGGTGATTTGCGGGCAGACCATACTGCCCGGCGATTGGGTGCTCGCCGACGATGACGGCGTCATGGTCATACCGGCGGCCCGCGCGGCGGAGCTTGCCAACCGCGCCGCCGACGTACTGGAGCGGGAGAATCGGATCCGAACGGAGATACGCGACGGAAAGACAACGCTGGCGAAAGTGGTAAATCTGTTGCGATGGGAGCAGAAAGGTCATGGCCGTGCCGACTGACGACGCATTGAAACAAGCGGGGCGGGACCTGCTCGACCGCATCGAGACGGTCATGGAGGAGGTGGACTGGGGACGGATAGTGGAGTTGGCGCAAGTGCTGCCGACGGTGCGGCGGACGTTCCTTACCGGCGCGGGCAGAAGCGGACTGGTCGCGCGGAGTTTCGGCATGCGACTTATGCACGCCGGGATTCCGGCCTATATCCCCGGCGAGACAATCACCCCCGCGACGGGGCCCGGAGATTTGCTGGTGGCGATAAGCTGCACCGGCGAGACCGGTCTGACGGGCTTCTTCGTCCGGCGCGCGAGAGAATTGGGTGTGCGCGTTGTCCTGCTGACCTCCAACGAGTCCTCAACGCTGGCTGAGGATGCCGACGAGACCGTGCTCATTCCCGTCAGGGCGGAGAACATCGTCATACGGGCGGCCGTCTTCGAGCACGCCACGAGCTTGTGCCTCGACGCCGTGTTCAACGTGCTCTCGGAACGCCTGAAGCTGGACATGGAAACCTACCGCCGGCGCCACGCCAACCTCGAGTAGCGTTCAATTGCGGATTGCGGATTGAGGATTCAGCGGTTCGGTAGTCAAGTTTTCTGCGACGCTTCGTCGGGTCCGCCTGCGTCGATGTCGCGGTGTATGTAGTCCCATATCGCCTCGCCGAGCGCCTCGGCCCCGAGGTTGGAGCAATGGCGCTTCTCCTCGCTCAAGCCCCCCAGAGCGGTCTCGACTGTATCGGCGGTGATGGCGTCGGCGTCGTCGATGTGTTTGCCCTTGGCCAGCTCGGTCACGACCGACCCGCACGCGATAGCCGTCGGACAGCCGCGACATTTGAAGCGGACCTCCTCGATGTGCTCATCCGTTACGCGGATCCATATCCGCATTACGTCGCCGCAGCTTTCGGCGCCAGCCGTGCCGATACCGTTGGCGTCTTCCAGCTCGCCGACATTCCTCGGCCGACGGAAGTGGTCCATTACAGCATCGCTGTAGGGGGC
>JBKHJB010000162.1:0-5291 GCA_046538345.1 Phycisphaerae bacterium
CACGAATTGCACAAATAGAACCAGGACAATGTGTCAACATTCGTGACAGTTCGTGTCATTCGTGGTGTCTCCACCGCCCATAGGGAGACGGATATACATTAGGACATGGATAAACAGCAGATAGACATGATCGTCGCGGAGGTGTTGCGACGGCTGCGGGGCGGGCAGCCGCAAGCCGGCCGGTCGTCGGCGCCTGTTGCGGCGCCGCAGCCGGTTTCTTCCCGGGCGGAGTCGGCCGAGGCGAAACCCGCGCCGAAAATATTCATCACCGAGGACCTGCTGCGGAAACGTCTGGCTGGTACCGAAGGCACGGTGGTGGAACTGGCGCACAACGAGCACCTTACCCCCGCGGCGCAGGACCTCATCGCGAGGCGCCGGCTGACTGTCCGCCGAGCGCCGGCGCCCAGCCCGGCCAGGCAGACGGCCCAGCCGGCGACTACAGGCAACCCGACGCCTTCGCCACAAGTGCCGGCGAACTCGGCGCCGGCCGGCTCGCTGGGACTCATCCTGGAACGGCCCAGCGAGGGCGTTCAGGGGCTGCTGAGTGCACTGGCGGCCGACGGGCTTGAGTTGACCGACTATACGCAGACCGACTGCTGGATGCGCAACCTTCAGGGGCTGTGCTCCGCGGTGACGAGCGGTACGGTATCAGCCGGGGTTGCTCTGCTGCCTTACGCGGCCGACGCCATGGTGTTGGCCAACAAGATTCCCGGCATCCGCGCGGTCCAGGGCACCAGGCCCGACAGCGTAGGAGCGGCCGTGCGGCGATTCGGCGCGAACCTGCTGGTAATCGAACACGCGTTCAGCAGCTTCTTCGAGATGCGGACGATGGTGCGCCTCTTCGCCGCGGAAAGGACCGCACCCAAATACCAGGCGCTGATGGATACGCTGGCGACGCTGGAAAGCTAAGTGAGGGCACGTGGTTGGGCGTTGGAGAACACAGATTGCACGGATTACAAACGATTTCACAGATTGAACCCTTTTGTTGTTTCATCAGTGTAATCTGTTTTTGATCGGTGAAATCTGTGACCTCTGCTGCAACCCGGCGGCATGGTGCAGGCCGCGGAGAGATGGATAAATGCGTATAGCCAAGGTAATCGGCAAGGTGACGTTGAACCGCACGACGGACGAGTTGCTTGCGGGCAGCTATCTCATCGTGCGGCCGTGCAATCGCGGCACACTCGCCGGCAAGGACGCCGCCGGCGATGAGACGGTCGTGCTGTACGACTGCCTGGGCGCCGGCGAGGGCGACCTGGTCGGACTCGTCGAGGGGCGAGAGGCGACCGCGCCGTTCTACCCGGTGAAGGTGCCCTACGACGCATACAACGGCTGCATACTCGACTCGTTCCACTTCGAGCCGGTATTGGAGGTGGACTGATGGCCAACATATGGCAGTTGAAACAGGAGATATGCGAGGTCGGGCGGCGAATCTACGAACGCGGGTTCGTCGCCGCCAACGACGGAAATATCTCCGTCCGCCTCGACGACGGGCGGTATCTGTGCACACCCACCGGTGTTTCCAAGGGCTTCATGAAGCCCGAGGACATCGCTACCGTCGATGACGAGGGCAACCAGATAGCCGGTTCCCTGCCGCGGACGTCCGAGGTGCTTCTGCACCTTCAGATATACCAGGAGCAGCCGGAGGTCAACGCGGTCTGCCACGCGCACCCGCCGCACGCGACGGCCTTCGCGGTCGCCGGTCTGGAGCTGCCCACCTGCGTACTGCCGGAGGTGGAGATATTCGTCGGTCAGGTGCCGCTCGCCGAGTACGACACGCCCGGCAGTCAGAACCTCGCCGAGACCATCCTGCCGCACCTGCGCAAAAAGGCGAACACCATTCTGCTGGCCAACCACGGCGCGGTCGCCTGCGACTCGACGCTTCAACAGGCCTACTGGCACCTCGAAACGCTGGACATGTACTGCCGTATTCTGCTGCTCAGCAAGGAACTGGGCGGCATACGCCGGCTCCCGGAGCAGAAGGTACGCGAGCTTCTGGACATCAAGCAGAAGATGGGCATCGGCGACCCGCGGCTGGAAGGGGACATGGAAATATGCTCGCTTCCGGGCAACGACGATTTCCTGCGCGGGTTCTCGGAGGTATGCATACCCGGGCATCAGCCGGATGCCAACGGACACGGGCGGGGCCATGGCATCGAAAATATGCCGTCGCAGAAAGGCCAGCCCCAGCCGGAGCCGAACACCCAGCCCTACCCGGCCGTGGTTGCCGGCAGGGAGATTCCCGCGGACGGTCGTCCCGGCGAAAGCTCCGAGACCGCACGCCGACGGGCCGTGGAGGACGAAATGGAGCGGATGGTGCAGATGATAACCGACCGCATCGTGCAGTCGTGCGATACGCAACAAGGGTGAGCCGACATGGATAAGACGCTCGACAGGAAACTCGCCGAGATACACGCCGATTCCAACTCCGGGGCGTTCATACTCGCCGACGCGAAGGACGCGGACATGGCGTTCGGCATCGCCGCGCCCGGCCGCAGTCCGGAGCACGCCGACGGCGAGTTTCGCACGCTCGCCGAATACCGCGACCACATACGGCAGAACGTCCACCAGGGACTCGTGGACATCATGCTGATGTCCGTTTCCACCAACGAGATACTCACCATACGTGAGCGCGTTTTTGACGGCTCGCCGGTCACGCCCGCCATCCGGGCCAACGACACGACCGATATCCACGTTGCCCGCGGCTCGGTGTTCCCGAACCAGCCGTCGCGACCGTTCCGCACGGCGCTGCTGGACCACGCCATGTGTGGCCGGCTGGGCTGCGAGGAACCCGAACGCCACGCCGGGGCGAACCTGGGGCTTTACAGCGTGACGTTCAATAACGACGTCGAGGTGGACTCCCGCACACTGGAGGCATATCGCGACTTCCGCATAGAGGCGGAGCGCAAGGGCTTCCGGCATTTTCTGGAGGTGTTCAATCCCAACGCGCCGGTCAACCCCGTACCGGACGAGAAGATAGGCGCGTTTCTCAACGATCTCATCGTCCGTACGCTGGCGGGTGTGGCTTCGCCCGGTCGGCCGATCTTCCTGAAGATTCCCTACCACGGCCCGAAGTTCATGGAGGAGCTGGCGAGCTACGACCCCCACCTGGTCCCCGGCATCCTGGGCGGATCGGCCGGTACTACGTACGACGCCTTCAAGCTGCTGGAGGATGCCCGCGAGCACGGCGCCCGGGCCGCTCTGTACGGCCGTAAGATAAACAACGCCGAGCACCAGTTGAGCTTCATCCAGTTTTTGCGGTGGATAGCCGACGGCGAGGTCCGTGCAGAGCAGGCCGTCCCGGCGTACCACGGCGTATTGCAGGGGCTGGGCATCCGCCCGCACCGTCCACTGGACGAGGATATGCAGATTACCAACCAGGCCGTCGGGTACAGCGGAACGTCAACGACCGTCACGGTCCCGGCCCGTGCGCAGCGCAGCGGCGGCGAGTCGCAGTCGCCGGCTGTTGCGCAGCGGCGGCAACAACCCGATACTGGCGATTCGGATGGCGACGGGCAGGCCTGGCCGACGACTTCCGCCGGATTGCCGGATTTCGCACGCATGACGCCGGAGCAGCGGCTGGCGTATCACCGCGAGCGCCTGAAGAAGACGCTGAGCTGAGGAGTGCAAAGCCCTCAGCCGCCGGCGGGGTTCTCTATCCACTCGCGGTAGCATCGCCCGCACAGGTGCAGCGTCAGGCGGCGACATATCTGGTCCATCAGCTCCTGTGGCGACATCTCCGACATCTGCTCGATGAGCCGGTCTATCTCCTCGCCGGGGTCGCAGAGCAGATCTTCCTGCGAAAAGTTCGGCGGGGTGGGGTCCGCGAACGCCTCGATACGGACGACGTAGAAATCCCCCCTCCCGGGCTTCAGATGCGCCCCGCAGCGATGGCAGAACAGGTTGTCTTGCTCGGAGTCAGTCACTTCAATCCGACGGGGAAATCACGAAGGTCACGAAGGTCACTAAGTTCACCAGGATGTTTGCCTGTAAAAACAGAAACCTTTGTGGCCTTGATGGGCTTCGTGACTTTCGTGATTACGATCAGAGGTCCTCGAACATGTGCCCGAGCTTTTGCTTCTTGGTCCGCAGATATTCGCGGTTTCCTTCGTGGGCGGGTGTTTCGATCGGTACGCGTTCGATAATCCGCAGACCGAAACCCTCCAGTCCGTGGATCTTCCGCGGGTTGTTGGTCATCACGCGCAGGTTCCGCAGGCCCAGGTCACGGAGTATCTGGTTGCCGATGCCGTAGTCGCGCCTGTCGGCCTCGAAGCCCAGGTGGTGGTTGGCCTCGACGGTGTCCATTCCCTCTTCCATCTGGAGCTTGTAGGCCCGGAGTTTGTTTACCAGCCCGATGCCCCGGCCTTCCTGGCGGACGTACACGAGCGCTCCCTTACCGACCTCGGCGATGCGCTCCAGAGCGGTCTTGAGCTGCGAGCCGCAATCGCATCGCAGCGAGCCGAACACGTCGCCGGTCAGGCATTCACTGTGGACGCGGACGAGCACCGGCTCTTCGTGGACGATGGGCTGGTTTTGCTTGTCCAGGTTTCCGACGCCGCCCATGCACAGCGCGATGTGCGGCTCGGGGTCCACGATCGACTTGTAGGCGATCATATGGAACGTGCCCATCTCCAGGGGCAGGTCGATCTCGATGGCGCGGTCGATGAGTCGTTCCGACCGCAGGCGATAGCGGATGACATCGGCCACCGAGCACATCTTCACACCGTGCTCGCGGCAGAACACCTCCAGGTCGTCGCGGCGGGCCATCGTGCCGTCGTCCTTCATGATTTCGCAGATGACGGCAACCGGCTTCAGTCCCGCCAGTCGGCAGAGGTCCACGGCGCCTTCGGTCTGCCCGGCGCGGACCAGCACGCCGCCGTCGCGGGCACGCAGCGGCATGACGTGCCCCGGGCGGACCAGGTCGGAGGGCTGGGCGTCGTCGCTGGAGGCGACCTGGACGGTCCTGGCGCGGTCGGCGGCCGATATCCCGGTGGTAACACCCGTGGCGGCATCGACGCTGACGGTAAACGCCGTGCCGAAACGCGAGGTGTTGTCCTGCGTCTGCGGATACAGCGCGAGTCGGTCGGCCCGGTCGTTGGTCATCGGCAGGCAGATAAGTCCGCGGGCGTGCTTGGCCATGAAGTTGACGTGTTCCGGCCTGCACTTCTCCGCCGGTATGACGAGGTCGCCTTCGTTCTCGCGAGACTCGTCGTCAACAAGCACAACCATGCGGCCGTTGCTCAGCTCTTCGAGAATATCTTCAATCGGTTCCATTGTTATGTTGTGATTCGTCT
>JBKHJB010000163.1:0-5263 GCA_046538345.1 Phycisphaerae bacterium
CCGCCGTAAGTTGCGGGCCAGAATATCAGCAAACCGCTCGGATTGCTAATGCCCTCAGTTCGAGAAAATGCCCTTGTCTGTCGCGATAAAAGCATTAAGATGTACGGCTTCCTTGGGAGCAATCGCAGCGCGCGGAGGTCTCCGTGCGGTCGCGGACCTGCGTTTTGCGGAACTCTTCGAACCCCAGTGGAGTGAACTATGCCGGCTTCAGAACCGCGGGACATCAGGAATATAGCCCTTGTCGGTCACGGAGGGTCGGGAAAGACCACCCTCGGCGAGGCGATGCTGCACACAGCCGGTGTTACCGGTCGGCTCGGCAAGGTCGATGACGGAACCAGCGAGCTGGACTACAGCGCCATCGAGCGGGAAAGACAACACTCCGTTGACCCGACGCTGGCATACGTGGAGCAGGGCGGAAAGCACATCAACTTTATAGACGCGCCGGGCTATCCGGACTTCATCGGCGGGGCGATCTCCGCCATGTGCGGTGTGGACACCGCGGTGGTTGTGCTTTCGGCGGTGGCGGGTATCGAGGTCAACGCCCGCCGGCTGTTGAAGCTCGCCCGCGAGCACAATATGCCGGCGGCGATCGTGGTCAATCGGATCGACGGTGAGAACGTGGACCTCGCCGGGCTGATGGAGCAGATTCAGGAGTCCTTCGGTACGGAGTGCCAGGCGCTGAACCTGCCGACCGGCGGCGGGTCCGGCGTGATCGACGTTTTCGCTAACGAATCCGGCGACGCGGACTTCGGCGACGTCTCCGACGCGCACATGCAGATAGTCGAGAGCGTGATCGAGTCCGACGAGGCGCTGATGGAAGCTTACCTCGGCGGCGAGGACGTGCCCGCCGAGAAGCTTTCCGCCGCCTTTGCCAGCGCCATGGTCGCCGGGACGGTAGTCCCGGTTCTGTTCACTGCCGCCGAGTCTGAAGTAGGCGTGAAAGATTTTCTCGACGCCGTGGCGAAGTATTTTCCCTCGCCGGCGGACGTCTCGCTGCGACCGGCGAAATCGGCCGCCGAGTCCACCGAGGAAGCACCGGCCGAGGAGATTCCCCTCGCCGCGGACACCGAGAAGCCCTTCGTCGCCCATGCGTTCAAGATTACCGCCGACCCCTATGTCGGCAAGCTGAGTTGGGTTCGGATCCTTCAGGGAACCGTTACGCCCGACACCAACTTCTACCTCCGCGACGACAAGCGAGCGATGAAGCTCTCCCACCCGTTCAAGGTGCGGTGCAAGCAGACCGACGAGGTCTCCAAGGCCGTCGCGGGCGATATCATCGCACTGTCGAAGGTCGAAGAGGTCGAGACCGGCGACGTTCTGCATGAGCAGCAGGCGCCGATGTTCCGCGATATGCTGCCGATGCCGACGCCGATGTTCTCGCTGGCGGTTACCCCCAAGAGCCGCGGTGACGAGCAGAAGATTTCACAGGCGTTGAACCGTCTGAGCGAGGAGGACCCGACGTTCACCGCCGGGCGCGACGCCCAGACAAACGAGACGGTCATCAGCGGTATCGGTGATCTGCACCTGCGTATTATGCTGACCAAGATGTCCTCGCGGTTCGAGCTGGAGGTCGAGACCAAGCCGCCGAAAATACCCTACCGCGAGACGATTACCACCAACGCCGAGGGTCATCATCGCCACAAGAAGCAGACCGGCGGCGCCGGTCAGTTCGGCGAGGTGTTCCTCCGCGTCGAGCCGTTGGAGCGCGGCGGTGGCTTCGAGTTCGTCAACGACCTGTTCGGCGAGTCGATCCCGCGTCAGTTTCTCCCGGCTATCGAGAAGGGCGTGCAGGACGTCATGCACGCCGGCGCCATCGGCGGATACCCCATGCAGGACGTCCGCGTGAGTATCTACGACGGAAAACACCACCCGGTGGATTCCAAGGAAGTCGCTTTTCGCACGGCCGGCAAGAACGCCTTCCTCGATGCGATCAATAAGGCCAAGCCCACCCTCCTTGAGCCGATGGTCCAAATGGAAGTGACCACGCCCGCCGAGTACATGGGCGATATCGCCAGTGACCTGTCGGGGCGGCGTGGGCGCATCAGCGGCCAGGAGATGCTGCCCGGCAACATGTGCGTTGTTACGGCTACCGCGCCGCTGTCGGAGGTGATGCAGTACAATAGCCAACTCCGCTCGATTACCGGCGGACAGGGCAGCTACACCATGGAGTTCAGTCATTACGAGCCGGTCCCCGGCAACGTTCAGCAGCAGATAGTCGAGCAGGCGAAGAAAGCAGCCCAACAGGAAGAAGAATAGTCGGAACCGCCCGCCTGAGGCGGGCCGTTCCGCGGGAGTGCAAAAATGTCACGCAAGTGTGCCTTTACACAGAAGCAGACCCGTGCCGGCCGCAAGCACAGCCGTCGCGGTAAGGCGAAATATCTCGGTGGCGTCGGCGTCAAGACCACCAGCATTACGCGGCGGCAGTTCAAGCCCAACGTGCAACGCGTAAAAGCGGTGGTCAACGGACGCGTGGTGCGCGTCAAGGCGTCCGCCAAGGCCATCCGCAGCGGCTTCGTCGTCAAGCCGCCCAAGCGCAACTATACCCCGCCTGAGGAGTCTGACCAGCAGGTTGGCTAGCGGCATCGCCGTCTGGAGGCAAGCGGACGGCGTTATGCCAGGGCGGTGACCAACGTCGGTCCGTGCTTTAGTTCCGATATCGGCACGGCCCAACCCCGGGCGGGGGGTTGTGCTCAGCCGCCCGTTGGGGGCTATCCGGGGCGTGGTTGTGGTCCGTTCTCATTGCCGCCGGTCAGCAACGTCCCTACGGGGGAATCATTGACCCGAACCGGGCGCTTCCGAGAAAATACCAGCGGACAGATGAACCTCGAAAGAACCGTCATCAGCGACGCGCTGACCAACGTGACGCCGCCTGCGCGCGTGACGGTGGCGGGGTGGGTCCGCACAGTCCGCACCAGCAAGGGCGGCTTCAGCTTCGTGCAGATCAACGACGGCTCGTGCCTGGCGAATCTCCAGGTGGTCGCCGACAAGAAGTTGGAGAATTACGATGATGAGGTCGTACATCTGACGGCCGGCACCTCGGTGCTCGTTCGCGGCGAGCTTGCCGAGAGTCCCGCGAAGGGACAGAGCGTGGAGCTTCACGCGGAGGAGCTGACGGTTGTCGGGCCCGCCGACGGCGAGAAGTATCCCATCCAGCCGAAGCGGCACACGTTCGAGTTTCTGCGGACGCAGGCGCATCTGCGGCCTCGGACCAACACCTTCGGTGCGGTGGCGCGCCTTCGCAGCGCCGTAAGCGGTCTGGTACACGAGTTTTTCCGGTCGCGCGGGTTCATACAGGTGCACACGCCGGTTATCACCCCCAGCGATTGCGAAGGGGCCGGGGCGCTGTTCCGCGTTATCGCGGCCGATGCCGGAGGCGACGGCGACGAGGAATTCTTCGGTCGCCCGACCTACTTGACGGTTTCCGGTCAGCTCGAGGCCGAGGCGTACGCCTGCGCCCTAAGCAAGGTCTATACCTTCGGCCCGACGTTCCGGGCAGAGAATTCCAATACTCCCCGGCACCTGGCGGAGTTCTGGATGGTCGAGCCGGAAATGGCGTTCTGCGACCTTGCCGGCGACGCCGACCTTGCGGAGGATTTCCTCAAATTCGTCTTCTCCGGCGTTCTTGAAAGGTGCCGCGAGGACATGGAGTTCTTCAACAAGCGCATCGACGAGACGCTGATAGAGTCGCTCAAGCACGTGGCCGAGAGCGATTTCGTCCGCATAAGCTATGACGAAGCGGTGGACATACTCGCCTCGGCCGAGCGACAGTGGGAATACCAGCCCCGCTGGGGCGCCGATCTCCAGACCGAGCACGAGCGATACTTGACGGAGGAGAAATTTCGCGGGCCTGTGGTGGTTACGGACTACCCGGCGGAGATAAAGCCGTTTTACATGCGTCTCAGCGAGGACGGCCGGACCGTGGCGGCGATGGACGTGCTGGTGCCGCGAATCGGTGAGATAATCGGCGGCTCACAACGTGAGGATCGCCTGGACGTGCTCGCCGATCGCATGAAGCAGTCCGGGCTGAACGGCGAGGATTACTGGTGGTACCTGGATTTGCGACGCTATGGAACCGTCCCGCACGCGGGGTTCGGGCTGGGTCTGGAGCGATGCCTGCAGTTCGTCACGGGAATGGCTAACATACGCGACGTGATTCCGTTCCCCCGAACCCCTCGCTCCGCCGAGTTCTAGCGTGTATGATGGTGTCGGAGGTTAATGAGCCGGCGAAATGAAAATCCAACTGCATTTACATACATCGCTCTACAGCTCTTGCGCTAAGGCCGCGCCCGAACGTCTGATGGAAAAGCTCATTGAGACCGGCTTTGACGCGACGTTTATCACCGAGCACAACGCCGTGTGGCGCGACTGGGAGATAGAGCGCCTCCAGGACCGCTATCCGGAAATCAAGATCTACCCGGGCGTGGAGATTACCATCGGTCGGAACTCCTTCCAGCACTTGCTGGTGTTGGGCACGGTGGACCCGGCTTTCCTGAAAATGCAGGGCGAGAGGGAGATACTGGACGAGGCCGGCGCCCGCGGCCACCTGACGGTCCTGGCGCATCCGTTCCGTTGGCCGGACGGGCACGAGATGATCGAGCGGGGCAACTACCCTGACGCCATCGAGTACCGCACGTCCAACCACGGGCCCGAGGAAGGCGAGCAGTCACTGGAACTGGCCGAACGGCTGGACCTGCCCGTGGTCAACTCCGGCGACGTCCACTCTCTGGATATGGTCGGCAGCTTCTGGATCGAGACAGAGTGGGAGATCTTCTCGCCTGACGATATCCGGGAGATAATCCATGAGGGGTCGTATCGCAACTGCATGCTGGAAGGCGCGCCGGCGCCGCCGCGGCCGCACGAAGTGGACTGAAGTGGGCTAGCGATAGGCGGTGCCGCCTCGCGGGGGCTTACCTCTGTCGATAGACTATCCGCCCGCGTGACAGGTCGTAGGGGCTTAGCTGAACCAGAACCTTATCGCCCGGCGTGATGCGAATATAGTAACGACGCATCTT
The DNA here is from genome assembly GCA_046538345.1 of Phycisphaerae bacterium. GTDB lineage: Bacteria > Planctomycetota > Phycisphaerae > SM23-33 > SM23-33 > PUND01. Next base: position 5,013 of record JBKHJB010000163.1, read on the forward strand.
CCCCGAGATATGCCCGAGGACCTCGTGGGTGTTGTCTCCCAGTTGGACCTCAAGGCGGAACATGGCGTTCGGTAGCGCCGCTTTGACCGTTGCTTCCACTTCTATGACGTCATCTTTGGGCATAGCTATCCTTCGCGCGAAGCCCCGATGGGCGAGGAAACTATAGCACGCAGGGACCGAAGCGTCAACGACCAGCCGTAAGCGTATTTGACAGCCGCGGCTTCGGCGGCAAAGATAGTGTCGGCCGTGAC
>JBKHJB010000164.1:0-5193 GCA_046538345.1 Phycisphaerae bacterium
CAATCGGAGCGGTCATGCCGGTCATTCACGTACTTCCGAAACATCTGGTTAACAAGATTGCCGCCGGCGAGGTCATCGAGCGGCCCGCCAGCGTGGTCAAGGAGCTTGTGGAAAACGCCCTCGACGCCGGGGCCACGCGCGTGGAGATTCGCCTGGCCGACGGCGGGCGCAAGCTTATCGAGATAATCGACGACGGCTGCGGAATGGACGCCGACGACCTGTCCCTGGCGTTCGCCCCGCATTGCACCAGCAAAATATCAACCGACGACGACCTCTTCGCCGTCTCTACGATGGGTTTTCGCGGCGAGGCGCTGGCGTCCATCGCCTCCATAGCCCGCGTCCACGCCCGCACACGCCGCCACGACGCCGAGAGCGGATATGAGATAGACGCCTCCGACCAGCACGTCGGCGAGGTGCGTCCGTGCCCGGCCGCGGGGGGGACCACCGTCAGCGTCCGTGATTTGTTCTTCAATACGCCGGCGAGGCGGAAGTTCATGCGGACCGCCAACACCGAGCTGGGTCACGTCACCGAGCAGCTTGCCCGGCTGGCTCTTCCGCGGCCGGACGTGGCCTTTCGGCTGGTACACAACGACCGCGAGTTGCGGAACCTCCCCGCGACGGAGACCACGGGCCGGCGGGTGGCCGACCTGTTCGGAAGCGAGCTTGCCGACGCGCTGCTGCCGCTGGCTCCGCGGCGCGGGGACGTTGTGGTGCAGGGGCTTGTCGCCCGTCCCTCGGCGGCAAGGGCGTCCGGCAAGTGGCAGTACTTTTTCCTCAACGGCCGATATGTCCGCGACCGCGTGCTGCTGCACGCACTGCGGGAGGCGTACCGGGGTCTTTTGGAGCCGTCCATGTCGCCGGTGGCGTTTGTCTTTCTGGAGATGGACCCCGAGGAGGTGGACGTCAACGTCCATCCCACGAAGATCGAGGTCCGCTTCAAAGACAGTCAGCTCGTGCACGGCGAGCTGCTGGCCGCCTTGAAAGAGACGCTCAATAAGGCCGACCTCGCCCCGGAGGCGTCGCTGCCTGAAACCGAGGACTTCGGCGAATCGCGAGCATCGGACGGTGACGAAGACAGGCGGGAATCGCTGCGGCAGGCATTGGCCGACTTCTTCAAGTCCGCCCCGCCCCGACAGCCCCGCTTGAGCTTTCCGGACTCCGCGCGGCGTTCCGACGCGGATCGCAGCGAATATGCCGGACAAGTCGGCTCTCTGCCGGGTATGTCCGAATCGCCGTCGCCGGATGTGCCCCCGCCGACGGCTGCGTCGGAGGCCCCGGAGGTTGCCCCGGCAGGTGAGCCACCGGTGCGGCAGGAGGATGAGGGTTCATACCAGCCCGTTCCGCACAGACCGGCCGTGCAGATACACAACAGCTACATCGTCACCCAAGCCGACGAGGGGCTGATAATCGTGGACCAGCACGCGCTGCACGAGCGGCTGTTGTACAACGACCTGCATCGGCGTTTCGCCGGCGGCGGGCTTACCGCTCAGCGACGGTTGATACCCGAGACGCTGGAGGTCACCGCCGCCGAGGCCGACCTGCTCGATGCGCACTCGGACTTGCTTCAGCGCCTGGGGATATCGGTCGAGCCGTTCGGGCCACAGACCGTGGCGGTGCAGGCGTTTCCGACACTGCTGACCGAGCGGGGCGTCTCGCCGGGGCGCTTCCTGCGGGAGCTTCTGGATGCCCTGGGCGACGACGATAGCGCCGATTCGGAACGACTGCTGGAGGAGCTTCTCTCGATGATGGCATGCAAGGCGGCCGTCAAAGCTGGTCAGCCGCTGACGCCCGGGGAGATCGATGATCTGCTCGATCGCCGCGAGCGGACCGACAAGCATTCGGCCTGTCCGCACGGTCGCCCGACGACCATACGCCTGTCGCTGAGGGAGCTGGAGAAGCAGTTCCACCGGACGTGACGACCCCGGCTGGAGCGGTTCCGCCGGGCGTCGGGGCGGAGATATTCTCCCGTTCGGTTGCAGGCGGCGATGATTGTGCTAAACTCAGCGACGGCAGGCGGCGCCTGTCGAAGCGGGCGAACCGCCGGTGCCACAGGAGAAAACCCATGAAACGCACGGTTGCGTCGGCCGCTCTGTTGTGGGTGTTGGCGACCGGACTAGGTTGTCAGCACGATGAGTACGCACGCCAGCTCATTCAACCCAACACGCATCCCGGCAAGGTTCGAGAAAACCTTACCGGAAGCGGTGATCAGCTCGTAGCGCGGAACCGCATATCCGAGCACCGCGTGATTACCGTCGGCGACGGCACGGATATCGACGTGTGGACCATATCCGCCCGTGAGCAGGATGATTCCGCCGAACAGCCCCGCGGAACGGTGGTCGTTCTGCACGGCACGTCGGAGTCCAAGGCGACCTATCTGGGCGTGGGGCGTCGTCTATCGACCAAGGGGTTCGACGTGGTCCTGCCGGACTTGCGCCGTCACGGGCGCAGCGGCGGGGAGGTGACTACCTATGGCGCGAAGGAGAAGCAGGACGTCAAGACCGTCATGGACGAGCTGCTCGCCGAGCAGGTCGTCTCCGAGCCGGTCTATGCGGTCGGAACGACGCTTGGCGCGGCGACGGCGATTCTCTACGCCGCCATTGACGATCGCGTCGAGGGCGTGATGGTGATTACACCCTACAAGGACGCCGAGACGATGATGCGGCGTCACCTGGCGATAATGGCGCCGGCTATGAGCGCCGCCGACGTGCGGGAGGTGATCGACCGGGCGGCGGAGATGGGCGACTTTGAGCTTTCCGAGGCCTCTGCACAGGAGGCGGCGCCCCGGCTGGACTGCCCCCTGCTGCTGATCCACGGGCTTATCGACGTCAGCGTGCCGCTGGAGCACAGCGAAACCATCTACCGCGCCGCCAATGAACCCAAAGACATGCGCGTCTTCAAGCCCGGACCGGAGCATATGGTACTCATTGCCCGCTGGGAGGACTGGATCGCCGAGCGGGTGGACGAGCTGGTCGAGACGGGCCTGGCCGACTGAAAGACGCTGTTTCAGGACCTGACACCACCGCGGAATCGCTGTTTTTATCATACCATCCGCCGGCCTTTGTTATGTATGGACGCACCTGAAGCACAATCCGAGACGGTCGTAATCGTCGATTTCGGCAGCCAATACGCCCAGCTCATCGCGCGACGGGTGCGGGAAAGCGGCGTATTCAGCATGCTTGCGCGTCCGGACGTGACCGTTGAGGACCTGCGGCGGGTAAACTGCCGCGGGCTTATCTTCACCGGGGGTCCTGCCAGCGTCTATGAGCCGGAAGCACCGCGGGTGCAGCGGGAACTTCTGGGTATGGGCGTGCCCGTGTTGGGCATCTGCTACGGCATGCAGGTCGGCTGTTGCGTGCTCGGCGCCGAGGTAAGCCCGGCGCCTTCCCGCGAGTACGGCCGAACCGCGCTGAAGATAACCAACGCCGACCGGCTGCTGCGGAACGTCCCGCCGGAGACGACTGTCTGGATGAGCCATGCCGACCAGGTCCAGCAGCTTGGAGACGATTTCGAATCGCTCGCCGAGACGCCCGGTTGCGGCGTTGCGGCGGTTCGACACAGGAGCGGCAACTTCTACGGCGTGCAGTTTCATCCGGAGGTTACGCACACTCCCCACGGCCAGCAGGTGTTCGAGAACTTCCTTTACGACATCTGTGGCTGCCAGGGGTTGTGGCGGATGGGCTCTTTCGTGGAATCGGCCGTGGACGATATCCGCCGGACCGTCGGCGACGATGAGCGGGTGATATGCGGTTTAAGCGGCGGGGTGGATTCGTCGGTGGTCGCGGCGCTGGTGCACAAGGCGATAGGCGACCGGTTGGCGTGCATCTTCGTGGACAACGGATTGCTCCGCACCAACGAGGTGGAGCTGGTCCGCAGCACCTTCGCCGAGCATTTTCGGATGGACTTGACCACCGTGCCGGCGGCGGAGCTCTTCCTCAAGCGGTTGGGGGGTGTTGTAGAGCCGCAGGAAAAGCGCCGCATAATCGGGCATACCTTCATAGAGAGCTTCAAGTCCGCGGCGACGAAGATCCCCAACGCCCGTTACCTCGCCCAGGGCACACTCTATCCGGACGTGATAGAGTCCGGGCGGTCGCTGGCGGGCGAGGCGGCCAACATCAAGCTGCACCACAACGTCGGTGGACTGCCCGAGGAGCTGGGCTTTGAGCTTATCGAGCCGTTACGGGATTTGTTCAAGGACGAGGTCCGCCGCGCCGGCGAACTGCTGGGCCTGCCCGAGTCGGTCGTCTGGCGGCATCCGTTCCCGGGACCGGGTCTGGCCGTCCGTTGCGTGGGCGAGATAACACCCGATCGGCTGGATATGCTCAGAAAAGCCGACCAGATTCTCCTGGAGGAGATACGCTCGGCGGGTCTCTACCGTAAGACGGCGCAGGTCTTCGCCGTGCTGCTGCCGATCCAGACGGTGGGGGTGATGGGCGACGGGCGGACCTATGAGCATGTAATCGCGGTCCGCTCGGTGGACTCGGCCGATTTCATGACGGCCGACTGGTCGCGAATACCCTACGACGTGCTGGCGGGGATATCAAACCGCGTCATCAACGAGGTTCGCGGGGTAAACCGGGTGGTCTATGACATATCCTCCAAGCCGCCGGCGACAATCGAGTGGGAGTAGCTCGTCTCTGCGGGTGGCGGAAGATGCGAAGGACTCAGCGCGCTGTTGCATAGAGGCCCGGGAGATACGGTAGTATAATAAACCCATTGTGACCGTTTTCGCAGCGGTACTTTGGCGGGATTGACTTCAGGTGTTATTTTCCGCGTCGTTGAATCATAGAGGAGGTAGCTGATGGATGCGCTTACGGCGATTCACGCCCGCAGGAGTGTCAGGAAATTCCGCTCCGACCCGGTCAAGCCGGATGACCTCAAACGTATAGTAGCCGCGGCCGTGGACGCGCCGTCGGGGTGTAATGCGCAATTGAGGCAGTACGTTGTTGTGGACGACGCCGAGGTGATGGACAAGCTGCGACAGTTCAGTCACGCCCTCCAGAGCGCTCCCGCGGCGGTGGTGTTGCTGATTGATCCCAAGCCCACGCAATTCGGAGAGTTCTGGGTTCAGGACGCCTCGGCCGCTATGGAAAACATGCTGATAGCGGCGACGGCATTGGGCTATGGAAGCTGCTGGGTGGAAGGCGCCATACGCCGCCACGAGAAGGAAATTGCCGAGCTTCTGGGCGTGCCCGA
>JBKHJB010000165.1:0-5149 GCA_046538345.1 Phycisphaerae bacterium
CGAAAATATTTCTCGTCCGGGTCCGCCGGACATCGCAGCACTTCCGGCTTCGAAAGATGCGGGCTAAGCACCTCGGCGATGGGCGGATCACTGGTCAGATTCAGCGATGGCATCGCCGCGGCTGCGGGCATTACGTCCTTCGAGTCGTTCAGATACATCTGCAACGCAACGCCGACGGCATGGAGGTGAGCCGCACACGCCCCGCGCCGGGCGGCTGTTCTGACATTGCCGACCACAGGTACCAGTATCCCCATCAGAAGGGCGATTATGCTGATAACTACCAGCAACTCGATCAGTGTGAACGCCGACCGCCCCGCCGCATCTGAAGTCTCGACATGTCGCTTTCCGTACACCGGCCTCTCCCTGCCCCGATAAATGTTTAACGCCGAATCACAGGAGTTATTGCAGGCTATGTCGAGTTCAGACACATCAGGCGGCAGTGAGTTGGCCCCCGGGGCTGTATTTCTCGTAATAGCGACGTGAAAGAAGCCATGCCACAGCAAAGCCCAGCCATTTCAATGACTGGGCTTTGCTGGCGCAGTGAGCTTCGGTTTGCCGCAGGTGGACCGGTCGTTTTTTTACTCGACGGTCACCTGCTCGGTCGCGTCGCTCGCCGGTCCTTCATCACGGGCGTTCAATGCCACCACGCGGTAGCTCAGCGGGACGCCACGCGGCGCGGTGAAGTCCACCCACGCCGGAGGATTCCTGTCGTGGCCCCTGCTCTGCCGCGGCCGATAGGCGATCGTGAACCACTCGCCTTCGCCGATGCGGCGCTCCACCCGAAAGCCCAGCTCGGCGTCCGTAGTGTCCGTCCAGGTAATCTTCGGCGCGTCGGGCTCGTCCGTGGAGATCCGAACGTCCTTCGGAGCGCTCGGCCGACCGCTCGGCGGGTCTGTCAGCACATCCTTGACGGCCGGGCGATCGCCGGTGTTCTGTCCGTTGACCTTGCCGGCGTAGCGATGCCACGGCGCGACGTTAACGCTGCTGGCCTGGTTGGGGATGAACGTGCAGTCGAACTGGTCGCCCGCCTTGACGTTGCCGACCCATCCGGGCGTCTTGTTCCACCCGATCAGCAGGCCGAAGCAGTCCACGTCGTATCCGCCGAAGTAGCCGGACTCGCCTTTGCCTTTGTCGTGACGGGAGTGCGTAATCGCCCAGGAGTATATCTCCGTGCCGCCATGTCGCTGGCAGAGGATGCCCTCACCGTCGTTACCCGGATGCGAGCCGGTGTTGTTCAGAGTGCATTCGTGTATCCACAAGGGACCTCCGCTGAGATCGTATCCGCGGGACATGTTGTCGGACGCGCCCCCGGCCTCGCTTTTACCGTCCAGAGTCAGCACCCAACCGCCTATACCGTAGGCGTCCGAGCTGCCGCTTCGAAGGTAGTCGCGTTCGTTGTGGCAGTTGCGGATGGTCACCCAGCTACCGGAAATCTCGTAACCCTTGTTACCGTGGTTATAGACCCAGTTGTCACGGACCACCACTCCCGGCTCGTAGTAGCCCGGACAGCGTCCCTCGTCGCGGACCAGACCCAACAGTGACTTGTTCACGTCAATGCCGATGGTCTTTCCGTAATCGTATATCTGCGTCATCCCGTGATGCTGATACTTAAAGACCCTGTCGCTCTTGGGCAGGCAGTTGTTGGCGATGAACACCCGCGAGCCGTACGCCGCCAGCCGGGCGGCCCAGCGGTGTGGGTAGTCGCCGTATTCCATATGGCTCATATTGACGGCGGAGTCCGTCAGCTTGCAGCCGAATACGATGCGTCCGTCCCCCGCCCCGACGTACTCCTTGCCACCGGCTACGTAGGGGGCGAACGGATGCGTGCCGTCGGTCCGACGATTCCGCCAACCGCCGACGAGCAGATTGGTCTTCCAGCTCGACGCTTGTCCCCACGTCGGCGCCCAGTCGACGTCCGGGCCGAAGTAAATCACCCCGCCGATAAGCTCCACCCAGCAGATTCCCACGTCGTTTACGTCCTCGAGGCGCTGACCGTCGGCCGGCTTGAGACCAACCACGGCCCAGTCGCGCGGCACGTCGCCGCCCTGGACCTTCTTGAAGCCGAACTTGAATTTCGTGGGCAGCTCCAGGTCGCCGTCGTCGAAGGCGTTCGGTTTGCCCGAAGGCGCCTCGCCCTGGATAACAACGCCGTCGGGCAGCATAAGCCCGCGGCCGTCGGGGCCGTCCATGGGAGCGTCGGTGAAGTCGTAGGTCCCCGCGGGGTAGTACAGCACGCCCCCGCCGGCGTCGGCAAGCTCGTCGCGGGCGTTCTCGAACTTCTCGAAATCCGTCCCGCCTTCGTCGTAGGTGGACATGTCTATGACCCTGCCCCAGCTTATGCGGTCCGTCCAGGCGGGGTAGCCCTCAGGCCCGTCATAGTAGGTAGCGATAGGATTCTCGCCGTCTTCCTCGGCCGAGGCATCGCTGCCGCCGCCGCAGGACAACGCCCCGACGACACACAACGAGACGAGGCACAAAACTACGATTGGAATTCGGGAATTCTTGCTTTGCACGGTGGGTTCCTTTCGACTTCTGGAGTCCTCATGGTGTGGTTGCATTGAATGATACCCGAAAGCTTACCATTTTGCCCGACGAGATGGAATAGCATTGGCCTGACGGACAAAAGCCGTTAAACCGTCAGCCCGCAAGGTACCGCACGAGCGCAAGCTACGGAGGCACGAATGTCGGTCATGGATCACGGGCACTTCAATGACGACGGCCGCGAGTTCGTCGTCGCGAACCCTTACACGCCGAGGTGCTGGCACAACTATCTCGTAAACGACGTGTACCTGGTAAATCTCACTCAGTTCGCCACGGGCGCGAGCTTCTATCAGCCACGCGGCGAGGGGCTCCGCGTCAACGTAACCGAAGACACCGACGGAAACGGGGGACCTCGCTTCGTTTACCTCCGCGACAACGACAGCGGCGAGTACTGGTCGCTCACCGGAGCGCCTTGCCACAAACCCATGGACGCCTGGAGATGCCGCATCGGCACGGGATATCAGATAAACGAAGCCGAACGGCTCGGCATCGCCGCGACATGGCGGATATTCGTGCCGGATACCGACGACCCCGTGGAGCTGTGGACCGTAACGCTCACCAACAACTCCGACCGTCCGCGCCGCATCAGCGCTTTTCCGTACGTCGAGATGCACCTTACCGGCGGCAGCACGCTGATGGACTTTATCTCCGTATTGGCCGCGGAGTACGACCCCGACAGCCGGGCCGTGTTCGGCTACAACCGATGCGTGAAGTTTCCGCCGACGTTCAAGTGCTTCCTGGCCTCGGATGCGGAAGTCGCCGGCGCCACCGCCGGGCGCGACGCCTTCCTGGGCAACTACCGCGATTACCACAATCCGCTGGCAGTAGAGCGCGGCGACGTCCACAGCCCCGAAGCGGGCACGGAATGGCTCGGGGCGTCGCTGCGACATGAGTTCGATATCCCACCGGGCGGCTCGGTGAGCTTCAACTGCGAGGTTGGTACATGCAGCTCCACCGACCAGGGACGGGAGCTTATCGCCCGCTGCCTGTCCGCCGGCGAGCCAGAGCGCCTATTCCAGCAGCTTACCGCCGAGGCCGACGCACTGTGCGAACGCAACGCGGTGCGGACGGGCAATGAGCAGTTCGACCGCTGGATGAACGTGCGCCTCAAGTGGCAAACGCGATTCGTCGCCCGCTGGGGCCGCGTCATCGGCCGGGGTTTCCGAGACATACTCCAGGACTGCTTTGCGCATCGACTGACCGAGCCGGATCGCGCCCGCTCCTGCCTGCTGGAAACTTTCTCGAAGCAGTTCCCCGACGGCAGGTGCATTCGCGCATGGCGGCTGCCGACGGCAGAGCTTGACCTCCAGGACTACGCCGACAGTCCGAGCTGGATGGTGATGGCGCTGGATATGTACCTCAAGGAGACCGGCGACTTCGACATACTCGACGAGCATGTTTCCTTTCTGAACGCCGAAGACCCCTACGCCGAGCCGACCGACTCGGCGAGCGTCTGGGAGCACGTGCTGCTCGCACAGCGCCATCTGCTCGCCGACCGCGGCGAGCACGGACTCAGCCGCATCCACTACGGCGACTGGTGCGACACCATGAACGGCGTCGGATCGGCCGGTAAGGGAGAGAGCGTGATGCTCTCCATGCAGGTCAAGTGGGGCTGCGACATGCTGGCCGAACTCGCCGAGCGACTGGGCAGATCGGATATTGCCGATGAGATGCGCACCGGCAGCGAGGAACTCACCCGCGCCGTCAACCAGACAAGCTGGGACGGCGACTGGTACGTCCGAGCGTTCGACGACGCCGGAAAGCCCGTCGGGTCGTCTTCGCCCCAGCCGGAAGATGGCGGCGAGGGCGTTATCTTCCTGAACCCCCAGAGCTGGGCCGTCATCGCCGATATCGCCCCGCCGCGGCGCGCCGAGCGTTGTCTGCAATCCGCCGCCGAGGCGCTGGACACCGGATACGGCATGGTGCTGCACGGGCCGCCGTTTACCGCACTTCGCCCGCGAATCGGGCAGATGACCGCGATGTCGCCGGGGTTCTACGAGAACGCCAGCGTTTACGTGCACGGCAACTGCTTCTGGATCCACGCACTCGCCGTCGCTGGGCGCGGCGAGCAGGCATGGGCTGCGATGCGGGCGATTCTGCCCGACACCGACAACAAGCCCGACGCCGACACCGAACCGTTTGCCGTGCCGAATTTCTACATCGGCCCCGCCTGTCCGCGGCGGATGCAGCAGAACCTGTATCTGTCCGGCTGGCGGACCGGGTCGGCCGCCTGGCTGTACGTGACCGCGATGGAGTGGATACTGGGCCTTCGCGCCGAGTACGACGGGCTGCGGATAGACCCGCACTTGCCCGACGGCTGGACGAAAGCGCAAGTGTGGCGACACTTCCGCGGCGACGTGTACGAGGTGACCATCGAGAACCCCACGGGCCGAGGCGGCAACGTCAGCGAAGTGCATCTCGACGGAGAGCGGATCGACGGCACGCTCATCACACCGGCCGGCGACGGGCGAAAGCATACCCTGCGCGTGATGATGGGTTAGCCGACCGGACGGCGGCCGGCAGCGGGGATGCGCGTTTGACGATGCGACACAGAGGCGCAGAGGTCCAGAGAGTTGCGAAGCGCGGTCGTTTGAATAGCCCATGGCTT
>JBKHJB010000166.1:0-5137 GCA_046538345.1 Phycisphaerae bacterium
GCCCCGACGGCGATGGAGCGGACGACGTGTTTCTGCACCAGCAGGAACATGAGTATGACCGGTACGATCATCAGAGCCGCGGCGGCGTTTATCTGGTGCCACTTACCGGCCCGGCCCTGCTGGAAGTTGTACACCGCCACAGCCAGCGGCTGCATGCTCGGGCGAGATATCGTGCACACCAGCGGGACGAGGAAGTTGTTCCACGCCGTCAGAAAAGCGAACAGACCGACGGTGACCATGATGGGTCGGGCCATCGGAAGCGCCACGTCGAAGAACTTCCGCCACGTGCCGGCGCCGTCCACCTCGGCGGCCTCGTCCACGTCGCGCGGAAGCGTCAGGAAAAACGCCGCCATCAGCAGTGCGTTGCCCACGCCGAAGCTGGTGAGCCACAGCACCATCCCCCAGAGATTCTCCATCGCGCGGATCGCCATGAGCATCTTGAAGATGGGTATTATCCGCGCCTCGCCGGGCAAGACGGCCGCCGATATCATCACGCCCAGGACCACCATCTTTCCGGGAAAGCGTATCCGCGCCAGCGCGTAGCCCAGCATGGACGATATGAACACCGTCAGCACCACGACGGCCGCCGTTATCACCACGCTGGTGAAAAAGTGGAGGATGAAGTTCTCCTCCTTGAGCACCACCCAGTAGTTCATGAGCTGGAACGTGCCGTCTTCGAGCAGCCCGGCGGCGACGAGGTCGCGCAGCTCCCCGGCGGCGCGCTCGACGGAGTCCAGGGCGGAGTTCTTGCGGTAGTCCTCCGGCGACCAGCGGTCGGTGGCGAAGGTGGCGCGGCTTTCGTGGCGGCGGATGTTCTCGTCGCGCATCGACCACAGCGCCAGTATCTGGCGGGGGTAGAGGTCCTTGTACAGTCGGCCTCGGGCGGGCGGCGAAAGCCCGTAGCGATCGGGCGCCTGTCCGTCCGCGTTGTCAACGCCCGCCGGCGGCATCGGCCGCAGCGGCGCGCCGGCGGCGTGCAGAAGGTCCGCAAGGTGCGCCCGCGCCTGCGCCGGTTCCAGACCGGCTATCTGCGCATAGTCGGCGGCGGTGATGCTGTAGTATCTGCGCAGCTCCGCCGCCGTCTGCGCCACGGCGGGGTCGTCGTAGTCCGCCCGGCCCAGCCAGAGCTCCTCGCCGGGCCAATAGCTGTGCTCGTCTTCGTCGTGGACCAGTACGCCGGCGTCGAGCAGTTCGTCGAAACCGGCCGTGTCGCCTTCAAGCTGCTCGACGTGCCTGCGGACGTTGAAGTCCCAGCCGGCCCGCTGGAGGTGGTGGAGGACCTGGAGCTTTTTCTTCAGCGCGTTGAGCAGCTCGCCGCGTTGGTCCTGGCCGGCTTCGGCGAGGCCCGGCTGAAGCGCCGTCGGCAGCACGTCGGAAAGCTCGAAGTCCTCGGAGAGCTTGTACTTCCTCTCGGGTATGGGTTTGAGGCGGTTGTTGGATGCCTCCGCCTCGGCCTTTACGCTGGTCCCGAGCATCCAGAAGAACGGATATATGTTCAGCACGCCCAGGACGATCAGCAGCAGGTGAATGAACACCTTCGGCCAGTTGTAGCGCAGCCAGGACGCCCGCCGCGACGGCTGCGGCTTCGTCGGCGCCGGCGGCGCGCCGGGGACGAGTTGTCCGTTGGTCTCAGGCATTCGGTTCGGTCGCCGGTCTCGCGGCGGTGCGTTCTGTGGCCAGTCGGCGCTTCCAGCGGCGAGCGATTATCACCACGTTGGTGAATGTCAAAGCCATCAGCATCAGCGAGTACACGATTCCCAGGGCCGATGCGTAACCCAGGTCGGCCTCCCGGCCGTCCACGCGCATGAAGCCCCACTTGAAGATATAGGTCGCCACCAGCTCGCTGGAGTGGTCGATCCCGCCCTCGGTAAGCACGAACACCACGCTGAACGCCCGGGCCGCTCCTATGAACGCGTTGAACGCGATGATGATGAGTATGGGTAGTATCCCCGGGATGGTGACGTGGCAGAAACGCTTCCACGGACCGGCGCCGTCCACCCTGGCGGCTTCGTAGAGGTCCGGCGAGATGGATTGCAGCCCCGCCAGCAGCAGGATGATGGTGTAGGGCAGTCCGTGCCAGATGCCGACGGCCATCACGGTGAACAGCCCAGTCTCCTTGCCGAGCCAGTCGATGGGGTCGCCGGCGTCGTCGAGGACTTCTACGCCGAGCATTCCCAGCAGCTCGTTCAGTCCGGAGTCCGGACCTTTCAAAAGTCCGATGAGTATCACGCTGACGATCGCAAGCGACGTCACCAGCGGAACGAAGAACAGCACGCGGTACACGCGGTTGGCCCGCAGGGGCAGGTTCAGCAAGCTCGCTACCAGCATCCCGATGCTTATCTGACCGATAGTCACCACCAGCATGTAGCTGAACGTGTTGGGCACCACGCGCGTCCAGAAGACGCTGTCGAAGTTCTCGGAGGTGAAGTTGAGTATCCTCGAGAAGTTTTCCCATCCGACGTTCCGCATGGTCCCCAGACCGTCGCCGCTGTGGGCCGCGAGATAGAACTGGTACAAGGACGGGTAGATGGCGAACGCGAAGATCGCCAGCATCCCCGGCAGGATGAACACGTATCCGGGCCAGTGTCGCCGTCCCTGCGAGAGGGTCTCTCTGAGCACGGGCCTGCGTCGCCGCAGGTCGCGGAGAGCCATCGCCACGAACCACACCACCGCCACGCCGAGCATCAGCGCCGGTATCCACACCACCTGAAACGCAGTGCTGGGGCGCGAAAACTGCCAGATGTCCTCGCGGATGTCGCCCTTGTCGTTCAGCACGTCGGCGTCGGTATCGGCAGCGGCTTCTTTCAGTCGCGCGCGGGCCTGGGCTATCAGACGCTCGGTTTCGGGGTCTTCCTCGCCCTGTTGCTGACGCCGGAAGAACTTCTCTGCCGACCCCGGGTCCCACTCGGCGAAGGTCCAGTTATCGGGGCGCAGGATGCCGTCCTCTATCCGCCGGGCGAGGTCGCGATTGGCCGCTTCGGTGTAAACGTCGTTCGCCTCGCGGACCTCTCGCAGTATGGCGCCCAGGTCCTGCGTTTCGCTCTGGTAGAAGTACTTGTAGAAAACCTCCTGTTCGCTGGGCGGCTGGAGTGTTCCGTGGCGCGGCGGCTCCGGCCACATCTGACAGTGGTTCTTGAGGATGTCGTAAACCTGTAGCTGGTAAGGGTAGGGGAACCACTCGTGCTCGGTGGGCGCGCCTATGTGCTGCATCGCCAACTGCTGCGTGCGAACAGTGCCGCGGCGACACTCGGCTCGGAGGATCTCCTCGTTGCGGTCCTCGAAATGCAGCCAGGTCCACGTGGCTTCGGGGTCGCGCGCCAGCGAGGTGAAGAACTGCACCTTGTCCTCGGCGGTGCGTGGCAGCTTGGTGCCTTCGGGTATCTCCAGACCGACCTCGTCGAACGCCAGCAGCTCGTGGAGCCGTTGCTTTTCCCTTTCGAGGACCTCTTGCTCATCGCTGTCGGAGTAGGGCAGGGGGATAGGGGCGCTGCCGAGGTCCTGTGCGGCCCAGGGGACTCGCTCGGCTCCTATCAGCGCGGCGTGCCAGCCGTCGATGAGCATGCCGGCCCGGCCCGACGCCAGAGCCGTGCGGGCGTCCTCGTAGTGTCGGCTGGACGTTCCGGGCAATACGAATCCGTCGTTGTTCAGCTTCAAAAGCAACGCGAACGCCGCGAGGCGAGCGGGGTTGGTGTATTCGAAATAGCCGATACGTTTGCCGTCGTGCTTCTCGGCGGCTTTTCGACCGGCCGGCGTATCGGAGAAGTGCTGGTGGACGGTCCGCGTGTCTCCGGAAAAGTCGAACGCCATCGACCCGGCGCGGCGGGCCAGCGGCTTGATGCCCCGCATCAGGTCGTGACGCCGCTGTCCCTGGAGCACGACGCCGTAGCAGACCGGCTCGCTCTTTCCGCGGTCCTCGGCCGCCAGTCGTCCGTACTCGGTCAGTATCCGCGCGGTTTCGTAAAGCTCCATCCAGGTGCGCGGGGGGCGGGGATCACCGGAATCGTCCAGCAGTACGTCGCGATACCGCGGCAGGCGTTTGGCCGCCTCGCGGAAGATACGCTTGTTGTACGTCAGCGTGTCCGGCATGGCGATGCCGCGGATGCCGACGGCCTTTCCGTGCATCGAGAGCAGACGGGCGGCCTCGAGGGGGTACTTCTCCGGCTGTCGCAGGAAGCGGTCGTCGGGGTTAACCTGGAAGCGATGGATGCGCGCGTTGCCGATGAGGTACTGGTCGAAGTACAACTCCTCGCCGCGCTCGGCCAGTTTGTCCCGGATACGTTCGCGCTGCCGGGCGAGTTGCTCATCGGACGGCTGCTGGTTGTGTTGCTCCTCGTATTGCTCGCGCCACTGCCGGATTCGTTCGGCGGTCTGCTCTTCGACGAGGCGTTCGCTCTCGCCCTTCAGCAGGTCGTCCAGCGGATGGATGCCCCCCATCAGGACGTACTTCCGCAGCTCGTGGACCTGGGCGTCCATGTAGTCCGGCGGGTTGCCGGAAAGAAAGCTGACAAACAGTATGTCCTGAAGCCCGCCGGTCTCGCGGAAGTTCGGGCGGATGCTGATGTCCGGGTGTGTCTCTTCGAACTGTCGGGCGCGCTTGAGGTCCACCTCCGGCGAGCCCGAGCTGGTCCAGTACACGACCTTTCGCGGGCGGACCTTTTCCTGGCGGACGACGGATTCGGTCCAGTCGGCGATACCGCCCCAGGTAGAGAGCATGGCCGCCAGTCCGACACCGGCCAACAGAATGACGTGAAATCGTGACATATCCGACGGTTCGCTATGCGTGCGGGGAATCCATCGCCGGTGCGAGGCGCGTGTTGCTGGAGCGGGATACTAAACCATGCACCGGCGACGAGCAATCCGTTTGCTGTGTTGAACAAACCCGGCGGCGAATGGTTTCCTGCTTATCGCGAAATGCGCAATCCTCTCCCTTTGGGTGAGGTCGGTCCGCAAGACCGGGAGAGGGTTCTCGCTGGTCCAGACACCCCCACCCGACCCGTGAACTGCGTGCCTTCGGCACTGCGGGCCACCCTCCCCCTCTATGCAATGGGGAGGGGTTACACGACCGCACCCGCCAGGACTCGAACCTGGAACCTGCGGTTTAGAAGACCGCTGCTCTATCCGGTTGAGCTACGGGCGC
>JBKHJB010000167.1:0-5126 GCA_046538345.1 Phycisphaerae bacterium
TCGCGGGCCGGGAGGGGGTGTGTGGCGAGAGGGAGAGGATTGCCCTCACCCGACCTCTCCCAGAGGGAGAGGAGTGTCCTGCCCGCAGTACCAAAGGCCGCCGCAAACATACCCCTTGTCAGCAGCCCTGCCGACCTGCCGGCTCACTTGCCGTTGTTTCGCCCGTCGGTGAATGGGCAGTTGGTTCGTTTCCCGCAGGAGCCGCAGGTGCTTCGCCCGCGGATGGCGCGGTACAGGCGCACGCCCGCAAACGCCGCGGCGGCCGCTACTATCGCGATGACGATTACGTAGTCCCACATAGCCGTACCATTCTATCCGCCCCGCTCGGCGGCGAGGGTCACGTAAACAGCATCGCCGTCTGGTAGAAGGCGGTCGTCACCACCCACGCCAGGACGGTCAGATAGCCCCACTGCATCGCGGCCCACTTCCAAGAGCCGCTCTCGCGTATGGTAACCGCCACCGTCGCTATGCACGGCGAGGAGATGAGCACGAACAGCATCATCGCGAAGCCCTGCACGGGTGTGTACTCCGCGGAGAGCTTCTCTCTGAGCGATTCGCTCTCCTCGTCGGCGTCGGCGACGGCGTAGATGACGCCCATCTGCCCGACGAACACCTCCTTGGCGGCCATCGAACCGACCAGAGCGGTCGAGACCCGCCAGTCGAAACCCGCCGGACGCAGCACCGGCTCGATGCCCTTGCCCACGCGGCCGATGGCGGAATGCTCCAGCTCGGCTTTTCTAAGCTCGGCCTTTATCTCATCCAGCCGTTCGCCGCGATGCTCGTCGGGAATCTCTTCGTTTGCCTCGACGGCTGCGATCCGGTTCTGGTATTGCGATTCGGTGGATTCCGGCAATTGCGGCCAGGTCTTCAGCGCCCAGAGCACTATCACTATCGCCAGAATGATGGTGCCGGCCTTTTTGAGGTAATGCCACGTCGGCTCGGCCATGTGCACCACCAGCCCCCGCGCCGTCGGCATGCGGTAAGGCGGCAGCTCCATCAGGAACGGCGTAACCTCGCCGCGGAACAGCGTCCGGCGCAGGACCTTGACGCAAACTATCGCCAGCACCACGCCGATGACGTAGATGACGAACAGCAGCAGCCCCTGGTTGGTAATCGGGATGAACCCGAACAGCTCGAAGGTCTGCTCGGGCTTGAAGAACGCCCCGATTATCAGCAGGTACACCGGCAGCCGGGCGCCGCAGCTCATCAGCGGAAGCACCAGTATCGTCACCAGTCGGTCGCGTCGGCTCTCCAGAACCCGGGTCGCCATCACCGCCGGAACGGTGCAGCCGAAGCCGATGAGCATGGGTATGAAGCTCTTACCGTGCAGACCTATCCGGTGCATCAGACGGTCCAGCACGTAGGCGGCCCGGGGCATGTAGCCGCTGTCTTCCAAAACGGCGATCGCCAAAAACAGCAGCAGTATCAGCGGCACGAAGGTGAGCACCGCGCCGACGCCTTCGATTATCCCATCGGCTATCAGCCCGGTCAGAAGCTCCCCGGCGCCGATGTCGGTCAGCGTTTCCCTCGCACCGGCGGCCAGGGCGGACCGGCCGGTTTCGAGCACCTCCACCGCCGGGTTGCCCAGCCAGAAGACGATCTGGAAGACCACGAACATCAGCACCGCGAATATCGGCAAGCCCACGTAGCGGTTGGTCAGGACGGTATCAAGCTTGTCGGTAATCGCCAACCGGCCGGCAGCACGTCGCGAGACGGCCTCGCGGCAGGCGCCGGCGATGTATCCGTAGCGGCGGTCGGCAAGGACAACCTCTGCCGAGTCCCCGCAAACGGTTTCCACGTGGCGTCGCAGCTTATCCGCCTGTGCAAAGAGTTCCTCGGCGCCTTCGCCGCACAGCTCGCGCAGGCGCCGGTGGGTGCGATCGTCGCCTTCCAGCAGCTTCACGGCGAACCACCGGCGGTGTGCCTCCCGACCACAACGCCGGGCCACCGCATCGGCAAGCTGCTCGACGTGTGGTTCGACCTCGTAGCCGTAATGCGGGTGTCGTTGCCGATTGACGGCGGCGTGTCCGTCGGCGGCGGCTACGCGGGCGGCTTCCAGCAGCTCGGAAATGCCTTCGCCCTTCGGCGCTACGGTCTTGACCGCGGGGACACCCAGAAGCTCGCTGAGCATCCGCTCGTCTATATCCAGCCCGTGCGATTCGGCAATGTCCGACATGTTCAGCGCCAGCACCAGCGGGACACCCAGCTCGATGAACTGCACCGCAAGGTACAGGTTCCTCTCCAGGTTCGAGGCGTCCACCACGTCCACGACGACGTCAACGTCGCGCTCCATCACGAAGTCCCGCGCGACGACTTCCTCCTGGCTGTAGGCCGTCAGGGAATACGTCCCGGGCAGGTCAATCACGCGTGCGGAGCCCTCTTGGGTGCGGGCGAGACCCTCGGCTATCTCCACGGTCACGCCGGGATAGTTGCCCACGTGCCGTCGCGAGCCGGTCAGAGCGTTAAAGAGCGTGGTCTTTCCCGAATTGGGGTTCCCCGCCAATGCTATCGTCAGCCGATGCTCACTCATGGCATGGTCCTTCTACACCGGGCGGACGTACACGCGACCGGCCATGCCCGCGCCCAGCATCAGCCGTGTACCGCGAAGGTTTATTATCAAGGGTCCGGGTCGGCTCCGGGAAACCACCGTAAACCGCACACCCGGCGTCAGACCCATCTCCGCAAGTCGGAATACAAGCCCCCGTCCGCCGCGAATCTCGGCCAGTTCGACCTGCGAACCCACCGGCGCCGTCGTCACCGGCATAGGCGGCGCCCCCTGGTTGCGGTCCTCTCGGCCGGCGGGCTTTTTGTCGGCGTCCGCCATCACGCAGACTCCTCGCTCAGACGCGTCGAAAGCAGCTCCCGAAGACACTTCTCGCAGCGGTCGGTCTCCGGACCTCCCGAGCAATAATGCAGAAAACTCTCTATCCAGTCCCTGCCCGCGCGGGGGCAGCGCTCGATGAACTCCGCCAGCAGCCGCAGGCGCTCCAGTACGTCGCGGTCCAGCGTGTGCTCCACGCGGCAGGCGTTGGCATCGGCCAGCTCGCCGGGAAGTCCCAGAACATCGGCGAAAAACCGCCGCAGGACGTGATGCCGCCGACTGACCTCCTCGGCTAACTCCCTGCCGCGGTCGGTGAGCGTGACCGTCTGGTAGGGGTCGTGATGCACAAGCTTTCGCTCGGCAAGCGCCTTCAAGGCGGCCGTGACGGAAGACTTGCCCACGCCCAGACGCTTGGCGATGTCGCTGACGCGCGCGACGCGTCCCGCGCGCACCAGCACAAGCACCGCCTCGAGGTAATCCTCCATAGCGGCCGACAGGGGCTTTTCCATGTCCTTCGCCTGCGACATTCACCGATCCTCTATCACGGCAACGCAGCTTGCCAACAAACGTCCAAGCCGCAGGTTACCGTCCAAAGTTCAACGCGCCAAACATTATGCACCTGCTCGAACACCGATGCAAGCGGGAAATGAGTCAGAACATCCAGGCCACACGCAAACGGGGCTTACGCGATCGTCCTAATGCGTTTTGTTTTCCGCGACACCGTGGCGGAGTGTATAACCGACGGCGCAATGAATTCGCGAATGCCTACGGTTTGTGTTCTGGTCCTCGCAGGGCTTACCGCCCTGGCCGCCTCGGCCGACGCCCCGGAATCCGCCCGACAGCTCTGGCGGGATTTCAGCGAGGCGCCGACTCAATGCCACACCCATATCCCGGACTTCTCCTGGGCCGGTTACGGCTACGGCGAGCGTGAGATACCCGAACCGGAGGTGGTTGCGGATGTCCGCGACCACGGAGCGGCCGGCGACGGACAAGCCGACGACACCGAGGCGTTCCGCGCCGCAATCGCCGCCGCAAAGGAAGCCGGCGGAGGAACCGTGCTCGTCCCGGAGGGGCGCTACCGGCTCACCGGCGTCGTCCACCTCGACGCCTCAAACATTGTCCTCCGCGGTGAAGGATCCGGGCGCACCAAGCTGCTTCTCCAACGCCCTCTCGAGCAAGCGGTGCAGAAGCTGACAGACAACAGGGGGCAGTCCCGCTGGTCCTGGAGCGGCGGGCTGCTGTGGGTAGGTCCTGAAAATACCTTCGACGAGAAAGGCCTCTTGCGCACAGAAGGCGGATGGGAACGTTGGCAGGACACCGAGCAGATAGGCCCGATAACCGCACCGGGCGAGCAGGGCGCATTCGAGATAAACGTGGACGAATCAACCGCCGAGCATCTCAGCGCGGGCGAGCTTGTGCTCATCAACTACCACGACCCGCCGGACCGTTCCCTGCTGGAGTTTATCGGCGGCCACGAGACCATGAAAAAAGCACAGTGGAACCGCCTCGCCGGGACTACTTATCGCTGGCCCGTGGAAATCGAGAGCGTGGAAGGTCGGACCGTCACGCTCCGCAAGCCGCTGCGCCTGCCGGTGCGCGAGCAGTGGAACGTCACACTCACCACGCCGGGTGAATACGTGCGAGAGGTGGGCATAGAGCGGCTGAGCATTGTTTTCCCGCGAACAAAGCTCGCCGGCCATAACCGCTATCCCGGGTACAATGGCATCTACGTCAACAAGGCCGTCCACTGCTGGGTCCGCGACGTGAGGATTGTCAACTCCGACAATGGCATCCTGGTAACATCAGCCGCCAACTGCACCTTTGCGGACTTCACACTCACCGGCCGAGGGCACCATCACGGGACCTACAGCAAGGACGCCCATGACGTGCTTTTCGATCGTTTCCACCTCCAGGCACGGTCCTACCACGGCATCAACTGCGAGGGGCTTGCTTCGGGCATCGTCTGGCGGCGCGGGCGGATAGACCACGGGACCTTCGACTCGCACCGGAACATGCCGTTTGACCTGCTCCGCGAGCGGATCCGCGTCAACAGCACAGGCCGACCCGGCGGGGCAAGCTACGCGGGTCCATTCGCCGGAAGGCGCGTGGTGCACTGGAACGTTCATATGACCGGCGGCAATGCCGAATGGGTCGCCTGTCCCGACTACATGCCCAACGGAGCACTGGTCGGCGTTCGCGGAACCGAAATCATTCGCACCGAACGCCCACACGCCATGCCGCCCGGCGGGAAGGGGTGCATCGTCGCAGACCACGGCCGCACGGTGAACCCGTCGTCGCTCTACGA
>JBKHJB010000014.1:0-22624 GCA_046538345.1 Phycisphaerae bacterium
AATTAAATGACGATTTCCCGCCGCACGAGGTGAACTCCAGTCCGGACGGGCCATCCTCTACCGGGCCCGGATCGGATTGCCCGGAAGGGTCGTTTTTCATTGACTCGACCGCGGGGACTTCTATAATCTGGTCTGCAATAAGCACCTTGGTGAGGAATGCTTCCGTTGTCGCAGCGGTCGTGGAAAGCGACCGTTTGTGCGCGATGGAAGTGTTTTCCTTCTGTAACCGCTTGGCCAATAAGCCGTTGCCCGCGGGTCGAATCGACCTGGTTAGGGGTACGGCGAGTTGAAAAGGTTTTTCGCATGGCAGTGCGAAGGTCGGGAATCACATCGGTCGTGATAGACCTGACCCGGGGCCGGGTCGGTGACTGACCCGCTTCCCAGGACGGCTTCGCTCCGCGCCGTGGCGATTTGTGTATCGTCGCGGTTGCAGGGGATTCGGAGCGGTCGGGCCATGCCTCGCGGCGGACCCTGACGACAGCGCGGGTCGCCGCAGGTGGCCCGCGCGCCCGGACAACCAGCGCAGGCGGAGTGGAAGTGGGCAATTTGACCCACTTTTTTTGTCGTCTTACCGCGCCCGCCGGCGAGCAAATTTAGGGCAAGGAATAGGCCTATGAACCAGGAACTGCTCAGAATCGTTGACGGGCTTGCCCGGGACAAGAATATAGATCGTGACATTATCCTCGAAGACCTGGAGGCCGCCATGGTCTCGGCCATCCGTAAGGCGGGTCGTGAGGAGGAGGATATCTCGGTCCACATCGATCGCGAAAGCGGTGAGATAAAAGCCATTGTCGCAGGCACGGTCATGTCGATGCACGACCTGGGTCGCATCGCCGCACAGACCGCCAAGCAGGTAATGATCCAGCGCCTCCGCGAAGCCGAGCGAGACAGCATCTACGAGGATTTTCTTGACCGCAAAGGACAGATAGTCACCGGTCGCGTCGCGCGCTGGGAAGGGGGAACGGCTGTTGTCGATATAGGCCGTACCGAAGCGCTGCTGCCCCGGAGCGAGCAGATACCCGGCGAGTCGCACCATGCCGAGGACCGCCTGCGGGCGATGATTCTTGACGTCAAGGAGCAACCTGGCGCGGTGAGGGTGATCCTCTCGCGGACGCACCCGGACTTCATCCGGTCGATGTTCGAACTGGAGGTGCCCGAGGTCGCCGAGGGTATCATTGAGATCAAGGCCCTGGCTCGCGAGGCCGGCTACCGCACCAAGGTCGCCGTTGACAGCACGGACCCGAAGGTTGACGCCGTAGGCGCCTGCGTGGGCATACGCGGCAGCCGCATCAAGAATATCGTGGACGAGCTGGGCGGCGAGAAGATTGACATAGTCAGGTGGAACGACTCATCGAAGGTGCTCATAGCCAACGCCCTGAAGCCGGCGGAGGTCGCGGAAATCGCGCTGTGCTTCGAGCTGGGACGGGCGACGGTGGTCGTCACCGACGATCAGCTTTCCCTGGCTATAGGCAAGCGCGGGCAGAACGTTCGGCTGGCGGCCCGGCTGACCGGCTGGGACATCGACATTCTCACGCCCGCGGAGTTCAACCAGGGTCTGGACGTATTGGAAAAGGCCCTGCGAGCGGTGGAGGGCGTCAACTCCACCGTGGTGGACCAGATAGTGGCGATGGGCATGGTCAACGTCCTGGACGTCGAAGAGGTCGGTCCGGACCCGTTGGTCAACGATCTCCAGTTGGATTCGGATCTGTCCAGGCAGATCGTCATCCATTGTGCCGAGGAGGCCAAGCGGGTAGCCGAGCAGCACGCCGCCAGCGGCGAACACGATCGCAGGCGACCCTCGGCCGCGGGCGAGTCCGGCTCCGCGTCGGCTTCGGCATCGGCCGGTGGCGAACAGCACTCGCGCAGCGACGAAACTCGACCGCAGACCGCCGGGCCCGAGGATTCCGAGGAACCTCCGGAGTCCGGAGCCGTCGGCAGTCCGGACACGGACGAACCGCCGGAGCGGGAAACGCTCCATGACGCCACCGAGGCAGTACCGGAAGACCAACCGGAACAGGTACCCGCCGAGAAAGAGCCGGAGACGCCCGCCGGCTTGTCCCAGCCGCCCGCCGGGGAGCAGACCCCCCCGGAGACCGAGAGCTCCGAGGAGCAACAGACGTCCCGGGACGCCGGCGAGCAACAGGAACAAACGTCCGAAGACGAAGGCGATCAGCAGCGGGAAACGCCGCAGCAGTGAAGTCGAAAACGGCTCGCGCCGGTGCGGAGTCGCCGGGTGGGCTTTTGAGTAGCAGGCAGTCGGGAGATAGTTTTGGCGAAACGCGTATTCGAACTTGCACGCGAACTCGGCGTCACGAGCAAAGCGGTGCTCCAGAAGTGCCGCGCCGAGGGACTCGAAATCAAGAACCATATGTCCGCGCTGTCGGCCGGCCTTGAGGCCACCGTGCGCGAGTGGTTCGAGAACCCCGGCGGCGGGACGGCCGTTGAGGTGGCCGAGCACGTTGACCTCGAGAAAGAGCGGGAGAAAGCGCAAAAGCAGCGCCGTCGCAAAAAGCCCAAGACAGAGGAGCCCGACGAGGAAGCCCCCGGCGGCGAGCAGGAGCAGCAACAGCAGGAAGAAGTAAGCGCCGAGCAAGCCGCCTCAGCCGCTGTAGCCGAGCCCCCCGCCGAAACCGCCCAGCCGACCGCCGAAGCCGAGCAGAGCGAGGAAGGCGGCGAGCTGGAGGCCAAGGCGGAAGCCGAGCAGCCCGCCGAACCGCAGGCCCGCGAAGAGAAACCCGAAGAACCCGAGCAACCCGAAGAGGGCGAAGAGGCGACCACGGCTGCGGAAGAGCCCGAGGAAGAGCCGGAGGAAAAGCCCGCTGATCGCGGGAAACAGGGAAAGAAAGAGCAGAAGCAGGATATCGGCCCAGCCGGTCCCCAGGTGGTGCCGCGCCCGGCGAAGCTCAAGGGACCTCGCGTGGTGCGGGTGGAGCGTCCAGAAGCAGTGGAGCGTCCGCCGCGTCCCCGGGGTGGACCACGTCGTGGCGGGAGCAGCGGCGGTGGTGGTGCGGTCGAGGCCCCGCCGGCGCCTCCGAAAAAGGGCAAGAGCGCCCCGACCGAGGAGAAGGAGACCAAGCGGTCCAAGCGCCGTAGTCCTCGCCGTCGAGGCCGATCCGCGGACAGCGGCGAGAAGATCCGCGAATGGCGCGACCAGGATCTGGCGGAGCGCTCCGAGCGGCTGGCTGCCGCCATGGGCGGTGGATTGCGCCGGCACCGCGCGAGTGTGCGGCGAGGTGGGCAGGAGTCCTCGCCCGGCATGCGGGAGGGCAAAGTCGAGCTCGAGGAGCCCATCACCGTCAAGAGCTTTTCCGCCGCCACAGGCATCAAAAGCGGCGACATTATCCGTCGGATGATGTCCGAGGGTCTTCTGGCGACGGTCAATCAGGTCATATCCGCCGAGCAGGCCCAGATGGTCGCGGCGGACTATGATATCGAGCTTGAGATCAAGGGCGGCGAGACGGCTGAAGACCGCGTCCATGAACGCTTCGAGCAGCGCAAGAGCGAGGGCAGAACTTCCCGCGCTCCGGTGGTGACTATGCTCGGGCACGTGGACCACGGAAAAACATCGCTGCTGGATTACATTCGCCAAACTGCAGTGGCGTCCGGTGAAGCCGGCGGTATCACCCAGCACATGGGCGCATACCGCTACGACCGCGGCGACACTCACGTCGTGTTTCTCGATACGCCGGGTCACGAGGCGTTTACGTCCATGCGTGCCCGCGGCGCCAACATGACCGACGTCGTGGTGCTGGTGGTGGCCGCCGACGACGGCGTGATGCCCCAGACCGCGGAAGCGATAAACCACGCCCGCGCCGCCGGCGTACCAATAGTAGTGGCGCTTAACAAAATCGACGTTCCGAACGCCAATGAGCAGCGGGCGCTCGGTCAGCTTGCCGAGCACGGTCTCCAGCCGCAGGAATGGGGCGGCGACGTAGAGATAATCCGCACCAGCGCCGAGACCGGCGAGGGAATAGACACGCTCGTGGAGACACTTTCGCTGGAAGCCGAACTGCTGGAGCTGAAGGCCGACCCGGACTTCCAGGGCACGGGGTTTGTTATCGAAAGCGAGATGGATCCCGGTCTGGGTGTGGTCGCCCGGCTGCTGGTGCGCGATGGTACGCTCAGGCAGGGCGACGTGGTGCTGGCCGGCTCTTCCCACGGACGGGCCCGCCAGATGCGCGACGACCGCGGCAAAGAGATTTCCGAAGCGGGTCCATCCACCCCTGTTGAGATATCGGGCCTGGATGAGGTCCCGCAGGCGGGCGACAAGTTCTACGTGCTCGAGGACATCGACGAGGCGCGGGATGTCGCCGAGCAGCGGCGGCAGCGCGCCCGCCAGAAGCAGTTCCAGGCGACCGCGGGTCGTTCGTTGCAGGACCTGCTCAGTCAGATAGAAGCCGGCGAGACCACTCAGTTGCCGCTGATTATAAAGGCCGATGTGCAGGGCTCCATCGAGGCGCTGGTCGGTCAGTTGGAAAAACTCGGGACCGACGAAGTGGGCGTCAATATCCTTCACCGCGCGGTCGGTGGCATCACGACCAGCGACGTGACACTCGCCGAGGCGTCCGGAGCGGTGATTATCGGCTTCAACGTGGTCGCCGACGCCGATGCCCGCCAGCTTGCCGAGGCACGCGGTATCGATATTCGTACCTACCGCGTCATCTATGATGTTACCGAGGACGTCCGCAAGGCGCTGGAGGAAGGTCTGGCGCCGGAAGTGCGGGAGGAGACGGTCGGCCGGGCCGAGGTCCGCCAGACATTCAAGGTTTCGCGGCTCGGGACCATTGCCGGCTGCCGCGTCAGCGACGGCGTCGCCGCGCGCAACGCGAAGGTGCGGGTGGTGCGCGACAACGTGGTCATTGCCGACCAGAGGGACGTCGAGAGTCTCAAGCACTACAAAGAAGACGCGCGGGAAGTTCGCGCCGGGATGGAGTGTGGCGTGAAGGTCGCCGGTTTCGACGACATTCAGGAAGGCGACGTGCTGGAGTTCTACCGTCAGGTGGAGGTCTCGCGCACGTTGTAGCGGACAGTCCCGGCCGAGTGGGCTGGGCACATGACAGAGATGAGCACAACGGTTGGATTGCTGGAGTTGACCTTCGACGTGGTCGAGGCGTCGAGCTTGAAGGACAAGCGGCGCGCAATAAAAAGCTTCAAGGACCGCGTCAGGCACCGCCACAACGTGTCCGTGGCGGAGGTTGACGGTCAGGACAATCACCGTCGAGCGGTATTGGCCGTTTCGATGGTGGGTAACGATCGGCGCTATGTCGAGAGTGTTCTTCAGCAGGTTGTCAACGCCGCGGAGATGCACCGGGACATGATCCTGCTCCAGACGGAGGTGTCCTGGCTGTAGCGGCGAGTCGGTTGTTCGCAGTTACCCAAGCTACGGGGCGAAGGTATGAGCCGTCGGACCTTACGAGTGGAAAGTTTGATAAAGAGCGTGTTGGGAGAGATTCTTCTAAAGAAGCTCTCCGACCCGCGGGTGGACCCCGCGCGAACGAGTATCACGCGTGTCGAGGTACCCGAGGACCTGCTGACGGCGAAGGTATTTATCTCGGTTCTGGGCACCCAGCGCGAACAGGACAATGCGCTTGCGGCTCTTCGCCATGCCGGCGGGCATATCCAGGAACTGCTCAGCGATGAGATTACGCTGCGCCACACGCCGGTTTTGAGCTTCGAGCTGGACGTGCAGTTCAAAAAGACCCTCGAGACTCTGCGGATAATCCGCCAGGTGGGCGACGAGCTGCGAGCTAAGGAAGCCGCCAGAGCGGCCGCCTCCGACAACGAGCAGCAGGACCAATAGGGACGGTCTGACGGATGAAAAACGCCAAGGCGTACGAACCCAAAATTCGCAAGCTCCTGTCGGGGGCAAAAAACGTCAAGTCGCCCGTTGACGATGAGGATCGAGATCCCGTGCGCACGCTTATCCGTGCGGTCTTAAGCTCCGACGCCACCCCGAAGCAAGCCGCCGAGGCCATTGAGTCCATCGAGGGCGAGTTTGTGGACTTCAACGAACTGCGCGTCTCGCCCATCAAGGACCTCACGGACCGTCTCGGCAAGGAGCATCCACACAGACGGGCCAAAGCCGAGATGCTCACCGGTGCGTTGAACGGCATATTCGAACGCACCGGCGCGGTTTCCATGGACTATATGAAGGACATGTCCAAGCGGGACCTGCGCCGGCACCTTCGCGAACTGGGACTGAACCCTTACGCGGCCGCCTATGTCACGCTGTTCGCCTTCGGCGGGCACGCTATACCCGTGGACGAGGATCTGGCAGAGTCATTGAGAATGGACGAGCTGGTCCACGAGGAAAGCGACGTGGAGGATATCCAGGGCTTCCTGGAGCGCGTGATATCGCAGAAAGACGCCGAAAAGGCCCAGGCGGTCTTCCGCGACCTGGTCCGTCGCAAGGCGGCGGCACTGACGAAAAAGCGTCGGGAACAGGCCGAGGCGAAGGCAAAAGCCGAGGCCGAAGCCGAGAAGAAGCGGCTGGAGAAGGAAAAAGCCGAAGCTGAAGAAAAGGCCGCCAAAGAGGCCAAAAAGAAGGCAACCAAGAAGAAGACGAGCAGAAAAAAGACCACACGGAAGAAGACCACGCGAAAAAAGACCTCGCCGAAGAAGTCGGCCAGAAAGTCATCGACCGGAAAGTCCACAGCAGCGAAGAAAGCAAAGAAGAAGAAAAAGAAAAAAGCATCCGCAGCCGGCTCCGGTTCGCGGAAGAAGTCGAGCGGTCGCAAGACCAGCTCATCGAAAAAAACCAAGAAGAGTCGGAAGACCAAACAGTCAAAGAAGAAGACCAAATCGCCGAAAAAGACGAGAAAGACCGGCCGGAGCCGGAAATCCAGGAAGTCTTCTAAGTCAAAGAAGAAGTAGTCCCCTCGCTCTTCGCATGGCGGCAGCACGGCGGCCGCGGAGACCAACGCAGAAAAGAGCTGTCAGATGGCCAAGCAGACACCCGCCGATAAGCTGGTACTTGGGATCCCCAAAGGGTCGCTGCAGGAGAGCACGCTGGAGCTTTTCGCGCGGGCCGGTTGGCGAATATCGGTGCCCTCGCGGAGCTACTTTCCTTCAGTGGATGACGATGAGATATCGGCCATCATGTTCCGCGCCCAGGAGATGAGCCGCTACGTCGCAGACGGCGTCATCGACGCCGGGCTGACCGGCTACGACTGGATATGCGAGAACGATTCCGACGTCGTGGAGATTGCCGAGCTGGTCTATGCCAAGCAGCAGCTTCGCCCGGTCCGGTGGGTGCTCGCGGTCCCGGAGGAAAGCGATGCGCAGTCCGCCAAGGACCTGGACGGCGGCATTGTGGCAACCGAGCTTGTGAACGTTACTCGCACGTATTTCGATGAACTTGGCGTTAACGTGAAGGTGGAGTTCAGTTGGGGCGCCACGGAAGTCAAGGCCCGCATACTCGACGGCATCGTCGATGTGACCGAGACCGGCAGCAGCTTGCGGGCCAACAAACTGCGCGTACTTGACACGTTGATCAGCTCGACCACGCGCTTCGTCGCGAACCGCGACGCCCTGAAGAACGATTTCAAGCGACGGAAGATCGAGAACCTCGCGATGCTCCTGACCGGCGCTATCGAGGCCCGCGAGAAGGTCGGTTTGAAGATGAACGTCTCCAAGGACGACCTGACGAAGGTCCTTGAGTTGCTGCCCGCTGAAAAGTCGCCCACCATCTCTTCCCTGAGCGATGAGGACTGGGCCGCGGTGGAAGTTATCGTCGAGGAGCACATCGAGCGCGACCTGGTGCCCCGGCTGAAGCGAGCCGGCGCAAGTGGATTGATAACGTACCCCCTGAACAAGGTAATTCCCTGACCCGAATACGCGTGGTTGCCTATCGGCCGTGGCGGCACGACGGGGACCGCGGTTCGGACGGGGTCTCGGTGAGAGCCCCGATGAACGCAACGGCCGGAAGCTCCCAACTCATGACGGTTCCGAACATGTCCTGCCTGAGGGGCACTGGTCGGGTGGCGGCGTGTTTGGTTGTGCTGGCAATCACAGGGTGCGGGCCTGCGGAGAACCAGGCCCAGAGCCAACCCACCGTGGATCGTCAGGAAAACTCATCCCAACCGCTCGACGAAAAGGCCCTTCTGACGCTGGATGAGCTTGATCCGCGCGTCGAGCCGCCTCAGGACGCGGAGGATATCCCCGAGCCACAACCACGCGCGAAGGAAGCTCTGCAAGAGGCACGTGAACTGCTCGAGCAGCAGGACAACTTCGCGGCGGTGCGGCTGCTGGAACGGGCCGTCGGTTTCGACCCGGACCATCCCGAAATTCGACGTATGCTGGGTTTGGCCTATGCCCGTCAGAGGAACTGGAACAAGGCGCTGGAAAACTTCCGCACCGCGGCCGAGGTAGCCCCGGACGACCTGACCTTACAGGTGTGGCTCGGTCTGTTGGCGATGGGGCAGAACCGCGACGAAGACGCGATAGTCGCTTTCCGTCGGGCACTGAAATGTTCCGATGCCGACCCTTCCAAACCGCCCGCGGCCGAGGCGCTGTTGCGGCTGGGACAAGTGCTCCACAGGCAGGACTACTACACCGCGTCGCTGGAATGCTACGAGCGGCTTAGCGAGTGGATACAGGACCACGGGTCCGTTTACGCCGATCGTCCCGCCTTGCGGAACGTGGTGCTGCGCCCGGAGCGACTGCTCACTCCCAAAGGCGAGTTGCTGCTTGAGCTTGGTCGCGCCGAAGACGCCGCCGACGTGCTCAACCGGGCGTTCCGCATGGACCGCTCCCACCGCGAGACGGTGCGTCTGTTGCTGACGGCATTGCTTCAGAGCGACCAATCTGAACAGGCGGTCGAGGTGCTTGTGGACATTGCCTCCGAACCGGCGCATGAGGAACACTTTGTTGAGCTGGCGGAGAAGACCTGTCGCACGATAGAAGACCCGGAGCTTCCGCTCCGGCTATGGCGGCAGTGCAGGCGGCGGGGCCGGAGCCACGGTGACCTGGCCGTTGCGCTTTCTCGCGTGGCGGCTGACCTTGGCGCCGCGGACGAGGCGGCGGTGTTGCTTTCCGAAGCTCTGGAAACCATGCCGGACAACGTTGACGCCGCCCGCGA
The DNA here is from genome assembly GCA_046538345.1 of Phycisphaerae bacterium. GTDB lineage: Bacteria > Planctomycetota > Phycisphaerae > SM23-33 > SM23-33 > PUND01. The sequence continues at coordinate 9,080 of JBKHJB010000014.1, forward strand.
GATGGTGCGCCTCAAGTCGGACGCCGGCGACGTGGCCGGGGCGATGGCGTTGCTGGTGAACATAATCGCGGCCGATGCCGCCGCGACCGACGTGGCTGGAGAAGCCATTGCCGAAGTGGGGCGGGAACAGTTGGACGAGGAGCTTGCGAGGAAGCTCTCGGACCGATCGGCCGATGAAACGGACAACCGCCGCCACGCAGCGCATTATGTTGCCGGCATGGTAGCCGAACGTGCCGGGCTGGAATATCTGGCGGCCGAGCAGTATCGCGCCGCGCTCAACGCTCGCAGCGGCTTTGGCGGCGCCGCCGAAGCGCTGCTGGACATATACCTGCGGCAGGGGCGGTTCGACAGGGCCGACGAACTCGTTGAAGGGTTTGCCGGCGACGAGGAGTTCTTCCGACGATACCTGTCGGGCAAGTTGGCGCTGGCACGGGGAAAGGCGGAATCGGCCGTGGAGTGGCTGCGGCGGGCGTATGAGCTGGACAATACCCATCTGCCGACGATTTCGCTGCTGGCCCGCGCCCACCGCGGGGTCGGGCAATCCGCCCAGGCGAGCCGCATCTTGCGAAGGGCGATTACGCTGGCGCCGCAGAAAGTGGAATATTACCGCCGACTGTTCGACGTGCAGGCAGTGCTCGGCAGACACACCGAAGCCGAGGACGTGGTGGACGTGCTCCGCAGGCGAACAGGCGACGAGCTGACTGCCGACGTTATGACGGCTGAGCTTCACCTGGCCAAGGGCGATTACGACAAGGCGCGGGAGCTGCTCGCGGATATCAAACAGCGCGCCCCGGACCGACCGGAAGTGGAGCTGCTGGAGATACGCGCCGCCGTCGAGACCGGCGAAGGTGAGCTTGACGAGGAGGATTTCACCCGGGCGATACGCGTGCTGTCCCGGGAGGTCGAGCGGGTCGGCGGCGAAAGCATGGCGATGCGATTGCTCATGCAGCTGGTCCAACAACGGGACCGCCCCCAGGAGGCGGTCGCCGTCTGGGAGAACCTATATCGCAAGACCCATGACCGGTTGGCGGCCCGGTTATACGTCTCGGCTTTGGCGGAAACCGAGCAGCACGCTCAGGCGATAACCGTCCTGGAGGAAGTACTTTCCGGCGATCAGAGCGCCTACTGGGCTCGCAGGGAAATGTTGGATCTGCTCCATGAGCAGGGCCGCACAGACCGGGCCGTTGACTTCGCAAACGAATGGCTCGAACAGACCTCGCACGAAACCGTCCGACAGATGCTGTATCGCTCGCTGGTGGGGATTCACAGCGAGGCGGAGGACTACGCCGCGGCCCAGGACGTGCTGGATGCCTGGCTGGACGAGGCCCGCGACGCCGATACCCGTCACGCGCTTCGCATGGAGAAAATCCGCCTCTACGGCGAAGCCGGCGAATACGACCGGGCCGTGGAATTCGTTCGCGAGGCCTCTGAGTCCGTCAGCGATGACCTGCGGCTGAAGCTGTCGCTCCTTCTGTTGCTGAAAGAGAATGAGCAGTACGAAAAGGCCCTGGAACTGGTCCTGGAATGGTTGGAGGACGCTGAGGGGAACGATCGGGATATATTGACGCACTTTCGTATTGACCTGCACTCGATGCTGGAGCAGTTCGACGCGGCCGAGAGCGTTGCCGCCGAGTGGATAGAAAGGTCGCCCGACGATGTTCGCCCGCGGATGGTAATCGTATTTGCGTTGAGCGAGGCCGAGCAGTACGACAGGGCTTTACGCCTGATTGACGAATGGATTCAGCAGCGGGAAACCACGACCGCCCCGGCCCAAAGCGAAACCGAAACACCGACCGGTGCGGAAGATGAGATTCTACAGTGGTGCAGACTCGTCTCGGTGCGACTGTTGATGATGCAGGATCGCAATGCGGACGCCCTTGAGCGCCTGGACTCCCACGAGTGGTACGCGCAATCCGCCGAGGCCATGAACATACGGGCAACGTGTCTGGAACAGCTTGGCCGGCGGGACGAGGCGCTGGCGGCTCTCGAGAACGCGCGCGAGCTGGACCCGGACGATGCGAGCATCAACAATAATCTCGGATACTTCTACGCCGAGGAGGGGGTTAACCTGGATAAGGCCGAGCGGCTCATCCGCCGGGCGCTGATGGACTTGCCCGACGAGGTCGCTTTCATGGATTCATTGGGCTGGGTATTCTACAAGCAGGGGCGTTTCCAGGCGGCGGTCCGCGTGCTGGAAAGGGCGCTGGGCATAGGCGAAGACGCCGCTGACGGAGCTGCCGATGGCGGGGACCGGCAAGAGCTTGAGACGCATGCGGTGATTTTGGACCATCTGGGCGACGTTTACTGGCGGCTCGGACGGGCCGAAGACGCGCTTGAGATGTGGCGCAAGGCGCTGGCGGCCGCCGACCGGGAGGAGTCGCCCGCCGCCGATACACGCGAGGTGCTCTCGGAGACGCCGCTGAAGATAGACGCCGTCGAGGAGGATCGCGAGCCCCCGGTCGCGCCGCTGGGAGAGGGCGTCGAGACCGACGAGCAGGATTTGACGCAATAGCTTATAATGGCATGTCGCGAGGCGCGACTGAGAAGTTTTCCATCGGAGAGCAACGCATGGCAGGACATTCGCACTGGGCAAGAATTAAACGCAAAAAGGGCGCCAACGACGCCAAACGCGGCCGATTGTGGAGCAAGCTGGCGAGGAAGATAATCGTCGCGGCCCGCGAGGCCGGCGGAGACCCCGCAGAGAATCTGCAACTCCGCTACGCCATCGAAGACGCCAAAGACGCCAACATGCCCAACGACAACATCGACAGGGCAATCAAGAAGGGCGTCGGCGACATCGGCGGGGCGAGCTACGAGGCCGTCGTGTACGAGGGCTACGGTCCCGGCGGCGTGGCGTTCATGGTCGAGTGTCTCACGGACAATCGTAACCGCACCGCGCCCGAGATGCGGAAGATATTCGAGCGTTCCGACGGACAACTCGGTCAGAGCAATTGCGTTGCCTGGATGTTCAGCCGTAAGGGTTCGTTCGTGGTCTCCTCCGAGCAGGGGGACGAGGATACGCTGATGGAGCTGGCGCTGGAGCACGGAGCCGAGGACGTTACACCCGAGGGCGACCTGTTCGAGATAACCTGCGATCCGTCGGTATATCAGGATTTGAAGCACGCGCTCGCCGAGGCGGGCATCGAGACCGTCAGCGCCGAGGTCGCGCTGGTGCCGCTAAACACCGTGACCGTGGAGGGCACGCAGGCGCGGAAGGTCCTCCAACTGATGGAAGAGCTTGAAGATCACGACGACGTCCAGAGCGTCTATGCCAACTTCAACGTGCCGGATAACGTCATGGCCGAGGCGGAGCAGGCCGAAGCGTAGCGGCAGTAATCGGTAGTCAGTAGTCAGTAGCCAGGTTTCAGGTTTCCCGCATGCTGTTGCTTTCTCTGCGCCTGGTTAATTCGGAACTCGCGACTCTACTGCCACACCGGCCGAAGCCGCACGATTATCTCCACACGTCCGCTGCTGTCGTCCAGGCGCAGCACCAGTCGGCGGATGCCCTCGTTGGCGGCCTCGGGCGGTTCCCGCTCGGCCGATGCCACTGAGAAAGCCGCACCCTCCGGCGACTCCAGCGTGGCGTGCAGCTTTCTGCCGTTGAGTGACAGCACAGCCGAACCGTCCTGGCGTACTTCGATATCGGCCTCGGTGAACATCTGCCATGTGATGTCGCACTCCCTCTTGAGCGCGAATCGATCGCGGACGACCACAGCCCGCCTTTCATCGACAAGCTCAACTTCGCGCACTACTTTGGTGGCAAAATCCTTGTATGCCGAGCTGAGGTCCACGACGGCCTTTCCGTTGCCGAAGCGTACGAACTTCGCCACGGCGTTCACGTCCTGGTTTTCGTCGTTGATGACAGGCACGTTGTGTCCCAGCGACCCCAGACGAAAGTAATTCCACCGTCGCCCGCCTTCATGAGATTCCCAGTATCCGGGCAGGTTGTAGTCGTCCTTGCCCAGGTCCATCGCCCAGCGAACGCCGAGCGCGTCGAGAACGAAGGTTCCTGCGTCCAGGTGCGAGTGGTTTATGTTGTTCACGCCGGCTTTGACGCCCACGAAGAGAGCTTCGGGGTCATCCCACGCGCTTCGCATGACGCCGACCTCGGCCGGTCCGCGGTAGTGCTTATCCAGCTTCAGTTCTTCCGGCTCGCCTTTGACCGGCACGTACCAGATATAGTCCTGGGTCTTGGCTCCGTGTTCACCGATGGCTTTGTGCTCGGCCGCGGCGAAGGTCGGCTCGTCGTAGCGCCCGGCAAGGTACAGCAGCGCCGGCAGGTTCCGCCGCACGGAGTGCGTGCCGACATCGGCGAAGTTGAAAAGCTCGCCCGTCGGACCGGTCGTGTAAAGCGGGAAGTACCCCGCCAGTCGAAGCCCCTTGCGCCTTGAAAGTCCGAAGTCTGTCCCCAGCGCAGTCTCCATCGCCGACAGGGCGTAAGCTGTGTACTCGGTGGCGTAATTCCAGTATCCCGGTCCCTCGGCCCAGGCGCCTTCGGGTTCGTAACTGCCCAGTGCACGCGGCAGCGACTCCACGGCCCGGCGCACGATTTCCTCCGCTATCTGCGGCTCATGCTCGGCTATCGCCAGGGCGCCTATCAACAGCCCGCCGTTGCACACCTGATTCCAGTTATATTCGCTCCTCGCCCACCAGACGCCGCTGCGGTAGCGCTGCAGCCCCGGCTCAAGCCCCTTGCTCATAATCGCCTCGCGCAGCGTGCCGCGTGTCTGCTCGTCCAGATAATCATGCAGCCAATCGTATCCGATGCCCACGGCGTGGGTCATCTCGGCGGTGTCGAGGAAGTGCGAGGGGTTCCAGTCGTCGAACGCGCAGACCGTCAGCAGGTCGCGTCGGGCGGCTTCGGCGTACTTGTCCTCGCCTGTGAGCCGCCAGGCCAGCGACAGCGCATAGACCCTGTTGAGGCACTCCCTGCTGACGTGCAGCAGTCGGGGGCCGCGCTTTTTATACTCCAGCGGCTCGGCTTGGAGGTACTTCTCCGCGCGCTGCACCAAATCCCGCCGGCATTGTGCGAGTAACTCGTCGTCCTGTTCCAGACGCCGAAGCTCTTCAAGCCGCTGCTTGGTGAGGATAAGCCGTGGGTGCCCCTCCCGCAGCGGCTGGAGTGGGTCGGAGGGTGGTCTGCCGGCCTGCACGTCGTCCGCCCCCTTAAAACAGATCGCCAGCACCGCAATCAGGATGATCAGTTCGCCTCGCATGTCGCTCCTTGCTACGCGTTGGTTTGTGTTGCGCGTGAAACACGCCTGCAGCCCGTCGGCATCGGACTTTCGCAAAGGAAGACCGCTGCCGGGTCAATAGGCGGCGTCGCCGGCGGGTCGGGTGGTAGGCCCGCGGGGCACTTGCGCCGGTGGGGTGCGCGGACCCTTGACGTACACCATCACCATCTTACCGTTCGTGGAGTCATGGTAAATCATATCTCCAAGCCGGTCCAGCTCATCGCGGAGCAGCCGGCTGCCACGTGGTTCCCAGGGCTTGCGGCAGTATTTGCTCTCCCAGAGCAGCAGCGTGCCGTCGCGGGCCTGCCGCCACTTCTCGACGCAGTCGGCTATGCTGTACGCCGGTGCGGTGTTACTCGCCAGATAGTGTGCCACGACGTGCTGGGTGAGCATGGTATTGCCCGCGTGGGGAGAGTTTTCCGCGGCGCGCACAGCACGGGCGATGAGTCGGTGCATGAGAGAATCCGACAGCCGCAGCGGGCGGACCTGTATCCCCGCCTGAAGGACCATCAGCACGAGGAGTACACCGGCGAACACCCGGCCGACACGACCGGCGGTGTAATCGCGGGCCACGGCGAGCAGCGCGAATGCCGCGAAGGGGGCCGCAACGATAAACGCCCATTCGACCCGGATGCCGCCGTGCCCGGCCGCGACTATTCCCGAAAGCACCAGCCAGGCGCCGAAAAGAGCCGACGCCGCGGATGCGGTCTTTCCGCGAGTCGCCGACCACAGCGCCCGCAATCCGCCGGCCGCCAGTACCGCCAGCAGTCCCGCCGCGGGCACCATGAACCGCGCGTACCCGCCGGTGGCGAACAGTCCGAAGCGGAACAGCACCACGTGAAGCGCCAAAAGCGAGAGCACCACTGCCGTTACGAACAACGCCCTGCGCTGAAGGTGGAACATCCCGACAACGGCTGCCACCAGTACGCCGAAGCCCGCCGCCATTGGCCAGACCGCGGGGTAATGGTACAGCGCCCCGGTGCCGTACTGCGTGTCGTAGCTGCGTAAGAATATCAGCAGCGGGTCGCCTTCGGGCGGTACATCGACCATGGCCGCGGCCAGTGCGTACACCACCGGCGCCCAAAGCAGAAGCCCCGCTGCCGCCCATAGCCGGGGGCTTTTCAAAGCCCCGCCGAGAGAGCCGCGGACTGAAACGCGCATCTGCCATACGAAAGAACCCGCGAACAGCGGAGCCAGTGTCAGCGCTTCGAGCCGGGTAAGGAACAGCAAACTCCAGACAGTCGCCGACAGGACCACGTTGCCGCGCAGCAGCAGCCAGGTTCCCAGCGCCAGATACAAAGCGGCGGGCGTTTCGGTGAGCGTGGTCAGCGAAAGTGTCATCACCAGCGGCTGGACCCACACCAGCAGCGGAGCCGCAGCCGCCGCGGCGGTATCCCCCAGTATCCGCCGTGCGATGCACCATGCCAGCCAGGCCGTCAGCGCCGTCATGATCGCCGAAAGTACCCGGCAGGCGGGCAGTCCGCCCAGTCGCGCGGCGAACATCATTGGTATATTGTGCCCGGGTCTCGCCCACCAGTGAAGCGCTGTCCCCGCGTCCTGCCACGACGCGCGGGCGAACAGATAGTGGCAGGCGTCGTCGTCCTGGTAGAAGCCGTCGCTTGCCGCCGTCAACGAAAGGGATACGACCAGACCGAGCAAGGTCAGAACAGCCGCGGTGTTTCGGCATCGTCGGCTGCCGTTGGTTACGTTTGCGGTGGTCGGTGTCTGATGGGTCACAAAGGCATCCCCAGGTTCGACGGCCGGCATATTTCTGTCTCAGAGGCGCATCGGAAGCCACTCAGCCGCCTGCCTGAACAGCAAAGATCCTTGGCAAGACGGGATTTCGAGTATAATAGCGATCTGGAGACGCGTATCCATGAGAATCGGCATCATATCCGACAGTCACGGAAAGGCAGACCGACTTCGAGAGGCGGTTCAAGCGCTTTCGCGCGAGGGAGCGGAAACTGTGGTCCACTGCGGCGACATCGGCTCAGCGGAATGCCTGGAGGTGCTGGCTTCCAACGGGGCTCGTGCGTATGCCGTCGCCGGCAATATGGACCGTAAGGTTCAGCGGCTGGCCCACGATGCGACGCGGCTGGGTGTGGAGTTCGGCTGGGAAGTGGTGGAAGTGCCGCTGGGCGACGGGCAGTATCTCGTCGCCACGCATGGTCACGACGAGGATATCCTCGGCGAGCTTATACTTGGTCAGCAGTTCCCCTACGTCTGTCACGGTCACACCCACGAGAAGCGCGACGAGTGTTTCGGGCCGACGCGTATCATCAACCCCGGCGCTCTTCACCATGCGGATCCCTACACGGTCGCCCTGCTGGACACGGACAGCGACGAGCTGCGTCATATACCCGTCTGCTGAGCATCCCGCTCGGAAGCACCGCCTTCGTTTTAATCTCCGGCGTCAACGTTTACTCGTACATAGACGGCCGCCGAGTGTGGGCTGTGCGGGTCCTTGAACTCCGCGACCTTCCTGCCCAGCTCCCGGACGTGCGTTGTGACCACGTCTTCCGGCTCGCCGGTGCGCTGCCCGCCGGAGTATTTGCTGTCCCACACGTAGAGCCGCCCGGGCCGCGCGCTTCGCCAGGTGCGGATCATTGTCGGGTCGTGGCGAATCCAGCGGATATCGTCGCTCAGCCAGTCGGCGATGACGTGACTGGTCCAGCCGGGGCTGTCGGCGTAAGTCGTGCGCTCGAGCCGTTGCAGGCACTCGCGTACGGTCACGTACACGCGATTGTCCTCCAGTCGCAGGGGGCGGACCTGCCCGGCGAACTGTGCTATCGCCAGCGCAGCGGCCACTGCCAGGGCGGTAGTGGCGGCTATTCGGCGCGCCCGGGGCTGTAAGGCGAGAACCGCCGCTGCCGCGGCGGCAGCCGGAATTGTCGCCGGCACGCCCGCGCCGGATATGCACCAGACGCCGGCCGAGACCGCCGCCAGAGAGGCGACAGCCGGCAGGCGCGTGCGCGGACGGACAAGCGATGCGATTCCGCAGCCGGTCAACGCCGCCACAGGTCCCGCCAGAGGCACGAGGAACCGCTCGTACCCGCCGGAGGCAAACGCGCCGAAGTAGTAGATGAGCGAATGTACCAGGATGCCGCCGACAGCGAACGTCGCCGGCAGCCAGGCCCGTCGCCGCAGCCGGGCTGCCCCCGCCGCAGCCAGAGCGAGCACGCCGATGCCGGACGCGATAGGCCAGCGTCGCAGCATGTGGTCCCAGTCGCCGCGGCCGTATTCTTCCGTGTAGTGTTCGCCGAAGATGTGAAACGGCGAGGCGTCCGGGCGGAGGTCCGTTCCCGCCGCCGCCAGCAGATATGCCGCCGGCGCCCATAGCAGTGCCGCCAGCGCGCCCCACAGCCAGGGCGTCCGCAGCGCGTTTCGGTAGTTTCCACCGGCGGAGCGGAAGGCGTCGGCGAACAGAGCCAGTGCGGGTATGGGCGCAAGGGCGGTCAGCTCGTAGCGTGTCACGAAAAGTGCGCTAAGAGCGGCACAGGCCCACACGCGGTTGCCGCGCAGATAAAGCCACACGCCCAGCGACAGGTAAAGCGCGCCGGTGGTCTCGGTGAGCGTGGTCAGCGACAGAGTCATCACCAGCGGCTGGAGCCACACCAGCGCAGGCGCCAGCGGTGTCAGCCGTTGCACGCCGCGGTCGCGTTCGCTTATCCGACGGGCTATGAGGTACGCCAGGAAAGCCACGGCAGCAGTCTGAAGCGCGCTGAACACCCTGCAGCCGGCCATGCCGAAATAGCGCACCACGGGCATGACCGGCAGGTTGTAGCCCGGCCTCGACCACATGTCCCAGCGGATGCTGGAGTCCCGCCACGAGTCGCGGGCGAAGAGGTAGTGTCCCACGTCGTCGTCGTGGTAGAAGCCGTCGCTGATAGCCCCCATCAGAATCGACGCCACCAGACCTGCCAGTGTAATCGCCAGAGCGACAGCGTGCTCTCTGCGCGCCGAGGCGTCGGGTTCTGTCGCGGTCTCGGGCATCATTCGACGGTATGAACAACCAGCGTATTGGTCGTGCCCGGCGTGCCGATAGGTCGGCCGGAGAGCACAAGCATTTTCTGCCCCTTCTCGGCCGCTCCGATCCGCACGGCGAAATCGGCCGCCTTGGTCAGCACATCGCGCGTGTGTTCCGGCGCGTCGGCACGCACGGGCTGAACGCCGTAATACAGCCGCATCCGTCGGACGACCTTTTCATCCGGCGAAAGCGCCAGTATGGGGACGGGCGGACGGTTCTTGGACATGACCCTCGCGGTGGTTCCCGTGGAGGTGAACACGGCCACCGCGGAGATGTCCTCGCGACGGATGATCTCACCTACGGCGCCCGCCAACGCCGCTGTGGTCCGCGCCGGGGCGTAGGTAACTTCCACATTCGCGCCCGTGGTATCCTGATAGTTTTCCGTCTCGCGGACGATCGAGTCCATCATGGCGACGGTCTCGGCCGGGTATTTGCCCACGGCCGTCTCGCCGGAGAGCATCACCGCGTCGGTACAGTCGAGCACGGCGTTGGCCACGTCGGAGACCTCCGCCCGTGTCGGCTGGGGCGAGTGCGTCATGCTCTCGAGCATCTGCGTTGCGATTATGCAGGGCTTGCCGCCACGCCGGCACAAGGCGGCGATCCGTTTCTGCGCGATGGGCACCTCCGGCAGATCCATCTCCACGCCCAGGTCGCCGCGTGCGACCATGACGGCGTCGGCGGACTCGATTATCCGCTCAATGTCCGCAAGCGCCTGGGGCTTTTCTATCTTCGCCACCACGTGGGCTTCCGAGCCGCTCTCAGGGAGAAGGCGCTTGAGCAGCTCCACATCGTCGGCCGACTGTACGAACGACAGCGCGACGTAATCGAAGTCGCGCTGTGCTATCCAGGCGATGTCGCGGTGGTCCTTTTCCGTCATAGCCGGGATGCTGAGCTTGGTGTCGGGCAGGTTCACGCCCTTGCCCTCGGCGAGCACGCCGCCGTGCACGACCTGACAGCGGATCTCATCCGGCGGGTCGGTCTCTACGACAGCCAGCCGTATGCGCCCATCGTCTAGCAGTATGGTATCGCCGAGCTTAACGCAATCGACCAGTTCCGCGAGCGTGGTGGAGATACGGTCTGCACGTCCTTCCAACGGCTCGCGCTGGATGGCGACTTCCTGCCCGTCGGCCAGCAGGACCGACCCGCCGGAGATGGGACCGACGCGGATCTTCGGTCCGCACAAGTCGGCCATTACCGCCAGCGGCTCGGAAAGCTCATGCTCCACAGCGCGGATGTTGTCCAGGAATCGCTGCCGCTGCTCGTCGTCGCCGTGGGAGAAATTGATTCGCAGCGCGTCGCAGCCGGCGCGGACCATGCGCCGAAGGTCCTCCACTTCCCCGCAGGCGGGTCCGACAGTCGCGAGTATTTTCGTCCGGATAAGCATGGGCAGTATTGTACGAGCCGGCGGGCGTCGCTGGAACCGCCGTCTCAGCGGCTCATTTTCGCCAGAGCGACCAGGACGTCGTTGGGTGTAAGAGTGCCGACACGGGCGTCGATGGTACGCACGGCCGGTCCCAGCGGTGCAAACTGTTGCGGCGCGGTTGCGGTGAATATTGCGACCGTCGGTGTTCCCAAAGCGGCCGACAGGTGCGAGACGCCGGAGTCGTTGCCGACGTATCCGTCCGCGCCTGCAAGCAGACCGGTAAGGGCGGTCAGTGACGGCCGGTCGATTACCGGCGCGGTTGAGCGCAGCGAGTTTATCTCGGCTGTGCTCCAGCGATCCTGCTCGACGGGGCCCAGGACGAACACGGGCTGTGTGAGTCGCTCGGCCGTCTTGCGGAAGCCGCCGGCGTCCCAGCGTTTCGCCTCTCCGCCCGCGCCGGGGTGCAGGACATGGTAAGCGATGTCGGGATTGACTCCCGTTCCCTCCAACAGGCAACGTGCGTCGCTGAGCCATGCGTCCCGCACGCACCAATTGGCCGGGCGGACGGGTTGCGAAAAGCCGAGCATATCCCGCCAGTGTTCCAGCAGGTGGGCGGTGGAGCCGGCAGGCGGGCGAACGGGCAGAAAGGCGGACTCCGCCGCGCCGCAGGCGGCCGATAGGCGGAGCTGCACGCGCATGTCACCTTCTCCGAAGCAGCTTATCAGTCGGTGGTGTCCGCCCAGCAGCTTGGGGAGCTGCGGCTGCGACGGCTGGGGTTCGGCAAAAAGCTCGTCGATGGGCAGCGTGTCGAAGTCCATGGCGGCCGTCACCACGCCGGCGGCGGTCAACAGCCGGGCCTTCTCGCCGCCGGCGACGAGTGTTGTCTCACCTGGCAGATTTGCCAGCAGATGGCCGAAGAGGATAACGTCGCCCAGCGCTCCGCTGTGTACGGCGAGGATGGAGACGTGCTCCCGCGAAGTGTTTTGCGTAGAGGGGGTCATCTTTCGGACGGGTCTATCCATCCGCCGCCGAGCAGTCGGTCGCCGTCGTAGCAGACGGCCGCCTGTCCGGGCGTGACGGCGGCGACTGGCTCGTCGAAGCGCACCTCGAATCGGCCGTCGCCGAGCAGGCGCACCCGCGCCGGCGCGCCTTCGTGGTTGTAGCGGACCTTAACCACAGCGGCGAACTCGTCCGGCGGATCGCAGTGCCAGTTGGCGTGTGAGGCGGTAAGAGAGGCCGAGAAGACCTCCGACTTCGGTCCGACGGTTACGGTGGCGGTTTCGGCGTCCAGGGCGGTCACGTAGAGCGGCTCTGCCGCGGCTATGCCCAGCCCGCGTCGCTGACCTATGGTGTAGCGTCCGACGCCGGCGTGTCGGCCCAGCACTTCGCCGGCGGAGTTGACGATGTTTCCCTCGTGCAGCGCCCGCGGCGAGCGAGCGGCGAGAAGCTCGGTATAATCGCCGGCGGCGAGGAAGCAGATGTCCTGGCTTTCGGGTTTGTCGTGGACGGGCAACTCAAGCGAGCGCGCGATTTCGCGGACCTCCTGCTTGCTTGCCAGTTCGCCGACGGGCAGCACCACGCGGTGCAGAAACTCGCGCGGCAGGGCGAACAGGGCGTAGGACTGGTCCTTGGCGCGGTAGCGTGCGCGGTACAGTGCGGGCGCATCGCCCTCGCGCACCACGCGGGCGTGATGGCCGGTAGCGACGAAATCGGCCGACAGGTCGTCCGCCAGCGCCAGCAAGCGGGCGAACTTGACCGTCGCGTTGCAGACGGGGCAGGGGTTGGGCGTCCGGCCGCGGGCGTACTCGGCGACGAAGTAGTCGATAATCGGCTTCATCGCTTCGGTCGTCGAGACCACGCGCAGCTCAATGCCCAGCGCCTCGGCGGAGCGGCGGGCGTCCTCTTCGCTACCGACGGCCGAGCAACCGTCGCCGAGGTCGAACGTAAAGTGCACGCCGACGACGTCGTAGCCCTGCTCGCGCAGCAGGTGCGCCGCGACGGCGGAGTCCACGCCGCCGCTCACCGCTACGACACCCTTTTCCGGCTTTCGGTTCATCGTCTGCATTCTACCGTACAGCGTCGTCGTCGCGAGGTCGTATTGACCGAGCGAATTGACACGCCGTAGCGGGGCGGTTCTACTGTTCGTCGATACGGAGGCAACCATCGCCAAGACAGACGAGACAACCAGGACTGAGCCGGTCGGGCGGACCTGCGGCCGGTGCGGCATGGAGGTGCCCGCGGCGGCGGAGTTCTGCGAGCATTGCGGCGCGCGCATAGGCACGCTGCAACAGGTTCCATGGTGGCATGTGCACCGGCGGCTGTACAACTGGACGCTGGCGTGGGCGTATCGCCCGTCGTCGTCGGTGGCGCTGTTCATACTTAGCTTCTCGGCGAGCAGTTTCTTCCCCGTACCGCCGGACGTGCTGCTGATGACGCTGGTGCTGGGCAACCCCCGCAAGTGGGTGCGCTATGCGATTATCTGCACGGTCGCCAGCGTCTCCGGAGCGGTGCTGGGTTTTTGCATCGGCTGGCTGGCGTGGCAGGGGGTGCAGGGGATTTTCTTCAACTACGTTCCGGGCTTTACGCCGGAGGTGTTCGACCAGGCGTGCCTGATGTACGAGAAGTACAACTTCTGGATCATCTTTGCGGCCGGTTTCTCGCCCATCCCGTTCAAGGTGGCGACGATCACCGCCGGAGTCTTCGGGACGGGTCCGGAAGTCGTCAGGCCCGGGCTGTTCTTCGTGTGGTTTGCGGTGGCGGCGGTGGTCAGCCGCTCGGCGAGGTTCTTCCTGGTCGCGGGTCTGATGCGTCTGTTCGGGCCGAAGATCACGCCTTTTATAGAGAAATACTTCAATTGGCTGGCGCTGCTGTTCACAGTGCTGCTGGTGGGCGGCTTCGTTGTCCTGAAGTATGTGGTCTAG
>JBKHJB010000168.1:0-5107 GCA_046538345.1 Phycisphaerae bacterium
CCGACCGTGTCCATCACGACACCTGCGGAGAACGATACGATTGCCGAAGGCGAGAACATGCTGATTTCTGCCGACGCCGCGGACGCCGATGGTACGGTCACCGAGGTCGGCTTCTACGCCGACGGAGACCTGCTGTTCACCGATACGGACTCCTCCGACGGCTGGGGATACACATGGACTTCGCCGGCAGTCGGCACGTACGCGCTGGAAGCACAGGCGACCGACAACGACGCGCTGTCCGCCTGGTCGGACGCGGTGACGGTCCACGTCGCCACCCCCGGCGACGTGAACCGCGACGGTTACATAGACGAGACAGACTTCACCACCGTCTCTGGCAACTGGGACCCGACGGGAACCGGTTACGGCTGGACCGACGGCGATGTGGATGGCGACGGCGCTGTGGGAAACACCGACTTCGCGGCCATCCTTGCCAACTGGACCGGATCGGCCGCCGCCGAGACCACCACGGAAGTCAGCCAGACGACCACGACGACAACCACAGCCGCGGCGGTGGATGAATCCACTCAAGCACCCGCCGAGGACGACGAAGCCGCGTTGGCGGCGGCCGCCCACGATGCGGCCCGGCGCGAGGAGTCGGATGCGCCCAACCGGTCGTCGCTGGAAACCGCCGACATACTCAGCGGAAGCGTCCCGCTGACGCCGCCCGCGCCACCGGACCTCTCATTACCGCAGCGGGCTTCTTCGGCTGCTCACGATACGGTCGATGTCCTCTCGCCACCTCAGGAGTTGATGCCCGCCTGGAGACGTGCCCGTCCCGCGCAAGCCGCCCGGGCCAACGGCGCGGCCGAGGCGCAGGCGCCGTTCGACATCATCCGAGATATAACCACCGACGTATAAGGGCCGAGACCACAAGCCCACCGGGCGCGAAAACGTGACAGTCCGGGCTTGTTGAAGTCTGTCCGCAGCTCCCGAAGGCCCGCGGAAGGGGTGCACTCACCAGCGGTAGCGCGATATGCTTATCGTGTCACGTTACCGCTGAGGCGGTCTTGAATGAGCCGACACCCGAACATTTCCGAGAACGCTTCAGTCCCGGCCGCCACCTGGCGGATGCTCTCGCAGAGGCGCAACGGCAACGAGCTGCCCGGCGGGCTGGACGCCGTCTGGGACGCCGCCTCCGGCGCCGTGCGGCGGGCGGTCCCGCGGACGCGGCTGCTCATGCGCCGCGCACGACGGATATTGTCCATGGACGGCGAGTTCGCCTCCCTTTCCGACGCCGCTTTGCGCGACTCGGCCGAGACGCTCCGCGAGCGATTCCGTCGTCGCCGCGACGAAAAGGACGACCTCGACCGCGCCTTCGCGCTGGTCCGCGAGGTGGCGGCACGCAAGCTGGGGCTTAAGCCCTTCGCAGTGCAGGTCGCCGCCGCTCTGGGGCTGGAATCGGGCTGCATTGTTGAGATGGCCACCGGCGAAGGCAAAACGCTCGCCGCCACCATGCCCGCGACGGTCGCCGGCTGGCGGGGCAGGGGGTGTCACGTAATTACCGTCAACGACTACCTCGCCCGTCGCGACGCCGAATGGATGCGCCCGGTGTACGAATTCTGCGGTCTGCGGACCGAGCATATCGAACAGTCCATGCCCCCGCCGCAGCGCCGCTGCGCGTACTCCGCCGATATCACCTACTGCACGAACAAGGAGGTGACGGCCGACTTCCTGCGGGACCGCCTGGCGATGGGTAACATTCGCGGATTGTCCGATGCGCTTATCGACAAAATCGCCACCGGCCGCGGACCTGGCGCGGATCGGCTCGTCCAGCGCGGGTTGGACACGGCGATAGTCGACGAGGCCGACAGCGTTCTCATAGACGAGGCCGTCACGCCGCTGATCATCTCCGGCGACGCTCCCAACCCGGAGCAGGTCGAGGCGTTTCAGGAGGCGTCGCAACTTGCCGAGCATTTGCGGCCCCCCGAGCATTTTCGCATCGACCGCCGACACAAGGAAGTTCGCCTGACCACCGCCGGCCAACGCCGCCTTGCGGAGCTGACCGAGGGCATGGGAGGGCTTTGGTCCGGCGCCAGAAGGCGAGAGGAACTCGTCACCCAGGCGCTGACCGCGCGGTGGTTCTTCCTGCGCGACAGCCAATACGTCGTCCAGGACGGCAAGGTCGTCATCGTCGATGAATTCACCGGCCGGATGATGCCCGACCGCGAGTGGCGCGACGGTCTGCACCAGGCCGTCGAGGCCAAGGAGGACCTTACCGTCAACCCGCCGAAGGACACGTACGCCCGCATCAGCTTCCAGCGGTTCTTCCGGCTGTATCGCAACCTCTCCGGCATGACCGGCACAGCCGCCGAGGCGTGGCGCGAGTTCTGGCAGATTTATCACCTGCCCATAGCGGTCATCCCCACCAACCGCCCGTGCCG
The DNA here is from genome assembly GCA_046538345.1 of Phycisphaerae bacterium. Taxonomy (GTDB): domain Bacteria; phylum Planctomycetota; class Phycisphaerae; order SM23-33; family SM23-33; genus PUND01. The sequence continues at coordinate 2,382 of JBKHJB010000168.1, forward strand.
GAGGCACATTCTGCCCGACAGGGTCTTTGCCTGCGAAGACGCCAAATGGCGCGCGGTCGTCGCCGAAATCGCCGAAATGCATCGCCTCGGCAGGCCCGTACTGGTCGGTACGCGCAGCGTCCGGGCGAGCGAGCATCTCAGCGAGCTTTTGCGAGACCGTGAGCTGGGTCACGAGGTGCTCAACGCCGTCCGCCACAGCCAGGAGGCGAAGATAGTCGCCCGCGCCGGTCAGCCCGGGCGCATTACCGTGGCGACCAACATGGCCGGTCGTGGCACCGACATCCGGCTCGGGCAAGGCGTTGCGGAGCTGGGCGGATTGCACGTTCTTGCCACCGAACGCCACGAGGCCGGCCGCATCGACCGCCAGCTTTTCGGCCGGTCCGCCCGCCAGGGCGACCCCGGCAGCGCCGGCGCTATTGTCTCGCTGGAGGACGAGCTGCCCCGTCGTTACGCGCCCCACATGACACGGACGTTGCGTGCCCGCTCCCCGGAGACCGACCGGGAGATATCGTCGCCCGTGACGCGACGGGTCTTCGACGTCGCCCAGCGGCGAGCCGAGCGTCTCGCGCTGCGGCAGCGAAAGGCCGTTCTGAGAACCGACAACTGGCTCGACGAGCATCTCGGCTTCGCCGGCAGGGAAGGTTGACGGCGCCTCAAAGCGTGGTCTTGCTTGCGGACACTCGGCTTGACGGCTAGCTTGTAGTCCTCGCTTTGCTCCGGTGCACCGGTCACGGCGACTTCTGATTGGAGAGCGTGAGATGAGGCAGAAAAATTTTACGATGGTCCGCTGTGCGATGGCCTCGGCTTTGGCGGTATGTATTGCTGTGTCTATGGCGACGCTGCACGGCTGCGTCCGGTCGAAGCCGATCGACGGGGGCGTTGTAAGCGAGTATCAGCGAGCCATGGCCGGGCGCATGCCCCAGCCAAGGGGCGACCGCGACTCGGAAGGTTTCTTCACACCGGCGGCTGCGGTCGAGCTTCCGTCGCTGAACATAGAGGGGCAGGACCCGCGGCGGGTTGAACTGTCGTTGGATGATGCGATCGTCTGCGCCCTGGCGGGCAATCCGGAAATCGCCGTGGCAAGTTTCGATCCCGCAATATCCCGCGAGGATATGACCCGGGCGGCCGCCGAGTTCGACCTCGTCGCCAACGCCGGGTTCGGCTACCAGCAACAGGACATGCCTACCGACAGCACGTTCCGCGGCGGTCAGTCCGACGTGCGAGAGTTTTCCGCCGGTTTCGCACAGAAGCTCATCACCGGCGCGGAATGGACGCTGGATTGGTCCATGACCCGGACTTGGGACAATAACGCCTTCCGCACTCTCAGTACCAGATACGAGCCGACGCTCGCGCTGGAGGTCACCCAGCCGTTGCTGCGGGGCGGCTGGCCGGAGTACAACCTCTCCCGCCTGCGACTGGCCCGTCTGACCCATCGGCAATCGTTAAGCGAGTTTCGACAGACCGTAGAGCAGGTCGTTACCGAGGTGCGCACGTCCTACTGGCGGCTGAAGCAGGCACGGGAGGATGTCCGCATTCAGGAGGAACTGCTCGACGCCACCCGCCGTACGCTGCGTCAGGTGGAGGCCCGGCGGGATGTGGACGCTCCGGCCAGGACGGTCATCGCCCAGGTCGAGGCGTCCCTGCGGGCGCGCGAGGCGGCGTTGGTGTTGGCACGCAAGCAGGCCGAAGACGCCGCCGAAGAACTGGCCCGGCTGGTTTCCCATCCGGATATCGGTCCTTTGGAGGACTTCGAACTGGTACTCACCACCGAACCGCCCACCCGTCCGGTCAAGCTGGACAGACGTCAGGAGCTGCGAACCGCAATCGAGCACAGTCCTCTGCTGGAGCAGGCACGACTGGCGATAGCCGCCGCCGACATAGAGGTCCGCGTGGCCGAGAACGAAATACTTCCGCGCCTGGACGTAACCGGCTCGGCGAGCGTGGACGGTCTGGGTGGTACAAGCGGTGATGCGAACGATGATTTCTGGACCTTTGACTACGTCAGCTATAGCATTGCCGTGCGCATGGAGTATCCCCCCGGCAATCGCGCCGCGCGGGCGCAGCTTCGCGGCTCCAGGTACCAGAGGCGGCAAGCCCTGGCGCGAATGCAGGACGCCGCCGACAGGGTCTCTCAGAGAGTCAACGAGCGCGTACGGGCGGTGGAAACCGCCTGGCGACGGATAGAGGTTCAGAAGGCGGCTGTGGATGCCGCCCGCGCCCAGGCCGAGGGACTGGAGGAACGGCTTGTCATCCAGCAGAAGACGCCGGAGTTCCTCCTCGTCCTGCTCCAGGCGCAGCAGACTCTCGCGGAAGCCAGACGTAGCTTGTGGCAGGCGAGAACGGACTACAACGTAGCCCGGCTGGAGCTGGCGCAGGTGACCGGAACGGTCCTCCAGAAGCAGCAGGTCAGGATAGCACTGCCCGACTCGCCGACCGAAGGCGAATAGCACCAGGCAGACCTTTTCGCGCAAAACGAAAGCGACGGGCCGGAAGACCGACCCGCCGCTTTCTGTTTTTACTTCCTTATCGTGCCCGTCCGTTCACAGACGGTATGTTTTTCTAATTAACTACCATCAGCTACTGACAATCCTCAACCGTGAAGCCGCTGTTTCCGCTGATGTCGGCGTTGGTCTCGCACGACCATTGGATGCTCCGGCCGCTGCCGTCGGCGGTGTTGTTGGTGATGTAGTTGCCGCTGCCGTCAACATCGCCCAGCAGCAGGATGT
>JBKHJB010000169.1:0-5089 GCA_046538345.1 Phycisphaerae bacterium
CCCCTTGCGCAAGTGAACACCACGGCTGAAGCCGCAAACTGTGAGTCTACGGCCGATGGTTTCCCCGCTGATGGCTCATGTCGGCAAGTATCCGCCCCGCCCCTTCCACTCTGCGGGGAGCAAGCTGTTGGCTCTCGCCTGCCGCGCGGACTACTCCTGTTCGGCCGCCGCTTTGTTTTCGAGGAAGCCCTCGAGCTTCCGGGCGCGCACCGGGTGTTGGAGCTTGCGGATCGCCTTGGCCTCGACCTGGCGGACGCGCTCGCGGGTGACCTTGAAGATCCGGCCGACCTCTTCGAGCGTGTAGGTATATCCGTCGCCGATGCCGTATCGGAGCTTGATAATCTCCCGCTCGCGGTACGTCAGCGTCTTGAGGACCTCCTCGATCCGGTCCTTGAGCATCTCCGTACCGGCCGTCTCGACGGGGTTCTCGGCGGTTTCGTCCTCAATGAAGTCGCCGAAGTAGCTGTCCTCGCTCTCGCCGACCGGGCGGTCCAGCGAAATCGGGTGCCGCGAAATCTTCAGGACCCTGCGGGCCTCGTCCATGGTCATGCCGGCCTCGCGGGCGATCTCGTCGATTCGCGGCTCCCGGCCGTGCTCCTGGACAAGACGCTTGGAGATATTACGCAGCTTGCTCATGGTCTCGATCATGTGCACCGGGATACGGATGGTGCGGGCATGATCGGCGATGGCACGGGTAATCGCCTGGCGAATCCACCACGTCGCGTACGTCGAGAACTTATACCCGCGGCGGTATTCGTATTTGTCCACCGCGCGCATCAGCCCGGTGTTGCCCTCCTGGATGATATCCAGGAAGCTCAGACCCCGGTTGCGGTACTTCTTGGCGATGGAGACCACCAGTCGCAGGTTGCCCGCGGAAAGCTCCCGCTTGGCCTGCTCGTAATCGTTGAAGCTCTTCTGGATGGCCTTGACGCGCTTGTGGAGCATATCCGGCGACTCCAGCACCAGGTCGGTCAGACCGTCCAGTTCCTCGTGCATAACCTGTACGTCCTCGCGGGGCGTACCGTTGGTGTCGGCGGAGGCGATCTCGCGATGAAGCTCCTGCATCTTCCCGGAGATGTGCTCGAGCTTGCGCATCAGTGGCTGGATACGGCTGGTCCGCAAGGACAGCTCCTCGATGAGCTTTGCCGCCCGACGTCGCCGTCGCCAGAGCTGCTTTCGCAGCGTTCGTACCTGCGATTCACTGGTAGTGGATTTGATTTTCGCCCAGTCGGCCTGGTTGGCCTCGATAATCATGCGGACGGTCTCGAGGTTGGCCGGCATCCGCTCTGTGATGGTTTCCTTGGAGAGATTCTCCGCGGTGGAGATCTTCATGGTCCGGTCGAACGGAAGGTCGCCGGCATAGACCTGCGAGAGTATTTCCACCGCCTGCTGGATACAGTAGTCGCTTTCCAGCACACGACGGCGGAAGTGCATCCGCGTCATTTCGATTTTCTTGGCCAGCGCGATCTCCTGGTCGCGCGTCAGCAGGGGTATCTCACCCATCTGGGTAAGATACATGCGGACAGGGTCGTCGATGCGCCGGGTATCAAGCTCCAGCTCCGCACCGCCGGACGAGCCGGACGATTCCTCGTCCTCGGCATCGTCCTTCTCGAAAGGTCGACGCCTCTTCGCCTCGGCCTCGTCCATCAGCTCGATACCCAACTCATCGAGCATCATCAGGAGCGAATCTATCTGATCCGGTGAAACCGCCTCGTCGGGCAGTTCCTCGTTCATTTCCTCGTAGGTAAGGTAGCCCTTGTCCTTACCTCGAGCGATCAGCGTTTTGACACTGCGGTCAAGCGCCTCTGACATCTATGCCTCCTCGGCTGCTATAGTTCGCCGTCGCCGGTTTAAACGCAATAATCTACGCCGCCTCCAAAGCCAAAGTCAATCGCCATCCATTTCATTATAAGGCGCGGTCCCGCCCCCTTGAGACAGCGCGACGTCAGGTAATCTTCGGATATCTCCGGGGGTCCGGACTTCGATGATGATTCCCCAGCCGCCGCAACGCCTCGTCGTCGGTCCTGCTGCGGAGCTTCAGGTCCTCAATCTCCCGGCGGTGACGACGCGTAGCCATATGTTCTACGGCTCCGGAGAGTGTTTGTTCGTCGTTGCCTCTCTGCTCGCTCGCCGACGCCAGCTCGGCCGCCAGCGGACCAAGCTCGGCCAGGTCCTCGCGGGCCAACAGTTCCTCCAGCGTCAACCGCCCTTTCTCCGCGAGTCGCCATACAACAGCGGCGATTCGTCGCAGTCGGGGGTCGCTGAAGTCTTCCGGTCCGATGCGTTCGGCCACATGGTCGTACAGATCGGGTCGATTCAGCAACACCTCCAGCACCTGCCGCTGGGCGAGGTCCACCGGCTGCTGGTCGGACTCGGCGGCTTTCGGCGTACCGGAAGGCCTGCGAACGCGTCTGCCCAGACGCCGCATCTGCTGCTGAAGGTCGCGCGGCGGAATGTTCAGCAGGTGCGCTATATGCTGGGCGAGGTGCCCGCGGCGGACCTCGTCGATGGCGCCGTAGGCGGACGAGGACACCACCAGCCGCAGAAAGTCCTCCACCGCCTGCTGTCGCTCGGCTGGTGTGGCATCCTCGCTGGTCAGCGCCTCCCGGCGTCGGCGCCAGACATATTCCATCGCGTCGGGCGAGTGGTCCACGAGCTGCGCGAACGCCTCTCCGCCTTCGGAGAGACAGTAGTCGCAGGGGTCTTTGCCCGCCGGTATCGTCGCGACCCGCACGTCCAGCTTCTGTGCCAGGAACATCTCCAGCGCCCGCTCGCTGGCGGCCGCCCCTGCGGTGTCGGCGTCGAATACCAGCACCACCGAACGGGCGAATCGCGACAGCAGCCGCACGTGCCGCTCCGTCAGCGACGTACCCAGCGTAGCTACGACATTGCCCTGCCCCTCCTGAAGCGGTATCAGCGCGTCGAGGTAACCCTCCACCACGACCGCCTGCTGCTTTTCGGCTATGCCCTTCCTGGCCCAGTTCAGGGCGTAAAGCTGGGCGGATTTGTCGTAGATGCTTGTCTCGGGGCTGTTGAGATACTTCGCCTTCTGCTGCTCGTCCAGTGCCCGTCCGCCGAAGGCGATGACCCGGCCCTGGAGGTCAAGTATGGGGAACATCAGTCGGTTGCGGAAGCGATCGTAATATCCGCCCTCGTCCCGCCGCGAGATAAGCCCCGCCGCAAGCAGCAGTTCTTCGCGAAGGCCCGCCTTTCGCCCAGCCGTTGCCAGTGCGTCCCAGCCGTTGGGGGCGTATCCCAGCCCGAACCGCTCGATGGATTTTTCGCTCAGCCCCCGGCTGCGGGCATACTCCAGAACGGAAGCCCCGGCCGGTGAGCGCAACTGGTCGCGATAGAACCGCGCCGCAAAGGTGCAGGCACGGATGAGGTCGCTCTTGGACGGACCGGCCTGCTGCGTGGTCCGTTCGGCGGGAAGCGGTATGTTGGCGCGGTCGGCGAGCGAGCGGACGGCCTCGGGAAAGCTGAGGTTCTCCTGCTGCATAACGAACTGGTACACACCGCCGCCGGCGCCGCAGGCGAAGCACTTGTATATCTGCTTGGCGGGCGAGACGTAAAGCGACGGACTGTGGTCGTCGTGGAACGGGCAGAGACCTACGAACTCGCGGCCTCGCTTTTTCAACGCGACGACCTCCGAGACCAGGTCCACGATATCCGTGGACTGGGCGACCTGCTGGATAAATTGCTCCGAAAACTGCGGCACGGTGCCTCCTGAATTGCACGCCTATCCACCCCGGACGCGGGGCATATTACGCCTGGGTGGCTTCGTCCACGTCCCGTTTGAGATTCATCGCCTGGTTCGCCAGTCGGTCGGCGGCGGTGTTCTGCTCCCGGCGGACGTGCCGGAATGAGCATTTTTTGAACCGACCGACAAACTGCTGTGCCTGTTCATACAACTCAAGCAGACCTTTGTTTCGCACGCGGTACTGGCCGGTCATCTGGCGGACCAACAGCTCCGAGTCGCTGACGACCTCGACCTCGTGGGCGCCCAGTTCCGCCGCCCGCTGAAGCCCCGCCAACAACCCGCGGTATTCCGCGACGTTATTGGTGGCTTTTCCGAGAAAGATGCCGAACTCCTGGAGCACCTGCCCGTCGGAGTCGTCGCGAACTACAACGCCGGCGCCGGCCGGTCCGGGATTACCCCTGGAACCACCATCCACCTCGAGGCGAACTCGCAGATCTCCGTCGGCGTCCATGATCCTGTCCCGATATCCTCGTGGCGGTCTGTTTCAGTCCTTGGGGGCTTCCTGCTGCTGCGGTTCGAGATACAGAATCCGCCCGCAGTTGTCACAGGTCCGGATCTCGTCCCTCGTCTGCAGTGCATTGGCATGTTCGGCGCTGAGCGTCATGAAACAGCCCCCGCAGATGTACGTGTGAGGCGGCTTTTTGCCGTGAACCTCGATCGGCGCCATCGCTTCGCCGTCATAGGTCTCCGCGATGCGCTCGAAAGTCGCCAACGCCTCGGGGGGGATATCCCGGGCGGCTTCGGCCCGCTTGGCGTCCAGGTCCTGGAGCATCTCGTTGAGGCGCTCCACCTCCGCGCTGTTGGATTCGCGGATATTCTCCAGCCGCTTGTTCTCGTTCTCGATGCGCTGGGCTATCTGTCCAACCTGCTCGTTGAGCGACTCGATTTCCTGCATCATCGACAGGGCCGACTCCTCCAGCTTGGAGTTGTCCGCCTTGATGGTATTGATCTGCGTGAGGATACCCGCGTATTCCTTGTTGGTCCGGGCGCTGTTAAGAGACAAACGAAGCCGCGAGACGTCATCTTCGCGGCTCTTAAGCTCCAGCTCCAAGGCGTCGGCCTCTTTGCGTTTCTGTCGTATCTGATCCCGGATGTCCTGCTGCTGTTGCTGAAGCTGCTCTATCTCACCCTGCTGCGCCTGGACCGCTCTCCGGCGCGACCGCAGACGCTGTCTAACCTGGGTTCGTTGTGTTTCGACGGATTGCAGGCGTAGTAAACCGGCCAGCATTTGTCCCATGCAAAGTCCCTCTTCACTTTTAAACACTCGAAAATTCTATTATGACACCAAGGGAGCGAAGTTCAAGCGTTTTTCCCCGCGCGTTGGATGTG
>JBKHJB010000170.1:0-5079 GCA_046538345.1 Phycisphaerae bacterium
GTCCCAGGTGGACCCGCCGTGTCGCTGCCAAAGCGGGTATTTGCACAGGTTTGCGCCTACAATATGGGAGAAAAGGCGCCCGGGAGCGGCTCGGGCGCTTTAGTAGATGCCTGCAAGTAAAGGAGAAGCGACAAATGGCAGAGCAGTTGGGCGAAATGCTTCAGACGGCGGATTTCAAAAGCGAGAAACACGTACCGGTCATCGAGTGTGCGGAGCAGGTAAAGGCGGATGAGTTCTTCGACGTAACGGTGACGCTGGGCAAAGAAGTCGCCCACCCGAACACCACTGAGCATCACATCCGGTGGATTTCACTGTTCTTTCATCCGGAAGGCGCGAAGTTCCCCTACCAGGTGGGGCGCTTCGAGTTCGACGCACACGGCGAGTCGGCCAAGGGTCCCAACGAGGGTCCGGTCTATACCAACCATACCGTTACGGCGTCGATGAAGACCAGCCAGCCGGGCACGCTGCTGGCGATGGCGTACTGCAACATTCACGGGCTTTGGCAGTCCAGCAGCGAACTGAAGGTCTCCTGAGCAAGCCCACGTAGATCTCGGAGGACGCCGCGGGTCCGGCGGGCTAAGTATAGTCCACCGGTACCTGCGGGTCTTCCGGCGTCAGCTCGTTGACGATATCCAGTATGACGGTGCTTTTGCGCCCTTCCACGCCGTCGCACGCAAGCGGCTCGCCGTCGTTGAGATGCGCCACGAAATTCTGCACCAATCCCCAGTGCGTCGCAGGCAGGGGGCCCGGCTGCTCCTGCTGTTCGTGACCTTCGCGGATGACCCGGAGTTGTCCTTTCTTCAAATCCGTAACGTGGATTTCCCCGGCGTCGCCGAGTATATCCACGGTCTCCGGCGCGTTTTTCTCCTCCCAACCTACGTTCATAATCGCCTCGGCGCCGCTGAGGGTGCTTACGTGCAGCACCTCGCCTTGTTCGGCGTGGCTGCCGGGGGGTAGTGTTTCGTTGCGCTTCAACACGGCGGCAGCATCGCCGCAGAGATAGTGCACCAGGTCCAGGCGGTGACTGAGCGGGAATTCGTCGTTTATGCGGATTTCGCGCACTCCGCCTATCTCGCCGGCGTCGATAATCTCCTTCGCCCTCATGATGCTCGGGTAGCATCGCCTGTAATACGCCACCGCCAGCGACAGGTCGTGCTCGCGGCAAGCGTCTATCATCTGCCGGCACGCCTCGGCGCTGCGGGCCATGGGCTTCTCGCAAAGGATGTGCTTGCCCGCGTTCGCCGCGGCCAGTACCGGCTTCAGATGCGTATTGTTGGGCGTGGCGATATAGACGGCCTGGACTTCCTCGTCTGCGAGCAGGTCGTCAATATTGTCGTAGAACTTCGGGACGTTATGCCGCAGCGCGAAATCCTCGGCCAGTTCTCGTGTACGTCGCATGACGGCGACCAGTCGGCTGCCCGGTACGCCTTTCAGCGCCGGCCCGCTCTTGTGCTCGCATACGTCGCCACAGCCGATCGTGCCCCACGATATTGTTCGCATTATCAGAACCTCCGATATTCGTTAGCTGGTATCTCGGGCGATGACACTATGAAGGATAGTCAAGCCGGGCACAAGGCGCTGCTGGTTCACCGGCCGCGACGCAATGTTACGAATCAGACCGAATCCAGCCGCCTTCTCAAGGTTTAAACCAATAACGAAACCGACGGTCCTTGTTTGCCGAAAGGTGACATCCATGAAGACATCGATACTCTACGCAGCTATATCGCTGGCGGTGATCCTCCTGGTATCCGCGGGCTGCAATGCGTCTGGAGGGATGGAAATGCAAATTGCTCTTCGCGACGCGGTATTCCAGGGCGACCAGAAGCCCGAGCACGCGGACACACTGCTGCTGGACATCCGCCGGGCGGAGGACGGCGCGTTCCGCCGCGTCTGGGGCGTGGCGGGGGACTTCAATATCGCCTTGCACCCCGGGCGCGTCGTGGAGGGTGAGATTACCGAAGACGCCGTCGAACTCTCCCTGGCGATGGACATCCGGGGCGACTCGTGGAGCTGGGGCGCCGCCGGCAGGGGACGCTACGACATCGCGTTGACACGCAACGACGACGGCGAGCTGACCGGCGAATACAGCGGCACCTTCCGGGGCTTCGACATGGAAGGCAAAGCCGAAGGCAAGGTCCTGCCACCTCGGCCGAAGGTTCGTCAAGGTGAGCCGGCCGAGCCGGGCGAGCATCCGCGGATACTCATGCGCGCCGACGAGCTGGAGCACTATCGCGAGAGGATGGACACGCCCTTTGGCGAGGCGGCGATGGAGCATATCGGCGACGGCGCTGTGGGCCTGGCTTTCAAGTACGCATTGACCGGTGACGAAGAGCTTGCCGAAAGGTGCATCGACCGCGTCGAGAAGCTCATGGCCCCGGGCGCTATATCCAACCAGTTCGGGAACAATCTCGGCGACCGCATGCGCCGGGTCGCGATCGCCTACGACTTCTGCTACGACGCCTGGGACGAAAGCTACAAGCGCAAGGTGGAAGACTATCTCGTCTGGGGCGCCTACAAGGTCTTCTACTCGCAGAACACCCTTGGCGGCGGCATCAACTGGAACATTGTCAGCAACTGGTCGGCTCCCCTCTATACCGGCGTGGGTTTCGCCGGGCTGGCGGTCTGGGGTGAGCAGGGCCCGCCGCCGAAAAAGCCGATTGAGCCGGCCGCGGGGACGCATGTCGAACCCGACCGCGACTACACGCCGGGTGAGGGCGTGCCGGTAATCGACTTCCAGAGCGACGAGATGCCCGACGACTGGATTTACGTTTACGCCCTGCGGTCCGGCAAGACAGAAGGCGCCCTGGCGGGGATCCGCTCGATCGACATACGTCTGGACGGATACGGCGAGTTCACGCCCGAAGACGACGACCCGCTGGCGGACATAGGCGGCATACCCGACGCCCGTCCGGAGGTCGGCACGGAAGTCACCTACGGCGGCGAGACGCACACCTTCCGCCCCGTCTCCCACGAGAAAGACAAGGGCTACTGGCGGACAGGCGGCGAACTGCAACTGGACGTCACCAATGCCGCCGACCGCGAGATGTGGTGCAGGAATTTCTTCTACACCGTCATCCGCAACGACAGGCCCAGATGGGTGACCGTGCCGGTCTCGCTGGGCGCCGCGGCGATGTACGTCAACGGCGTTCGCGTGGACGACGGCGACACGGTGTACCTGGCCGATGAGGGTCTCTATCCCGTGATGCTCGACGTCCCGCTGGAGTGGATGAACTCGTGGGGGCGGCACTTCATGCGTCCACGGTTTGTCGAGGTGGACGAGCAGCGGGCCGAGGAGCTTACCGAGCTGCGCAAGAGCGAGTACGAGGACGCCCTGGCCGACTGGCGATTCAACTACGAGCGATGGGAGCAATCCGGCGGTCAGGACCAGGATTTCGTGCAGCTCTTCCAGGCCGGCCGACAGATGATGTACCGCTTCTACCGCGACGCGATGGGCACGCGTGGCTGGCAGGGCGAACTGGCGCATTACGGCAACATCGCGGCCTCGGAGGCGATGCAATATGCCCCGGCCTACCGCAAGATGTTCTGCCGCGACGTATCGGGTTACGAGGACGCGACGCACTTTTTGCCGGCCAAGATGATGCCCTTTATCTACCCCGCCGACGGCGATCCGTGGGCACAGGAAATAAACACACGCCCGCAACTCGACCCGCAATTCTTCGCGCCGGTGTTCCCCATCGTTCCCGAAAAACACAAACCCACGATCCTGTGGGCGTGGAACAGGCACGTAGCCGGTGATGCGGCGGCGGATGCCGAGAAGCTCGCCGGGCATAATTCGGTGTACACCTTCCTGAACTACCCGGTGGACATGCAGCCCCAACCGCCGGCAGAAACCATGCCGCTGACCTGGGATGCGCCGGATGCCGGGCACTACGTCTTCCGCGACGGCTGGGAAGGCGGGGACGATTTCGTCGCTCAAGTCTGGCTGAAGGCCGCTCCCATCCACGGCTGGAATTCCGGCAACGCCGGCACGTTCCGCCTCGCCGGGCTGGGACACCGCTGGACCGTGGGACCCACCGACCGAAACCGCGCCAGGTTCGAGGAGAACGTGGTCCAACTGCCCGAGGACTCAGCGATTATAGGCAACGCCTGCGGCCGGGCTACCCACGTGGAAACCCACGATGACGGCTCGGGCGTGGTGAGCATGGACATGAATGACGTTTATGCAGCCAAGGTTGACAACGGCCCGCGACGCTACAGCTCCTACGGGCGGCTGAGGGACCCGGACGCCTTCGCCGACTCGGGCATAACCGGCATGCGCTCAATCGGCGTGGACTACAGCGAGCGTTCGGGCGCGCCCTGCCTGATGGCCGTCGTGGACAAAATCGACGGCGGCGGAGAGAAGCTCTGGACCTGGCAGCTCCCGGAGGAGGACGTCCAGCGCACCACCGTTGAGGGCAACACCTTCACCGTCCGCAAACCCGACGGCGCCACGATGCGTGGCGTTTTCGTGGCTCCGGAGGGAGTGGACGTGTTCGCCGAGGTGCGCCAGAAGACCATGACCGGCAAGTCGGGCAGTTCAGCCGGCAAGGAATTGCCCCGACCCGTCCCCGGCGTCTTCGCCACCGGCGGGGATAACTTTTTCGTGGTAATCACGGTTCAGCGGGGCGACCCACCGGCCGTGAGCGTGGAAGGCGACGGTCTGGACGCGACAGTTACCGTCGGCGACAGGAAGGTGAAGTTCGACGGACGGAAGGTGGTCTTCGAAGAGGATTGAGACGCCGCGCGTTTTCGCGAAGCCGGCTCTGGCGGACGGAAAAACCACCCGGAGGCGGGTCGGGCCCTCGGGACCGACCCGCCTCGGTATTCCATGAGCCGGCGTCAGCCGGCGTACGGTGGTTCAAAACCAGTTGTCGTCCGCGGAGGACGGTTCCTCGGCGTCTGCGTCTTCCGGAGCCACGCTCGTGACGACCTCCGCGGGACGCTGCGCCTCGGCGTGAACGTGGCGGAACTTCAGCATCGCCTCGCTGGGACTGTTGGCCTCTACGACCAGCTCGCCCTCGCTCGCCCCCCGGCTCTTTCTGTAACGGATGCGGTAAACCATTCGCCCGTCCTCCCTCA
>JBKHJB010000171.1:0-5043 GCA_046538345.1 Phycisphaerae bacterium
AGTCGAATTAGACAGGCTAAAGTCCCTGTTTCGCTAACACACCGCAAGCATCCGCCGGACTACCGCACCGGCTGGGATTGCGACGCCGGTTCTTCTTTCGGCGAAATCAGGTTCTTTTCGAGAAGAAATTCCCTCGCGACCGCCTTGGCGTCGCGACCTTCCTCGTCCACCAGGTAGTTGAGGTGCTGCATCTCCTCGGGCGATATCTGTCCCCCGAGTTTGTTCAGAGCGTCCCTGATCTCCGGATACTGCTGGAGCGTATCCTGTCTGACCAGCGGCGCGGCGTCATACGGCGGGAAGAAGTCCTTGTCGTCCTCCAGGATGGTCAGGTCATAGGCGGGTATTCGCCCGTCGGTGGCGAACCCGCAGATAACGTCCACCTCGCCCTCGGCCGCGGAGCGGTACATCAGACCCGGGTCGAGTTGCTTGGGGGAGGAGGGAAACTCGAAGTCGTACGCTTCCTTCAGCGCCTTGTAACCGTCGGGGCGCTCCATGAACTCCGCGTCGAACCCGGCCCGCAGCTCGCCGCCGTTACGGAGGTACTCGGCCAGGTCGGATATCGTTTCGATGCCAAGCTCCTCGGCCTGGTTCTCGCGCATGGTAATTGTGTAGGTGTTGCTGAAGCCGAACGGTTCCAGCCAGACGAGGTTGAACTGACTGTTGAACGCGCTCTGGACCTCGTTGTAAACCTTTTGCGGGTCGCGCATAACTTCCTGTTCGAGGATGTTTACAAGCCCTGTGCCTGTATATTCGGCATAGAAGTCTACGTCACCGCCGGTAAGCGCCCCGAAGCAGACTAGAGTTCCGCCCAGCCCGAGCCGGCGGCCTACCGTAAGGTCGGTTTCCTCCTCGATGAGCAGTGCCATCATCTCGCCGAGTACGTAGGACTCGGTGAAGTTCTTGCCGCCTACTCGGACGTCGGCGCTTTCCATGACGATCACGGACACCAGCATGACGGCACCCATAACCACAACAATCCCAAACACCAGCGCCATTTTGCCCATGATACTCATTGCTCGCCGCCTCCCGTCACTGTTGGCTTTGTCGCATACCCGAGGGGGTCAGCCAGATCTCCATGCGCCCCAGCAGCCAGTCGAACAGCACCGCCAGGGCCGCGGCGGGAATGGTGCCCGCCAGCAGTAGTTTGATATTCACCATCTGCAACCCCCGCATGATGATGGCGCCGGTTCCGCCGGCGCCTATCAGTCCCGCCAGCGCCGCGATGCCGATGGTCCAGACCGTGGAGATGCGAACGCCCGCCATTATCACCGGCAGCGCCAGAGGAAGCTCAACGGTGGTAAGTATCTGACTGGGCTTCATGCCCATCCCCCGCGCGACCTCGATAACCGAGGCGTCCACCTGCTGGATACCCGTGAAGGTGTTCCGCAAGATAGGCAGAAGCGCGTAAAGCGTCAGAGCCACGATGCCCGGAAAAACGCCGATAGCGGGCAGGTCGATCCAGCCGGCTTTCTGCATGGCCGCGAAGATCGCCACCACGAAAGCAATCAGCGCCAGCGTGGGCACGGTCTGTATGACACCCGCGGCCGCCAGTACGCCCTGGGCAAGCCCGCGGAACCGTGTCCGCGCCAGAATCACGCCCAGCGGCAGCGCTATTGCGATGGCAATCGCCAGCGCTATCACCGTAAGGTAAATGTGCTGGTACGTCCTGAAAAGGACTTCGCGACCCAGTCCGTCGGCGAACCACGTCCAGAGCCATGTAAACCAGTCAAACATTACTATTCACCCGTCTGGCCGAGCACCTCGGCGATGGTAGAGACCAGCTTGGATTTCTCCAGCTCGCCGAGGTACTGCTTACCCTTGTAGACCGGTAATTTCTCGCGGTTGGTCTTCTTGAAGGCGTCCAGCGCCTCGATGAGCGAGTGATGCGCCCGCAGGCGTACCTCCGGCGCCTGAGCCGGCGCCTCGCCGGCGGGTTCGGCGCCCATCATCGTTTTCAGCGTCCGCGTCAGCAGCGAAAGCTGGAAGCGGTGCTGCCCGAGGAAGCTGTCCACGAATTCGTTGGCGGGGTGCTCCACCAGCTCGGCCGGCTTGGCGAGCTGCTGGAGACGACCCTCGTCCATAAGCGCGATTCGGTCGCCCATCTTGACGGCCTCGAAGATATCGTGCGTCACGAAGACGATGGTCTTCTGTATCTCGCTTTCCAGTTCCAGGAATTCGTCCTGAAGCTGCTCGCGGGTGATGGGGTCCAGAGCGCCGAACGGCTCGTCCATCAGCACAATGGGCGGATCCGCCGCCAGGGCGCGGGCCACACCCACGCGCTGGCGCTGCCCGCCGCTGAGCTGACTGGGGTAGCGGTCGCGGAAGCTTTCCGGCTCCAGCCCCACCCGCGTGAGCAGGTCGTCCACCCGCTCGTCCACCTGCTCCTGGGGCCAATTCAGCAATCTGGGGACCACGCCGACGTTCTCGGCCATCGTCATGTGCGGGAAAAGCCCGATGTGCTGAATAGCGTAGCCGATGCTGCGCCGCAGGCGGATGAGGTCCTGGGCCATGATGTCCTGACCATCCACCTCAATGCGCCCGGAGGTCGGCTCGTAGAGGCGGTTTACCATCTTCATGGTGGTGGTCTTGCCGCTGCCGCTGGTGCCCAGCAGAACGAGCGTCTCGCCGCGGGCGATCTCCAGCGACAGGTCACAGACCGCGTCCACGCCCCCCGGAAACGTCTTGCAGACGTTTTCCAGACGTATCATTACGTCTTCGGGGTCTTCGACGGCAGTCATCAGCGCTTATCCACCTCCAGAATTCCGACCAGTCCGTGACCGCAGCCCATGCCCCGCTGAAGACTCGACACCAGGTGTCTCAATGCATATCCGAGCTGCGGTTCAATTATATGCTCGCGCGGAAGACCTATGCCAAGCCAGCCGATGCCTTCCACGACCATCCGCATGCGTTGCATCATCGAACGCAGCGGTTCGGGGCAATTCTCCGGTATATCCGGCGCGCCGCCGGCGAACTGCCGCTCGCGTTCGTCGTAGCGATGGAGCAGCTCATCGACGTACTGCACGAGCGTATTCCAGCAGACCGTCAGATGCTCCATGAAGTCGTTCAATTCCTCGAAGCCCTGCTTGGGGACATAGTTGACCAGCAGGTCGTCGAAGTCGGTGCGGATGTTGGCCTCGTGAAGCATATTGACGGCCTGTCGTATGGGCTGGGCGTGGGGATTGTAGTCGCCGGTGTCCATATGGCGGCCGGTGAGCACCGAGCGGTCGAAGAACTTTGCCGGGCGAATCTGCACGCCCGCGCGGTGTGACGCCTCGGCGATTATCTCCTCGGCCTCGGGGCGGCTCATCAGACGCAGCGTCAGGTGCTGAAGCTCGTCCCTGCGCTTCCGCCGCTCCTGCTCGTTGTAGATATAGCTCACGACGTAGTCCATGTTCCGCAGGCGGTCAAAGTCGTTGGTCCACAACGACTGCCATTCGTACGACCACCGTCCCAGCCAGTCGCAGACGATAATGCAGTACTTGTCCGCGCGCCGCGCGATGTCGGCCAGCAGCTTCACCGCCTGTTCGTCGTCGTTCAGGTGCGAGCAGGTGCCGTAGGACGTGAAATACAGGTCGTAGGGCTTCTCGTCCTCGCTGAGCGGCAGGCCGTCGCTGAAGTCGCCCTGCTGGAAGACCATCTTGGGGTTGTCCCCGTAGATGCCCCGGGCCTGCTCCATGAGGTCCGTGTTCAGCTCTATTCCCTTGTAAAGCCCCAGAACGTCCGGCGTCAGAAGGTCCACCTCGTCGTCGCGCAGGGACGAATCCCTGTGCCGCACCCGGCTGAGCAGCTCGTATCCGTCTGCGCTGCCGCAGCCGAGGTCCAGTATCCGCAGCCGTCGCATCTCCGACTGACTGTGCTCGATGAGCTTCTGAAGGTGCGGGCGCATGAAGATGCGCATCAGCTCATCTTCCCAGTACAGTCGTACGTTGTCGTACTTGCCGACAAGCCCGCTCTTTTTGGCGTAAAGTCCGCTCTGGACGGCCTGCGAATAGGCCTCCATCTGCTCGTCGTTGTTTATCTGTTGCTCGTTTTTTATTTCCGTCATATGCGTATTTCCCGGTTCCTATTCACCCAGCGCCTGCGGCAGCACGCCGGGGACCTCCCTGCGAATCTTATCGCGGGTTTCGTCGTCCAGCGGCTTGCGCGGCGCATCCAGTATTTCGTGGTACTTGCGATGTGCGGCGTGGAGGGCGTCGTGCTCGTCCTCCAGCGGGTACGAGACGTACACCTCCTGCCGCGTCGGAAGCGGTAGATGGTAAACGTAAGTCTTATGGCCGCTTTCCATCACCTCGCGAACCGTCGAGATTACCTCGTCGCGGCGGTTGGCGGCGACGCCACCCTCGCGGAGCAGATTCTTGACGATGCCGATATGCGCGTCGTCCATAACCGCCTGCTCCGGGCAGAACACGTTGGTCCGCTCCAGCAGTCCGAACGCGTAGTGGATGTACTGCGCGCCGTAGCGAGGCACGTTCAGCAGCGTAAGCAGCTTCTCCGCCGTCGCCTGAATGCCGGGCTTGTCCACGTCGCCCACACCGGCGGTGGAATAGCACGGCAGCTTGTAATGGCGGGCCATCTGGGCGCAGTCGGCGTTGTAGTGCACGAACTCCGGCGCGCCGTACATGTCGTTGAGGTTGTCCAGCCGCGTGCGGACCGGCACCGCGCCATACAGCACGGGCGCGCCCGGTGAGGCGAGCTGGTTGAGCGTAACGCCGGCGAGAAGCTCGGCGTTTATCTGCGCGACCATACCGAACTCGTCGAACGGCGCGGTCGCCCCGCCCATCGGCGAGCTGGAGATGACCACCGGCGCCTTGCTGCGGGCGATGGCGATGAGCTTCTCGGCGGTGTCGTCCACCACCTGGAAGGGGCTTTTGATAACGCAAGTGATGAACGACAAAACGGGGTTCTCTTCAAACTCCTTCTCGCCGCCTGCGATAATCCGCCCCAGCTTCAGCACGTCGTCCAAAGCCGATATCTCCGTCAGTCCCGCCTGGACGTGCTTGGTGATATTGTCCAGTGAGGTGAGGAACTTGTTGACGTCCTTGT
>JBKHJB010000172.1:0-4986 GCA_046538345.1 Phycisphaerae bacterium
GCCTTGTCATTCTTCACATTGGGTGGACGTCATCATCCAAGCCAAGCTCGCGCAGAAGTGCCTTTGTCTCTTTAAGACTCTCCGGTCTAAGGCAGTCATCTGGCTCAATCTGGAAGCTTACCGTTAGCTTCAGCTTGCTCGTTGTGGCGTGCTTCGCTAGCACTTTGGTATAAAAGTTCATCCATTTTTGCGGCGGCACCTCGCCGCTCCATCGAAGCCCCTTGATTCCGGAGGCGGGTTTCGCTTCGGCCGGAGTCGCTGTTTGGGGTTGCTCCTTTTCTGAGATGATCACCGTGGTCTGAGCATGCACATCCCCTGCATCGGCTTCGATCAGATATTCGCCTTCCTGGCTACCCGCCTTGAAGCCACCCTTGCTGTCTATATCGCCGCCTTTAGCGGACCATGACACTTCCCCGGCTTCCATCGGTCGTCCGTGCTGGTCCAGCCCGGTCGCCTGAAAGGTCACATGCTCTCCAGGCTTGACCATCGGATTCTCCGGTGTGATACTCAAGTGCGTCAGTTCCGGTGGCTGGACGTGTTTCTCAGCCTCTTCGCGCGTAATGATGAACATATCGTCGGTTATCTCGACTTCATCCTCACGTATGTTCTGCTCGAATACGAATGGATCGTAGCCGCCGCCCGATCTGCCGACGTACGCGAGCATACCGTCGGAAACGCCTGTAGCAATAGTACGTTTAATTACGGCATCGCCTTCAAACAGGCGTGGGAACTGTGGCGAAGCGAAAAATGCGTCCCGAACGGCCTTCGTGCCCCACTCGGTAAACGCAGGCGGCCAATTACGGAGCAGGAAATTCGGGCTTATCGTGGTCTCAATGTCCCCGTCCTGCCGCAGACGGTCCACGATAAGCTTGACCATGCTGGAGGACTGGCTGGAATGCACCAACCCCAGGTCGACCATCCTGATATCGTTATCCTTGCCCAGCAGTGCGATATGCTTGTACGTCCTCCACACTGACTCCTGAAGGTCACGCCTGGCTTTTTCGAGGTTTTCTCTGAGCTGCAGCTGTTGCTGGTCGTCCAGCGACTCTGCTTCCTCGTCTTTGATATCCTGCCAAGCCAGCAGCTTCCGGGCTTCGTCGCGAAGGGATGCATCACTTTCGGGGACCGCGAATATCAGCGCGCTCTTGAAGGTTCGCCCGGAGCTGCCGTGCTCACGGAGCACCTTCTTGATCATGTCCATGGTCCCGCTCTCGGCCATCGAGTGATCCGGCGACAGAAGCACTAGCGTCACCAACGGCCGATCAGGCACATCCTGAGACTTGCCCGGGAACGGAACAAGCTCCACCCCCGGCTGTTTCTCAAAGACCTTCAGTATCTGTTTACGAACGCAATCGTCGATACGGTCGTCGCCGATGTTCGCGCGGCGATCAGCCAGCAATTTGTTGAGGTTCGGCGACAGGCCAAAACCATACCGGTTCCTCTCAACGCGCAGGTAGTAGCAGGTCTGGCTCAGCGCCTCCAGGGCCGTCTCGACATTCCCGATATCAAGCTCCGGCTCGGCGACGTCCAGACGGATCTCTGGAACCGTCGCCTGTCCGTCCCTGGCCTGGCCGCCGTTGGACTCGAAGAACACCGTGGTCGCCACCTTTCGGTGCAACCGGGCTTTCCTGATGGTTTCGACCGCCTCTTCGTCCAGGCGAGTAGCGAACGCCCCTTTGGAGCCGCAGATATCGGTAGTAATCGCACCTTCAAGCCGTTGCTCCCCGAGCTGTTCAAGAACCGCGCTGCGGAAAAGTGGATCCTCCAGCGGTGCTGTGCCCAAACCTATCAGCGGGTCTCTGTGCGCGCCTTTGTAGCCGTCCTGATACGCCCGCGCGACCCACAACGCCAGCATCCGCAACACGCCCCGCGTCTGCTGGAAGCGTGGCAATGAACGCCACTTTCGCTCGAAGACCGAGATGGCCATGGGGTGGAACGGATACGTCGCCTCTATCGCCTCCCGTGCGTTGTCGGTCGGAAACCATTCGGGCAACTGCCGCCGATTCGCCTGGATCCACTTGGCGTATTCCTGCGCCGCGCGCCGTCCCTCCGGAGGCAGGCCTCCCCAGTCGAACAATCGGCGCCGGATGATTTCCGAGGTCTCGGTTTCTGCGGACATGACGACCGCTTTTCCCAGCCGATCCAGCATGTGCTTGAACCGCTGCTGGTCGGACTCGTCGGCGTCCGTATAGCTGATGACCGAGGACGGGACCGAAACCACAAGCACCACATTGTCTTCGCCGCGGGCGGTCTCCGATAGTGACTGAATGAAGTTATACAGGCAGTTGTGGTAGCCGGCCCGGCGGTACGTGCTGACGTAGCTGATAATCTCGTCCATCAGGATCAGGCAGGGGCGGTCCTTCGGCAGGAAGGAGCGGATAACGTCGCCCTTCGGCTCGACGAACTGCTTTTCGTGTTCGGCAACCGCTTCAAACATAGACCCGCTCCGGCACCGACGCGAGCGCCGCCCCGATGTGGAATACGCCCATCCTGACGACCTTCCACATGCGGTCCAGGGCGTCGGTGAACCGCTCGGCGGTGGCCGCGTCCTTGCCGGGCATGGTAAGCCCGAGCTGCCGGGCCTCCTCGCGGAGCTGTTGGATGCAGGCCGCGCCTCTCTCGAACATCGGCAGCAGGTTCGTGCCGCTTCGGCCGAACAGCATCATCGCCAGCGCCGCCTTGCGTGTGGGGTCGGCCACGCGCGAGATGCGCTCGGCCAGCAGCTTGAACTGCTCTTCCGGGCTGAGGCCGTCGAGGTCTCCGAAGGTCAGCCCCAGCTCCGCAAGCGCATCGTTGGCCGTGGACAGCCCGCGGCCGGCCTCGAGAATGTTACTCTGCATCCGCCGCGGACTTCTGAGCCCAACCGTTCGCCCTTGATTGAGCCAACGTCAGCGGGCACACTGTGTCCGTACCGACATGAGACATGAACTCTCTCCCTGGAGGACCTCCATGCGACGTTCCGTGCCCTTTGTGTTCATTCTTGCCCTCGCTGTTCTCACGCTGCCCGCGGTGTCCCAGACGCAGTCTTCCACCGACACGCAGGCCGCCGAAACGCAAGTCGTCCCCGACACGCAGAGGGACCTCATCGGCCGCAAGCCGCCGCAAGTGCCCGATCGCTTTCGGAACCCCTACCCCGACGCGCTGGAGGAGGGCTTCCTAAAGCGCAGCCGGCACATTATCCAGCACTACAAAGGCCAAAAGGTCGGCGGCAACACCTGGGGCGAGAACGAGAAAGGCAGCTACCCGCGGGCGATGTTCGCCATCCTCAACGGCAACGTTGAGGTGGGCGCGGACTTCCTCCAGAAGGAGGACGCCGGTCACAGCAACGTCGGCGCGACGCACGGCATCGACTACTACTGGTGCTTTACGCTCAAGGGCCAGATGCGGAAATACTTTCTCTTCGGCGACCTGCTGGACAGCGACTACCGCAAGCGGATGCGCCGCGGCGCGAAGAAGTGGACGGCGTCCGACCCGCTGAACGTGCGCAAGAAGTGGTACACCGCCGATAACTGGGGCAACGCCTGGGACCCCAACTTCATCGGCAGCGACGTGGACATCCGCAACACCGACAACCTCCGCGCCATGCGGCAGACGTCGGTGTACCTGATGGCCGAGGAGACCGGCAACCGCCGGACGGCCGAACTGTACAAGAAACGCATTCGCGACTACGTCCAGTCGCTCTACTGGATCGGTATGGGCGAGTGGGACTCCGCCAACTACATGGGCCACACCATGGCCCCGTATCACAACCTGTACGACTTCGCGAAGGACCCTGAGGTGAAGCGGCTGGCCAAGGCCGCGCTGGACTGGCTGTACGCAGCGGCGGCCGTGAAGTACTACCGGGCCGCGTGGGGCGGCCCCAGCGCCCGCTGCTACAACAACCGGACAGTCGTATTCCAGGACGGCCCGGTGCACCCGTGCTGGCTGTACTTCGGCGACAACCCGAAGATGAACCCGCACGGGCACTACGACGACGTGCATCACATCACCAGCGCGTACCGCCCGCCGCCGGCAGTCGTGGCGCTGGCGCGGAAGCGGTTCGACAAGCCGGTGACGCTCTCAGCGACCAAGCCGGAGTACGACCGCGTCGGCTACCGCCCGCCGTGGGAGAACTGGACCCTCGGCGACCCGCGCCGCCCGCATTACTGGGAGACCCTGCACGTCGGTCGTACTTTCCAGCTCGCCAGCGTGGTCAGCCCCGAACCGGACTCGCCCAAAGACACATGGCGGAAGCGCGAGCACTGGAACGTGCTGCCGTGGAAGCTCGTCACGCACAACTCGCAGCGCGGGGCCGACGTGATGGTCGTATCCACCCACGGGTTCGGGCCCGCCTGGAAACCGTGGGGCCAGCAGATCGCCCAGCACGATAACCTGATGATCCTGCTGGACAATGATGCGCAGCGCAACCCCGACGGCGGCGGTGTGACCTTTACCGGCATGATCCCCAAGTCCGCCAAGCTCCAGCGAGAGGGCGACGTGTGGTTTATCCGCTTCGAGAAGACGTGGGCCGCCCTGCGCCCGATTCGCATCGACGTCGCCGGCATCGATGAGGAGATCACCGCGAAGCTGAACAAGCGCCGGCCGGACGAGCAGGCCTTTACGGCGACCGGACCTAGCGGGCGCGTGATCGGCTTCGCCCTGGAGGTCGCCGACGGGATGAGCTACGCCGACTTCAAGCGGGGTGTGAAGAGCAAGGCCGCGCTGGAGGTCTCCGGCGACACGGCCGTGCTCACCGGCATCGACGGCAAGACGCTCAAAGCTCGCTACAACCACGATAGCGACCTGCCCATGGTGTGGCGCGACGGCGAGCGTTTCGTGTACGACGACCACCTGGCCGTGTACGAGCCGCTCCGCGGCCCGGCCGTTATCGAACAGACCTTCCACGGCGGCGAGATCCGCGTCCGCGCCGGCGGAAAGACCTTCACCGGCCGCGTAAGCGAGGACGGCGAGTACACGTTCTCCAACGAATAGCCGCGCTTACCCCGC
>JBKHJB010000173.1:0-4954 GCA_046538345.1 Phycisphaerae bacterium
CTACGTGTCCTGACGCCATGGCCTATTTTCCGCCGGCCGTGTGACACCATGGCTCAAGACATGGTCTATTGTCCGCTTGTTGGGCTACGCACCAATTCGCAACTCGCGTCTCGCGATTCGTCGGGCAGGCGGGGCGGCAGTGTCGCGCGGCTGTGGAATATCTCTGTCGCCCTACCGAAGGCATCCCGCCAACGGCGCACCTTCGGTACTTCGGGACTTCGGGGCTAAGAGCGTTATTAGCCACCTGTCCGGGGGCTTATGCCCCCGGCTATTTCCTCTCGCCCCTTCGGGGCTGGCTAGGGGCTACGGGCTACTATTCACCCGGCTGTCTGCGGCGGGACGTCGGCGCCGTAGTAACTTTCCACGGGCACGTCGGGCAGGGCGGTGCGGACCTTGGCGGCGACGGCGTCGAGTTCGGCGTTGGAAAGGGCGGCCACGGCCGCCTCGGCCGGCGGACGGGCGACGGTGTGGACCTGGATCAGCTTGATGCTCCCGCCTGCGGAGACGATTTCCCCAAGCCGCTCGCAATAGGCGTCAAGCTCGGACTCTCCCGGCGGCTCGCCGCTTAAGCGGAAGAACAAGCTCTGGATGACGACGGAGCGGTCAACCGCCACCGATTTGATATTCTCCACGATCTCGGCCAGCGTGATATCGCCCGCCGGGCGGTTGACCCGTGCAAAAAACTCCTCCGTGCCGGCTTCGAGCTTGGCCCAGATTTCGCCGTTGTGCGCGTCCAGGACGGGCAACGCCCGCCGCACCTGCGGGTCGCGCAGGCGCGTGGCGTTGGTGATGACCACGATCTTCACGTCGTCGGCGCCGTGGGCGTCTTTGACGTCCGCGGCCACCTTCACAGCGTGGTCGAAGTTCGCCAGGCAGGTCGGCTCGCCGTCGCCGCTGAAGGCGATGTCGTTGACGCGCCGCAGCTCCGACGGTGTCTCGGCGAAGCGGGGTTCCCGCCACAGCCCGCCGCCGGTCGCCTCGCGCAACGCCAGGTCAAGCTCATCCCGCAGCACGGGCAGCTCCACGTGGCTCAGCTCCCGCCGGATGCGCCGGTTTATCTGGCAGTACACGCAGCCGAAGTTGCAGCGCTTGTCGGGGTTGAGGTTGACGCCGATGCTCAGCCCGCGGCTGCGACGCGAGATAACCGGGTACACATACAGGCAGTCGCGCCACTGACGGCGGTGGTCGCGCGTCACGGGCGGCTCGCCGGCGTCGGGCTTGTCGTTGGTATCTGTCATAACTCCCGGCATTCTACGCCGTTCAGGGGCGGTTCAAAAGCCCCGCCGGTAGGGCGGGCTGTGCCCGCCTGCCGCCTGCCTGCCGGTAGGCAGGGCAGGCAGGCACGGCACGCCCTACGGTTCTGGTCAGCTAGCTGGGCCTGTGCTGGGTAAACCATCCCGGCTCTTTCAGTTGGGCGTTCCACTCATGCCATGCTCTGTCCAATTCCCTGACTTTCTCAGGCATCCTGTCGGCCAAGTTGTTGGATTCACCGATATCATCGGCGAGGTTGTAAAGCTCCCACTGTCCCTGTCTCTGATGGCGAACCATTTTCCAGTCTTTTACACGTATGGCCCGCTTGGCGTGCAATCGCCAATAAAGTTCATCATGAGGCCTGTCGCTGCTTTTGCCGTCTATGTGCGGCAAGAGGTCCACTCCGTCGAGGTCGTGGTCCGTTGCCGACGGATGGCCTGCGGCTGCGAGCGCGGTGGGAGTGATGTCGAGAGACACTACCGGGTCGCGAAATATCCTCCCGGCGGGCAGACGGTCCTTCCACTGGACCATAAAGGGCACACGGATGCCGCCCTCCCAGCAATGCCCCTTGCGTCCGCGCAGTGGGGAGTTGTCCGCTGAGCTTGCCGGCGTTGCTCCGCCGTTGTCACTGAGGAAGAAGACCAGCGTGTTTTCCTCCAGAGACTGCCTTTTCAATTCGCCTAACACACGGCCGACGGCCTCGTCGAGGGCAATCGTCATCGCTGCATAGCTTCGTCGCACGGGGTCCTGTATATCGCGGACGCTTTGACGGTATTTCGCAGGCGCATTCAGCGGCGTATGCACGGCACTGAACGGTAGATAAAGAAAGAAGGGCGATGCTCTGTGCCTCCGGATAAAGGCAACGGCTTCCCGTGCAAAGGCGTCCGTCAGGTATTCCTTCTCCCCGGCGACCTCTTCGGTTCCGCGAAACAGCCGATGGTTCGGGTTGCGGGGAGAGTAGGGATGAACACCGCTGAGGAATCCATAGAATTCGTCAAAACCCCTCTGCGTCGGTGTTAACTCGGGGCTGTAACCTAAGTGCCATTTTCCAATTATCCCTGTGGTGTACCCCAGCGGCTTCAGTCGCTCAGCAAATGTACGCTCATCCCGCGGCAGACCGAAATTATCGTCGGCGACATTGTTAGGCCCCGGGTTGGTCTCAAACCCAAACCGCTGCTGATATCGCCCCGAGACCAGACCCGCGCGGCTGGGGGCACAGATAGGGCTGGTCACGTAGGCCTGGGTGAACCGCACTCCCGAATTGGCAATAGAGTCGATGTGTGGAGTCTGGAAGTCCTTACACCCGTGACAGCTAAGGTCCGCATAGCCCAGGTCGTCGGCCAGTATTACGACTATGTTGGGCGGTGGACCGTGCCGTGGTGGTT
The DNA here is from genome assembly GCA_046538345.1 of Phycisphaerae bacterium. Taxonomy (GTDB): domain Bacteria; phylum Planctomycetota; class Phycisphaerae; order SM23-33; family SM23-33; genus PUND01. The sequence continues at coordinate 2,637 of JBKHJB010000173.1, forward strand.
GGGCCGGTTCGTCATGAGGCCAAGCCAACCATCCGATTGCGGCTACGCCCGCCGCTCCCGCGCCGGCGGCTGCGAGGAAATCACGCCGCGTCATCTTACGGGTCTGCATGCCTTAATTCCTTAGGTCTGCTGTGGACTGGAGATGCTCCCAAGACCCTCAGATACATCCTCTACCTGTGCCACCAAGCATGCCGGATGTGCAAGTAAGTTTCTACTTTTTCTGCATCTTCGCCCAGGTGTCTTTCAATCCGACGGTGAGGTTGAATACGGGTTTTTCGTCGGTGGTGTCCGGGTCCACGCAAAAGTAGCCCTTTCGCTCGAATTGCAGCCGCGTTCCCGGTTCGGCGCCTTTGAGATTCGGCTCGACCATCGCCTCGGCGTTGACTATCAGCGATTCGGGATTGATGCTTTCCTTCCAGTTCTCATCGGCGTCGGGGTCTTCTTCGGTAAAGAGCCGGTCGTACATCCGCACCTCTGCCGGTATCGCATGCTCCGCCGATACCCAGTGCAGCGTGCCTTTGACCTTTCGCCCGTCGGGCGCGTCGCCGCCGCGGGTGGCGGGGTCGTAGGTGCAGTGCAGCTCGACGACGTTGCCGTCGTCGTCGGTCACCACCTCCTGACAGGTGATGAAGTACGCATACCGCAGCCGCACCTCCCTGCCGGGGGCAAGCCGGAAGAATTTCTTCGGCGGGTCCTCCATGAAGTCGTCCCGCTCGATGTAAAGCTCCCGCCCGAACGGCACTTGCCGCGTGCCCGCGGAGGGGTCTTCGGGGTTATTGATCGCTTCGAGCGTCTCGCTGTCGCCTTCGTCGTAATTGGTGATTATGACCTTCAGCGGGTTCAGCACGCCCATGAAGCGCGGGGCTTTCTTATTAAGGTCCTGGCGAACGCAGTGCTCCAGCAACGCAAGCTCGTTGGTGCCGGAGAACTTGGCCACGCCGATGCGGTTGCAGAACTCGCGAATCGCCTCCGGTGTGTACCCGCGGCGGCGCATACCGCAGAGCGTAGGCATACGCGGGTCGTCCCAGCCGTCAACCAGCCCGTCGGCCACCAGCTCGGCCAGCTTGCGCTTGCTCATGACCGTGTAGGTCAGCTCCAGCCGGGCGAATTCTATCTGCCGCGGATGGTGCACGCCGAGCTTGTCCAGGAACCAGTCGTAAAGCGGACGGTGGTTCTCGAACTCCAGCGAGCACAGCGAGTGGGTGACGCCCTCGATGGAGTCCTCCAGTCCGTGGGCCCAGTCGTAGGTGGGATATATGCACCACTTGTCGCCGGTACGGTGGTGCGGTGCGTGTAGTATGCGGTACATTACAGGGTCGCGCAGGTTGAGGTTCGGCGAGGCCATGTCGATCTTCGCCCGCAGGACCTTGCTTCCGTCGGGAAATTCGCCCGCCCGCATCCGCCGCAACAGGTCCAGGTTTTCCTCCGCGGGCCTGTCGCGGTACGGACTGTTTTTCCCCGGCTCGGTGAGCGTGCCGCGATATTCTCGTATCTCCTCGGGCGACAGGTCGTCAACGTAGGCGTCGCCCTGACGGACGAGTTGCTCGGCATATTCGTACATTTGCTCGAAACAGTCCGAGGCGTAGTAGAAGTTTTCGCCCCAGTCCCACCCGAGCCAGCGGACGTCCTTCTTGATGGCCTCGACGTACGACGCCTCCTCCTTGACGGGGTTGGTGTCGTCCATGCGGAGATGGCATCGCCCGGAGAAATCGGCCGCTATGCCGAAGTCGATGTTGATGGCCTTGGCGTGTCCGATGTGCAGATAGCCGTTCGGCTCCGGCGGGAAGCGCGTGACGACCTTACCGTCGTAAAGCCCGGCTTCGACGTCGGCGGCCACCTGCTCGCGGATAAAGTCCGACTTGTTCTGATTCTCTGCCATAAGCGGCGAATCTCCTGTGTCTCAAACCGCATGGTGATTAATCGACAGCGGGTCCAAATGCAAGCGCGGCCGGGCGTTTGGCGTCCACGAAAGCCACGGAGCCGCCGAGGACGCGGAGCGAACACACCATAGGGCACATACGACACGCAGCGGGGCCGACTAATCATCGATCCGCGCGAGCCAGCAAATTCCTCGCCTTACGACCTTCTAGGCCATGGCTTCAGCCATGGTGTCGAGAGCCGGTACGTGTTCATCTATCCAGCCCGTTTCAACGGGCTTTCCCCAATTAGGAGGCATATCTTCTGAGAAGGGCGTTAAAACGCCCTCCAATATTCATATGGATCGCCGCATGGTACCACGGCTGAAGCCGTGGCCTAATCGTCAGTTTCTGAACAGCGATCTGTCCGACCAAGCAGGTTTCTCGCCCTGGCTGAAACCG
>JBKHJB010000015.1:0-21777 GCA_046538345.1 Phycisphaerae bacterium
TTGAAATACTTGTGCACGTCGCCGTCGGCGAACCACTTGGTGCACATGTAGTAGAAGTGGTCGGAGGTCTGAAGCTTCCGCCAGTCGTCGATGAGTATATCGTCCTCGGTTCCTTTGACGTCGTTGCCGAGTGAGTACAAATCGTGCAGCGCGTTGGACTGCATGCTGTTGCCCAGCCAAGCGGAGATATCCCGCTCGGTGTCGGCCCAGGAGATCATGTGCGGCACGTCCACCTCGCCGACCACGGGGTAGCGGTCGATGGCTTCGGAGACGGTCAGGAAGTCGTTTTTGCCGTTGAACATCACGGCGCCCGGAAGCGCGCGGAGGAACTCGAAGATACCCGTGTCGGCCCACTGGTGCTCGCCGAACGTCTCGTAGTCCATGAACAAATCGCAGACGTACCCGTTTCCGTTGATCTGGTCCACCCAGCCGGCGAACTTCTCCGCCTTCAGGGGCCATTCCGGCCAGCCGCGGTTGCTGAAGCGAAACGCGATATCGTCGCTTAGACGGTAGTTCTTCAGCAGCATCCGCAGTTGGTCGCAGTTGGGCGGCTTGTAAAGAAAATTCGGACTGCGGTAGCCGAGGATATGGTCCGCGCCTTCGGAGAGGATGGCCTCGAAGCCCATGTCCTCGACAACCTTGGCGACGTCGTTGTTGTAGGTCAGCTCGGTGTTGCGGAATACTCTCGGGCGGTGGCCGAACAGGTCCTCCATCAAATCGCAGTGCAGGCGCGTCTGCTCGATGAATTCCTCGCGGTCGTACAAAAACGACAGCGAGTGGTAATAAGTCTCGGCGATAAACTCCACGCACCCGGTCCGCGAAAGTTCCACGAACAGATCAAGTACGTCCGGCGCCCAGCGGCGAAGTTGCTCGATGACGGTTCCCGTCAGCGAATAGCTTGCGCGGAAACGTCCCTCGTGCTCGTAAACTAGGTCCCTTATCGCCTGGGTGGCCGGACGGTAGCACTTGTCGGCGACTTTGCGCAGGATCTGCTCATTGCGCCATTCGTCGAAGTAGTTCGGCTCGCTGTCGAAGATGCTGTACCGTCTCAGCCGCGGGGGCTGATGAACCTGGAAATAAAAAACCACCGATGCCATAGTTACCTACCTTCGGGGGAATTACCCGCTCGGGTCAAGCCAAATCCGTCCGCGACCGGCACATCCGCCGCTACAGGGCCGGGGTTACAAGCCCTTCGTATATCTGCTTGAGCTTGGCGGCGCTGTCGCGCCAGGTCATCCGTCGGACCTCGATTTGACCGTACTGTCCCAGGGCGCTCTGGAGCGGCCGATGCCGCAGGACGCCGAGCATCTTGTTGGCCATCTCGTCAATGTCCCAGAAATCCACCTTCAGAGCGTGCGTAAGGACCTCCGATACGCCCGACTGCCTGGAGATTATCACCGGAACGTTCCGAGACAGCGCCTCCAGCGGCGCTATACCGAACGGCTCCGATACGCTGGGCATAACGTATAAGTCGGCCATTCGGAAGATCCTGTCCACATCGTCGCCGCGCAGGAAGCCGGTAAAAGTCACGTGTCTGCCGATTTTCAGATTCGCCGCCAGCTCAATCATCCGCGGCATCATATCTCCGCTGCCGGCCATCACAAAGCGGACCTTGGGGTACTTGTCGATGACCTTCTTGGCCGCCTGGAGGAAATACTCCGGACCTTTCTGCATGGTAATGCGCCCGAGGAACAGGACGATTTTCTCGTCCCTGCTGATGGGCTTCATCTGCATGTCCGTCCGGATTGGAAGCTCCACGGCGTTGTGCACCACCTCGCACTTGGCGGGATCGACACCATAGCGGCTCGTCACAATGCTTTTGGTGAGCTGGCTGACGCAGACGACCCTGGTGGCGCCGTGCATGCCCGTGCGCTCCACATCGTAAACCTGCTGGTTGATATGCTCCCCGGAGCGGTCGAACTCGGTGCTGTGGACGTGGACCACCAGCGGCTTGCCGCGCGCCGCCGCCACCGCCAGGGCAGCCGGGTAGGTCATCCAGTCGTGTGCGTGCACGACGTCGAACTGCTCTTGTTCGCTGACCTCCAGCGCCAACCGGGCGTAGCGATGCACTTGCCCCATAAGGTCACCGTCGTAGTGCAACCCACCGCCGCCGCGTACGAATGAGCGGGTCTGCTCTCCGCCGACCTGTGGCTGCGGTTCCGCGGGCTGCTGCTGTTCGTCCTGGTCTTCGATGAGCTTTCGCCGTTGCTCGCGCCGGCGGACCTCCTCGGCATAGCTTTCCGGAGTTGAGTAGGCCTGCAAAGCCGCCTCCACCCGACGAAATTCGACGTGCTCTATCTCCTCGCTCTCGAAGCGGTCGCGCTTGCGCTTGCTACGGACGTCCGTAGGGCTGCGCAGCGCAACGTGACTGGTCGCGCTGGCGGGAACGGCCGTCGGCAGAACGAAGCACACGCCTACCCCGAGTTCGCTCAGCCCCTTGGTCATGCCGTAACAAGCCGTACCCAGCCCGCCGCTGATGTGAGGAGGAAACTCCCAACCGAGCATCAATACTCTCATCGTGCCGTCCTTTGCACCTGCCATGTCGAGGCGGTTCAACCGACTAAACCATTTTCTATTATACGCACCGGCCCGCGGCGGAATCGGTATCCGCGCCACAGGCCTTTGGGAGCGGAGCAGTTATGTCCGACCCACTCGGCGACGACGACCCGACCTCGACATTGTGCCCGCGCGGCAGGCGGGAATCAATGACCTTTCGCGCGGAGTCAAACCGTCTGTAGCGAACCGATGATCTCCGAGATGTTTCCGCAGTCGTGGCGGCGGAGGTACTCGTCCAGACCCGCCGGTATGGTCTCCAGGCAGGTCGGGTCCACGAACAGCGCGGTCCCCACGGCCAGGCCCGTGGCGCCGGCGATGATAAACTCCAGAGCGTCGCCGACGGTCTGAATACCGCCGATGCCGATTATCGGGACCCCCGCGTCGCGGGCGACCTGGGTGTAAACGCGGTGGACCATGTACACCGCCACCGGTCTTACCGCCGGTCCGGACAGCCCGCCTGTTACGTTGGCCAGCACGGGGCGGCGCTTCTCGACGTCGATGGCCATCGCGGTGAAGGTGTTTATCAAGCTCAGGGCGTCGGCGCCTGCTTCGACGGCCGCCGATGCCGTCTCCGCAATGTCCGTTACGTTCGGCGAGAGCTTCACGATGAGTATGTTCTTACGGCAGGCGTCACGGACGGCGTCGGTCACCAGCCGAACCTGTTGCGGATCCGTGCCGAATTGCAGCCCGCCGGCCTTTACGTTCGGGCACGAGATATTCAGCTCCACGCCGCGTATCACCGGGACCTGCTCCAGCGCCTCGACGACGGCGATATAGTCGTCCACGCTCGTGCCGGCGACGTTTACGAACACCGGCACGCCGAGTTGCTCGAGCTGCGGGACCTTGTCACGCAGGAAGGCGTCCAGCCCGACATTGGCTAATCCGATGGCGTTGAGCATACCGGCGCGGGTCTCGATGACCCGGGGGTAGTCGTTGCCCGCCCGCGGCTCGCGGGTGATGCTCTTGGTGACGAACGCGCCCAGCCGCGAAAGGTCCACGAAATCCGCGTACTCGGTGGAATATCCACACGTACCGCTGGCGGTCATCAGCGGGTTCGCCAGCTTCACGCCCGCGATGTCCACGCCCAACTGTTCCGTTGTCTCGGTTGGTCCGGTATTGTCCGTCATGCCTTCAACTCGCCCGGTGCTCCTGGAAGCTTCAGTGCCTCGGCCACCTCGTCGGCCGTTACGTCATCATACACGTCCACGCTGCCCAGGTCCGCCGGCAGTACCATGCGCACGCGACCGCCGAGGACTTTTTTGTCGTGCTGCATGATGTTCCACACTTCTTCAGCGTCAAGCCCGGTTCGGCGCACGGGCAGACCCAGCCGCTGGAGAAGGCGCTTGACACGACCGGCTCCGGAGGCATCCAGCAGGCCTCGCGCGACGGCGATTCCGCACTCCGCGACCATGCCCAGAGCGACGGCCTGTCCGTGCGACAGCCCGCCATACCCGCCGGCCGCCTCTATGCCGTGTCCGATAGTGTGGCCGAAGTTCAGATGCGCCCGGCTGCCGGACTCGCGCTCGTCGTCGGCGACCACGGCGGCCTTGATCGACACATTGCGGGCTATCAGCTCCGTCATCACCTCCGCGTCGCAGGCGAGAATTTTCTCCGCATTGGCTTCCAGAAAATCCAGCAGCGACTCGTCGCGGATGACGCCGTGCTTGACGCATTCGGCGAGTCCGCCGCGGAGCTCATCGGCGGGAAGCGTTCGCAGCGGTTCGACGTCGATAAGCACGCCGCCGGGCTGGTGGAACGCTCCGATGAGGTTCTTCCCGGCTGGGTGGTCCACAGCTGTTTTTCCGCCCACCGAGGCGTCCACGTCCGCCAGCAGTGTCGTTGGGCATTGCAGCCAGGGCAGACCCCGAAGTGCGGTGGCGGCTATGAAGCCCGCGATGTCCCCGGTCACGCCCCCGCCCAGTGCCACAATCAGAGTCCGCCGGTCTATTCGCGGACGCAGGGCGAACAGTTGGTCCATCAGCGACGAATAGGTTGCGAGCGTCTTGTTCCGCTCACCGGCGGGGAAGGTCAGCAAAGACGTATCCATCCCCGCTGACACCAGCGAGTCGGTCGCAGCCCGAGCGTAGAGACCGGCAACTGTCTCGTCGGCGACGACCACGGCGCGTCGGCCCGCAGTCGCTTCGCGGGCAATCTCACCCAGCCGGCCCAGCATCGCCCGAGCCACCCACACGTCGTAACTGCGGTCGCTCAGTTCAACTCTCACGGTCTGCATCGTCTTCTGTCCTGTGGTCTCTGGTGGCTTCGGCTGCGGCACGAAGCTCGGGGTCAACCTCTTCGGTCTCCGGGCCGTTCGGCGACTGCGTCTTTCGCCGGGGCCGATAGTGGTAACGCGCCGGGGTTTGGTCGCGACTTTTGCGGCGCATGTAGAAAAACAATATGAGCATCAGCGCCACGGCCAGGAACATGATAAGCGCCTGGAGCGTGTCTCCCGCGAGCTTTGAAGCTCCTCCGGAAACGTGCTTCAACTGCCACGCCAGCAACACCGGATAGTCGGTTTTCTTCGATTCGATATGCTCATCGCCGCGCGATTCGGTCGTCCAGACCTTGTAAAACACGCCGGCGACTTCGACGGTGAAATTCGGGTCGTACACCATTCGCCCGTCTTCGGATACGCTCGTCGGCTCGCCGAGCAGGGCGGTGGGATCGACCACCGACAACACCACGACCGGTTCGTTTATGGCCGATTCGCCCGTCGCATTGAGACCGTCGATTCGCCAGACCGGGCGGTCGCCGGGCCAATATCTTGAGCGACCCAGCCCCTTATCGGGGGTAAGCTTTCTAACTACCTTCGGATATATTCGCCTCCGCACGGGTCTGGCCCGGTACCGGGAGGGGTACTCCAACAGATTGCCGTAGCCCGGGGATGCCAGGTCGGCCATCTTCTCGGCGGAAAGCTCCGGCAGGGACGCTGTGTGTCGCAGCATGAGGTACAACGCCGGCTGGACCAACTCGCCGGTATGGTCCTGCACCGTCGATATGACCTCCTGCTGCTGGTCGGAGAACGTCAGCCCTTCTTCGACGGACTCTGCGCGGGCTATGCCGTCTTGCTCTTCCAGTGAGGCCGGTTGTTTCGCCTGGTCACTGGTGGGTCTGTCGCGGCCGGGACTGCGGAGCACCATCGCAACGCCCAGGGCGAACAGTCCGGCAAAGACTGCGATGGCTAGGAATCGCCATACGGGGTGGGGCGCTTTGTCGCGAGAGGGCGGCTCGTACATGGACGGATTGTACGCCGAGGGCTACGAAACTGTCAAAGCCATGAAGCGGCGTCACGAACCGATGCCGCAACCGGGGATTGTGTCATTCGGTATAGGCCGGCAGCAGGAAGCTGTCGGTGGGTCCGGCGGGCTCCTCGTAGCCGGTGTACTCGCGAACATCGTCGGCGAGGAAGATGTTGTCTCCGCTTACACCGGCACGAGCGTTGGTTTTCCAGTCAACGTGCATGTCCAGGTAGAGCACATTCTGCCCGGCGTGGTTGTGGTTGGCGCTGGTGGACATCCCGGTGCGGTCGGGGTGGAAGCGTCCGCCCTCGAAGATCGGGTTACTGTCGGAGAGGATGGCCATTTCTTCGGCCACCTCCGCGGCTTTCCCGTCATGGACGGACAGCGGGCTGTCTCCGACGGCGTGTTGGTATGAATAGCTGACATACTGCCCGTCGGGGAAGTCGGTCATGCCCGCAGTGACGACAAACGATCCGCTTGCCACGGCCGGGCACTGAAACGCCTGCGGGGAGGCGACGTGCTTGGACGGTAGCAGGCGGAACAAGGCGGCTGAGTTACTCGCGGGCGGCTGGTCGTTACCCGCCAGCCAGGGGTGCTTGCTTGTGCCTGCAGCCGGCAGGTGTCCGTTATTGTCGTTCGCGTAGGTCAGAAGTCCGGTGCCGATTTCTCCCATCCGGTAAGCGCAAAGGTCGGTCGCCGCGGCGCTTCGGGCCTTGTATATGGCGGGAATCATCACAGAGCCGAGTACCACCAGAACGGCCGCCACAACCGCCAGCTCCCTGAAACGGAAGGTCGGGCGGAACGCTCCGCGAGACGCCTCCTCGCGGGCGATCAATTCCTGCGTTTGGCGGTGCTGGCGGACCTTCGCGAGGGTGCGTTGGGTCAGATCCTCGTCGGATTCGTATTCCGGCAGCAGGTCCAGCGCTTTGAACGCGCTCGCCATGCTGTCGTGAAGACGCCGGAATTCCTCGTCTTCGGCGAGACGGTGACGGATTTCCCTCTGCTGATGCTCGTCGCACGAGCCGTTCAGGAAGTCCAGGAGTTTTACTTCGTCTTCAGTCCGCTGACGTGTCATGACCAGACCTTTCCGCGGTGGCTTTCCACCGCCGGGCGAAATCCTTCACCGCCGCGTGCAGACGCGACTTCACCGTGCCCAGCGGTACCGACAGAATCTCCGCTATTTCTTTGTAGGCGAAGTCGTGAAAATAGCTTAGCAGCAGGACTACCCGCAGGTTCTCGGGCATGCCCTCGACGATGGTTCTTACGGCCTGGCGTGTCTCGAGGTTCGCAACAGATTCTTCGGGAGACGGAATATCTGTCGGCATCAGAGTGGCGTAGGTGTCCTCCTTGTCGCCGTTGAGGGGGGCGTCTAAGGGAGCCGCCTGGCGACGCGAGCGACTGCGCATGGCGTCGCGCGCCTTATTGGCGGCTATGGTGAACAGCCAGGGCTTCAGCCGACGCGACGGATCAAAGCTGCCCGCCGAGATATGCAACTGCAGAAATGCCTCCTGAAAGACGTCATCCGCCAGCGCGCGGTCTCCGGTGAACCGCGCCAGGAAATTGAACAGCTCCCGACGGTAACGTTCGACCAGTGTGGCAAACGCCTGCTCGTCGCCGGCAAGGTGTCGCTGGAGCAGTTCGGCGTCGTTGATGGTCGCTGTGGGCTCAGAGCGTTCTGTCACCGCGGGGAGCTTTCCTCTGTCTATGAAGACACATCCGCCAATCTTCCAAAGCGCGCATAATATGCCCGCCGGACGGCGGGGGCAATTCTTTCTTGACCCGTCGCCGACGGCGAGAGGATACTCCCGACGATTCTCCGCGGCGAAGCACAGAAAAGGTTCACATGGGTATTACCGCCATCGCGCTTGGGTCCGGAAGCTCCGGCAACTGTACGTATGTGGAGGCCGGCGGTGCCCGGCTGCTGTTCGACGCCGGCATCAGCGGCTCGCAGGCGCAGCGACGCCTCGCCGAGCGCGGACGGGACATTCACGACGTGGACGCGGTCATTATCTCCCACGATCATAGCGATCACGTCTCCTGTGCGGGCGTCTATCACCGCAAGTTCCATCTGCCGGTGTACATCACAAGAAATACTTTGCAGCGGGCCGATTCGACCGGCTCGCTGGGCACCATCACGGAATTGCGCACGTTCGAAGCCGGGGGGACGCTGAAGTTTGACGGCGTCAGCGTGCAGACCATTCCCACGCCGCACGACGCGGCGGACGGTGTAGTGTTTGTGGTCGGCAGCGGCGGACGACGCCTGGGCATATTCACCGATTTGGGGCACGTGTTTACTGGTCTGGCGGAGCTGATCAATACGCTGGACGCCGTTCTGCTGGAGAGCAATCACGACGTGGAGATGCTGCGGACGGGACCGTATCCCGGTTGGCTGAAACGGCGAGTCCGCGGCGTCGGCGGGCACCTGTCCAACGAGGAGTCCGCCGAGCTGCTCGCCGACGCCGGCGGGAGGTTGCGGTGGGCGTGCCTGGGGCATCTTTCCGAGAAGAACAACCACCCGGATGTCGCTCTCGAAGCGCACCGTCGCAGCGTGGGGCGGTATCTTCCCATCTCTGTCGCCGGCCGATATGAGCCCACCGAGCCGCTGAGCGTCTGACGGCAGCGGCTGCGAAGCCCGTCCTGCGGGTCCTCCTTTGGTGAGCCGCTTGAACTGTTGCCTGCGGGGGCGTATCGTGAAGCCCGAAACGCATTTCAGCCGTCGGAGTGGTGGATATGAGAAGAGGCATACTGGCCGATCGTGACGAACTGCGCGAGCTTTCGCGCAAAGTATCGGGGCGTCCCTTCGATGGATTCTTCAGTCGTCTCATACACCGCTGCGATCTGGTGCTGGAGGCCCAGCCGATTACCGAGCACCACTGGCGGACATCGTGGGAACACGGCCACTGGGCCTCCGCCTTGCACGCCGCGCGGGATTGTCAGGGTCGGCTGTTCGACCTGCTGATTGCGCATCACATCGAGCGAAACTTCGCCTACCGCGACCGCGCGCTGGAAGAGCTTCGCAACCTCGCCCGCTGGAGCACATGGATGGACCCCTCGCACCCGCGGATGGAGGCGGATTTGTGCACCGGCGAGGCGGCGACGGCTGCCGCCGTGGGTCTGGACTGGTTGTGGGAGGATCTCGACGAATCCGAGCGGGCGAACATCGTCGAGACGATACTCGCCAAGGCCGTGCGTCCCTACCTGCGGGACGTCGAGCAGGGCAGGTGGTGGTACGAGTGTTATCACAACTGGAATGCGGTGCTTAACGGAGGTGTGGGGCTGGCCGCTTTGGCACTGTCTGACGAGAACGACGAGGCGGCGAAGGCGTACAAGCTGGCCCGGGACGGTCTGAAGCATTTTCTCCAGGCGCTGGGCAACGAAGGCGGCTGGGACGAAGGCACGGGTTACTGGGGCTACGGCATGCGCTACGCCCTGCTGATGGGCGAGGCGATGCGTCGGCTTGCCGACGATCAGCGGGTCTTTCGCACTCGCGGCATGGCCGAGACCGGACTGTTCCCCGTGCATTTCTGCCCGAACGCCAAGGCCGCCAGCTTCGGCGACAATGCGAGCGTCCCGCTGCTCGGCTCGCTGTACCTGCTGAGCAAGTATTACGACGTTCCCGAGCTGACCTGGTGGCTGGACACGTACCTGTTTGAGACGGACGTCAAAGCCGGAGGCCGGTCCAGGAGCGGACTGGCGATATTGTTCCGCCCGTCCCGCGCCAAAGGCGGCGGAGCAAAGAAGCTGCCGCGGGTAAAGGTCTTCCACGAGATCGGCTGGGCGGCGCTGGCGGACGCCTGGCCGAAGCCGGGCTTCTACGTAGCCGCCAAGACCGGCGACCTCGCGGCGAATCACAGTCAGCACGACATGAACTCCATCCAGCTACAGGTGGACGGGGAAATGCTGCTGACAGACCAGGGGCATCCGCCGTACACCCGCAACTATTTCTCCGAGCGTCGGTCGGAGTTCTACGAGGTCCAGGCGCGGGCACATAACACTATCACCGTAGCCGAAGGCGACCACCGCCTGGACGCGCGTGGGGAGATCGTTGGCGAGAAATGCGCGGCCGACTATCGCTGGGTCGCCTGCGACGCCGGCGAGGCCTGCGGGGAGAATGTCCGTTTCCTGCGGCACGTGGTGATGCTCATGGACCGCAAGTCCGGCGCGGGTCAGTCGCTGGTGGTGGTGGATGAGCTTATCAACGGCATTCCGGAGCGCGTTGACCTGTTCTGGCACACGAGGGGTCACGTGAATCTGGGCGGCGAGCCAAGCCCGGTCACCGGTATAATCACCGGGCAGTGGGCCAAGCTGAACTTTGCGGTGTATGCGACGGTTCCCAGCCAGACCACCGTGGAGGTTCACGAGCTTACCAGCCGCCGGCCGGACCATGTGCTGCGCACCACAGCAGGTGTCTCGCACAGTGCCGAGTTCGTGAGCGTCTTCTCGCGGGACGAGGCGCCCGGGGAGATATCAGCCAGGCGGGACGACGGGCGGCTGATAGTCACCGTCGGCGAGACTACGTTGAGCTTCCGGACCGGCGGGGACGTTAGCGAGCTGGAGAGTGTCCGCAGCGGCTGAGCGGGGAGCCGAGTCAAAAGTTTATGAGCGCAATAAGAAGGCGGGGCAAACCTGCTGGGTTTCGCCCCGCCTGTCGCTTAACGTCTTTGTGACGCTGTCTATGCGTGCTCCTACATATCGCTGTCGGCCATTTCAGCGTCGGACGAATTCATTTCGTCACCGGCGACCTTCGTGTTGAACTCGATGGACCGGTCACGAACCTTGGCCAGTCGCGAGTCCCAGTTCTTCACCGCGGTTCGCTGGAGCTGGTGCTGCTTCTGCGTCAGCTCCTGCATGCGGTTCTGAGACTCCTCGCGGGCGGCCTTTGCGTCGGCGATGGCCGCCTTCAGGTCGGTCCGACGTATGGAGTCCTCGCGGTACTCCTGCGCCAACTGGCGTACCCTCTCGGCATCGGTCTGCGCGACCCGGGCGTCGAAGCGCGCCTGCACGGCATCCCGCAGAGAGTGGGCGGCGGTCCGCTTGGCTTCGGCGTCGGCAAGCACGACCTGCGACTCGGTGTTGGCTCGCACCTCGTCGGCCTCGGTCTGGGCACGCTCGCGCTCGGCGCTGGCGTAGGCATCCGCCAGCAGGCGCTGCACGTGCGCCTCGCCCTTCATCTGGCTGGTGTGAACCTGGCTCAACGCCCGGTCGATATCCGCTCGTGCGGTGGCCTCGTTCAACTCGTTGCGGGCGCGAATCCGGGCGATCTCGACCTCGGCCTTACGACCATAGACGTCCGCGCGGATCATGGCCTCTTCGTAGTTGGCATCGGCGACCGCCTTGGACGACTCGATGGTGCGGTCAAGCTTTGCCAGCTCGGCTTCCAGAGACTTCCGGGCAGACGCAACCTGTGAATCTATCTGATTGGCCAGAGCGTTCTGGCTCTTCTCGACGCTATCGGCTTCGGCCATCAGGCGGGCGTGCTCGGCATTTCCACGCTGCTTCAGCGCCCAGAGTTCCGCCTCCAACGCACGGGCCTCGCTCTCGCCGTTGCGGGCGACAACGTCCGACTCGCGCTTAAGCTGGGAGGCACGCGCATCGGCCACGTCGCGGGTGGACTTGGCCTTGGCTCGCAGGTCCACCGCCTCGGCCTTGGATTCCTTGCGGAATGCGTCGGCGTCGGCGAGTGCCCGCTCGAACTGGCTCTTGGCGACTTCGTGCTCGGCTTCGGCGTTGGACTTCGCCTCGGCCAGCCGGGCATTCGCCTGACCCTCGAGCGCGTCGGCTATGGAGTGCTTTTCCGTTGCCAGTGCCAGCGTCTGGGCCTTCTGGGCCTGGTGCTTGCTCTTGGCTTCGGAGTAGGAAGCTTCCGCCACCATCTGCATGGCGTCCGCCTTGGAACGCTCCCGCATGACCTTCGCAAGCGCCGAACGGTACGCCGCGATGTGCTCCGGCTCTATCCGCGGAGTAACGGCGGCTGCTTCCGGACCCTCGGGGACCTCATGAAGGTCCTCGGGCAGTTCCGGGGCGGGGTTGGTCTTGCCCTCGAAGTCCACGCGATCGGCCTGCTTCTTGGAGGCCAATTCTTCCAGTATTTCCTGGCGGACCCGGGCGGCCTCGGATTCGGCGGCGGCGATGATCTTCTGCATCTCCGCCTCCGCCAACTCGTCCTGATGCTCGGCGGTTTCGCGGACTGCCTTTGCGCGGGCGTCGGCTTCGGCCTTTACGAACTCGTTGCGGGCGACCTTCTCGGCGCGGTCGGCTTTAATACGGACCTTCTGAATCTCCGCCATCTGGTCGTCCAGCCAGGCGTCCAGCGAGCCAACCTCGCGGGTGTACTCGACCTCCGCTCCGTTGCCGATCATCTGGGCTTCGGCGCGGAGACGGTCGACCTCGGCCATCGAACGCTCGAAGCGGGTCTGGGCGTCGGAGACGGCCTTTTCATATTCCGACTCGGCCTGGGACAGGTCCGTTTCGGCCTGCTTGACCTTGAGGTCGTACTTTTCCTTGGATGCCTGGGAGTCCAGTGCGTCGGCCCGGGCTTCCAGCTCGCTTGCGCGGGCGTCGGTGTCCTTGAGCACGCTACGGGCCTCAGCAGCCAACTGCTCCGACTCGGCCTGAGTCTGCTCGCGGACAGTGCGGATCTTTTCGTCCAGCTCCTCGCTGCTCGCTTCGGTGGTCTGCTCGATGGAGCGCGCCTGCTCGCGCAGGGAGGCCACTGTCGCCTCGGCACGGTCACGAGTCGCTTGGGCTTCTTGGAGCATCTGCTCTATGGCGGCCCGGCCGTCCTCGTCCATCGCCTCGCGAATGGACTCGAGCTGCCGCACTCGCGACTGCGCCTTGTCATACTCGACCTTCGCCTCGTTGATGAGGTCGGTCTGGACGCTCTGCTTTTCCTTCTTCAGCGCCTCGACCAGCGTGCGGTTCTCCTCGCTGGTGGTTTCCAGTTCCTTCTGACGAGACTGGATCTCGGCGTACAGATCGTTCTGCATGGCGCTGTACTGTTTCTGGAGACGGTTCGCCTCGGCCTCGGCCTGTTGCTCCTTGGAGGCGATCTCCTGCTTGCGGGCACGCAGGTCCGCTATGCGGTCACGGAGCATCGCCTCCGACTCGACCTCTGAAGCCGTCACGTTGACGAGTGTCGCCTCGACGTCGGCCAGACCCGTCTGCGCCTCGCTCACGTGGCTCGGTGGAAGCTGGGTCTCTCTGGCGGTTTCCTGCAGGTATCGCTGGGTCTCTTCAACGGCCCTTCCGTCCTCGCCAAGACCGAGCGACTCGTCCTGACAGCCGACGGTAACAATAAGGACGAGCACCGCGAACGCCGCAAGTGCCCTCCCCGCCGCGTCGACCAGGCCCACCGGTCGACTGTGTTCGTCATGGAATACCTTCATTTGCTGCACCTCCTCAAACCGGTTCGAAGTTTGCGTTTCCTTTTCCCATTACAGCCCCCGCTGAAATACGGTTCCGGGACATGTAGTCCTCCTTGGCTACTGGATCTGTGTTCGGCAGCGGGAGGGGGCGACTTTATCAGGTCCTGAAAAAACGGAAGTCCCGCACCAGATGTCCCAATCCGCAGTTTCCCCGCAAGCGGACCCGCCGGCGAGGCCGGTGGAGCCGTGAACCCTTGGCGAGCGGATTCGTCTCTGGTATAGTAGATGCGTCAGCGAGGCGGAGACGCACCAGGCACCGCCTGCGGAGGAACAGCGACATGACCAGCGCATACGGCCTAGACCGGAGCGCCTTGGACAGTCACGTTCTGGTGCTCAATAAGCACTACACGGCCGTTCGCGTAATCTCGGCCCGGCGAGCGCTGTGCATGCTGTTTAAGCGCATCGCCGAAATCGTCGCCGTCGAGGATAGCGAATGGGCCAGCTATGATTTCGATTCCTGGCGTGAAGTCAGCGAGTACAAGGCGCGGTACGAGCGTGAGCATCACGAGTGGGTCCGCTGTGTACAATTCGAGCTGGCGGTACCGCGCGTGATAAGGTTGTTGTTCTACGACCGCCTGCCCAAAACGCCGGTGAAGTTCAACCGGAGGAATATCTTTGCCCGCGACCGCAACCGCTGCCAGTACTGCGGCGGTCGGTTCCCCACCTCAGAGCTTACCCTGGACCACGTGCTGCCCAGAAGCCGTGGCGGCAAGACCTGCTGGACCAACATGGTCTGTAGCTGCGTGGACTGCAACGTGCGGAAGGGTGGCCGCACCCCCGACGAAGCGGGCATGAATCTGCGAACGGAGCCGGTCAAGCCCAAGCGACCGCCTGTCATCACGCTGCGCCTTTCCAGCGACAAGTACGCCACCTGGAAGCAGTTTCTTGACAACGCCTACTGGAACGTCGAGCTGCGCGACTGACTTCCTTCCGCGCCGGCGCATCCGTCCCGCCGCACGTACACGCCCTGAAATCCGTGCATATAATGAGCAGGCCGGCGAGAAGCTCGAAAGGGAGCCGAAATGCAAAACGACTACATCACGCTGCTTCTGGTAAACATGGCCGCGGGACTGTTCATATTCGCGCACTACGTCCTTCTGGGCATGGGCAGGGTAAACCAGAAGGGCTATGTGCCGGCCTTTGCGGCGGTTGGGCTGGTGGCATTCTGTGCGGGGCTGTACATGACGCTGACCTGGCCCATCAGCGAGCCATATTCATGGGCGAACATGGCTTTCGGGGAACTATCGGTGCTGTTCGGGACGACATTTCTTGCCGGCGCGTTGACCGTGGCTTACAGCCGGTATTTGCTGCCCGTGTCGTTATATGCAATGTTCGGCGGCATAGCCGCTATTGTGTTGGGCGCGTTCATCGCTACCGAAGGTCTTACCAATCAGCCAATGCTGGCGTCGACGGGTTTCATCTTCACCGGCGCCGCTGGGGCGCTGCTGCCGGTCGTGGCGTTGTGCGGCAGGGGGGTGTTCGTCAGGGTCACCGAGTCGGTCGTCGCCGCGGTGGCCGGGGTGATCTGGCTGATAGTGGGGTACGGGGCTTTCTGGCAGCATATGGTCAATCTTACGGCTTCGTGAGGTGATGGAGGGTTTGGCGCCGACCGGTGCCGTCTGCCGGCCGGTAGCGTTCCTGCGAGATGGACGAGCTGAAGGCGACGAAGGCGG
Source organism: Phycisphaerae bacterium (assembly GCA_046538345.1). Taxonomy (GTDB): domain Bacteria; phylum Planctomycetota; class Phycisphaerae; order SM23-33; family SM23-33; genus PUND01. The sequence continues at coordinate 14,893 of JBKHJB010000015.1, forward strand.
GTTCGACCGGAAAGTTGCGACCGGTGCCTTGCGGGGGGTGTTCCCAGCGTGGTAATCTAACCGCCCCCCTTGCTTTTTCAGCATGGAAAGGACCTGAAGCGGAATGAGCTTAGAGGGCTTTTTTGATCCAAAATCGGTTGCCGTTGTGGGTGCGTCCCGTCAGAAGGGCAAGGTCGGTCATGAAGTCGTAGCCAATCTTGTCCGCGGCGGCTTCGCCGGAGAAGTGTATCCGGTGAACCCCAAGGCCGAGGACGTCGAAGGCCTGCGCTGCTATCCCGACCTCAAGAGTATCGAGACACCTCCCGAGCTGGCGGTGATTTCCATACCCGCCAAGCTGGTCGCCGGCGTGATCCGCGAATGCGGACAGGTCGGCTGCAAAAATGCCATAGTCATAACGGCCGGGTTCAAGGAGACCGGAGACGAAGGCAGGAAACTCGAGGAGGATCTGGTACAGACGGCGCGGCGAGCGGGAGTGCGGATCATCGGTCCGAACTGCCTGGGCATCCTTGTTCCGGGCAAAGGACTCAACGCCAGTTTCGGCGGCGACCTTCCCGCAAGCGGCTCCATCGGTTACCTGTCTCAGTCCGGTGCGCTGTTGACGGCGATCCTGGACGCGGCCCGGGCATCCGGCATCGGCTTCAGCATGCTCGTGAGTATCGGCAACAAGGCCGACGTGGACGAGCTTGACATGCTGGAGGCGTTCCGCGACCACGACGAGACCAAAGTCATCGCCGGCTACCTCGAAAGCGTAAGCGACGGGAAGAACTTTATCCGCCTGGCCGAGGAGATTTCCCACCGTAAGCCCATTCTGCTGCTCAAGGCCGGCGGCACCAGCGCAGGCGCCAAGGCCGCTTCCAGTCATACAGGCAGCATGGCCGGCAGCGAGACCGCCTACGAGGTGGTCTTTCAGCGCGCGGGCATCGTCCGCTGCGATTCCATCAAGATGCAGTTCGACCTCGCCCAGGCGTTCGCCTACCAGCCGTTGCCCAAAGGCACCAAGGTGGCGATAGTAACAAACGCCGGGGGCGCGGGCATAATGGCTACCGATGCCGTCGAGCGACAGGGACTGAGCTTCGCGAAGTTCTCCGACGAGACGATGCGAAAACTCAGCGAGAATCTTCCCGCGGCGGCCAATATCAGCAACCCCGTGGATATTCTCGGCGACGCGATGGCCGACAGGTATGAATTCGCCATCGACGCCGTGCTTGAGGACGAAGGTGTCGATGCGGTGCTGGTGCTGCTCACCCCGCAGGCGATGACCGACTGCGAGGGTTCCGCCCGGGCGGCGGTGTCGGCCTCCGAGCGGAACGAAGATAAGCCGGTGCTGGCGTGTTTCCTCGGTGGGAAGAAGGTCTCCGAGAGCATCAACATATTGCGCGAAGGAGGCGTGCCGCCGTACGATACGCCCGAAAACGCGGTGCGGACCATCAGGTCGATGCACGATTACGTCCGTTGGCGCTCGCGACCGAAGCGTGTGGTCAAGCTGTTCCCGGTGAACCGCCACAAGGCCGAGAAGGTAATCACCCGGCATTTGCGGGAGGGTATCCGCGAGGTGGGGGAGGCGGACGCGAAGGCGGTCCTGGAGGCCTACGGTTTCGTGACACCCAGGGGAGCGGTCGCCACGACCGCCGAGCAGGCCGCCAACGTCGCCGACCAGCTCGGATACCCCGTGGTGATGAAGGTATGGTCCCCGAATATTACACATAAGACCGACGTCGGTGGCGTGCGGATAGGTCTGGATAACGCCCGGGAGGTCCGCGACGCGTTCGACTTGATGATGTATCGCGTGCCCCAGAAGGCCCCCGACGCCGACATTCTTGGCGTTCTTGTCCAGGAGCAGGTCACCAGCGGCAAAGAGGTCATCGTGGGTATGCACCGAGACCCGAATTTCGGTCCTCTGCTGATGTTCGGCATGGGTGGAATTATGGTCGAGGTGCTCCAGGACGTATCGTTCCACCTGGCGCCGTTGACTCCCGAGGAGGCCCGTGAAATGCTCTCCCGGACGCGCACCTACCAGTTGCTTCAGGGCGTGCGGGGCGAGGAGGGCGTTGACATAGACGCCGTTGCCGAGGGTTTGCGTCGCGTCTCGCAGTTGGTCACGGAGTTCCCGCAGATCCAGGAGATGGATATCAATCCGTACGTCGTCGGGCCCGAGGGAACGACGCCGGTAGCCGTTGATGCCCGGATGAGCGTCAGCGAGAAGAAGTAGCGGAGAAGTGCAGACAATGCCTGATTTCGATTGGAAAGCCGCGTACGGCGACAGGGTAAAAGCCGCCGCCGAAGCCATGAAACTCATCCGGGCCGGTGACACCGTGTTCATCGGCACCGGTTGCGGGCAGCCCGTGCACCTGGTGGAATCGCTGGTGCGACACGCCCGCAACGTCCAGGACGTTCGGCTGGTGCAGCTGCTGACGATAGGCCCGGCGCCCTATACCGACCCGCAATACCGCGACACATTCAAGATGAACAGCTTCTTCGTCGCCGAGAATGTGCGCACGGCGATGGAGGAGGGTTTCGGTGACTACACGCCCATCTTCCTGTCCGAAGCGCCGGAAGAGTTCAACTCCGGGCGCATACCGGTGGACGTGGCGCTGATTTCGGTCACGCCGCCGGACGCCAACGGGCTGTGCTCGCTGGGTGTGTCGGTGGATATCGTCAAATCGGCTATCGCCAACGCCAAGTACGTTATCGCCCAGGTGAACCCCAACATGCCGCGGACATTCGGGGACAGTCTGCTGCACGTGCGTGATCTTGACGTGCTGGTGGACCACGCCGAGGACGTAACGGAGGTGCCCGTCCCCCAGACCGACGAGACTTTGCGGCGCATCGGCGAGAACGTCGCCCGGCTCGTTGACGACGGAAGCACCATCGAGTGCGGCATCGGCCGGCTGCCCCAGGCGCTGGCGGAGTTTTTGCGCGACAAGAAAGATCTCGGCATTCATACCGAGATGTTCGGCGACTGGATTATCGACCTGGTCGAATGCGGGGCGATTACCTGCTCCAAGAAGACCATCAATCGCGGCAAAATCGTCGCCAGCTTCTGCATGGGTTCCCGGCGGCTGTACGATTACATCGACAACAACGCCTTCTTCGAGTTCCGACCCAGCGAGTACGTCAACGACCCGTTCGTCATCGCCCAGCACGACAAGATGGTCGGCATAAACGTCGGCCTGGAAGTGGACCTCACCGGGCAGGTCTGCTCGGATTCGCTGGGCTATCACATCTACAGCGGTATCGGCGGGCAGGTGGACTTCATCCGTGGCTGCGCGCGCAGCCGGGAGGGTAAGCCCATAATCGCCATGCCTTCGACGGCCCAGGACGGCAAGATCTCACGCATAGTGCCCAACCTTACCGAAGGCGCCGGCGTGGTGACCACCCGCGGAGACGTGCACTACGTGGTAACCGAGTACGGCATCGCCTACCTGCACGGAAAGAGTCTCCAGGAGCGGGCGCTTTCGCTGATAAACATCGCGCATCCGAACTTCCGCAAAGAGCTGACCCAGGCCGCCAAGGCGCGACGGTACGTCCACGCCGACCAGATAGAGATATCCTGGGAAAAGATTCGCTATCCCGAGGAACTGGAGCGCTTTGAGACATTGCGCGACGGTACGCAGATATTCTTCCGTCCGGTCAAGCCGGCCGACGAGCCGAACCTCGCGGAGATGCTCTACTCGCTGAGCAGTGGTTCGGTCCGCTCGCGCTATTTCACCTCCACCATGACGTTCCCGCACCGGGATGTTCAGCGGCTGACGAACATCGATTACCAGAACGACCTGGCGATAGTGGGCGTCGTGCCCGGTCCGCCCGGGGAGGAGGAGATAGTCGCCATCGCGCAGTACTTCCTGGACCCCAAGAGCGACAACGCCGAGGTGGCGTTCATCGTGCAGGATGAATGGCAGCAGCGAGGTATGGGAAGCTTCCTGCTGGACTACCTAACCGAGATCGCCAGGCAAAGAGGCGTCAAGCGGTTCACGGCCAAGGTCCTGCCGAGCAACCGGGCCATGCTGGCGATCTTCCACAACTCCGGCTATCGCGTCGAGACCGAGTTCGACGGAGAGGCCTACAGTCTCGCCTACGACATCCAGGAAAAGCAGGAACAGTGAAGTGGCGGACCACGGAACCGGCAAGCTGGAATCCGGAACCGGAAATCTGAAACCGGGGAGATGGAACACCGAACCGTGGGCTGCGGCAACGTGCCGGCGGGTCGTCTCTCCAGGCGACGGCTTTACCCGCGGCGTAGCTTGGTTGTTGCCTGGCACTACTCTGCGAGCGGCCTATTGCCTCCTGCCTGCTGCCTTACAGCAGTCTCGTAAAGGCCAGGAACACCAGCATTATCAGCGCTCCCAGCGCCAGGCATGCGCCGCCGAGCACCACGCTTACCAGTGCGCAGACACCCACCTTCCTGATGCCCCGAAAGCGCGAGGGTATGCCTATGACACCCAGGAAGATGAAAAACGGCGACCCCAGCAGCGAAAGGTAGTACAGCGGGTGCAGCGCGACGTACAGTGAGGCCGCCTTGAGCAACGAAGGGGTGCAGACCCCCAGTCCTATTCCGAAAAGCGTCAGTCCCAGTGTGCGTATCAGGCCCGGCGAAGCCCCGGGTCGTCTGCCGGGCGGTCCGGCCGGTTGGTCGAATCCTATTGCCATCGCGCTGCCTCCTGCGAGGCAGCATAGGCCAACGAGGCGTCTGTTTCCAAGTCCGCTCCACCTCCTTATCGCGAATGGTGCCTGATATACGCCGTCAGGCGAAGCCGCAACCAGAACAGGGCGACAGGATTTCTGCAAACTGCTCTAACGGTTTTCGCCGTGCAGCGAAAGGTACAGCTCTTCGAGTATCATCCGCTCGATGTCGCCACGGTAGGTGTCCGTCCGCCAGGCGCGCCGCTGCTGAGGGTCGGAGGGTCCTTCCATCTCCGCGGGGGTATTGGAAGGCACACCTGTATAGCTCTGGGAAGGACCGCTCATCTGGCGGAACACCTCCGAGTCCTGTCGCTGTTGGGCAACGGCCAGGTCCGCGGCGACCTGTCCGTTCTCTTTGCGGAGGCGCAACGTCGCCAGTTGCCGCGCCTGCGATTCGCCGAGCAGCCGTTCGCCGGCGGCATCGGCGGGCCTGGGTCGCGTGCGTATCACGCCGGTGTCAGGATTGGCCGATTCAACGACGAACCCGTTCTCGGCCAGCACTTCGCGCGCGGTGGCGAATGCGGTGGTGTAGTCCACCTCGCCGAGCGTTCGTGTCGTTCCCGGGCTTTGTCCACCGCATCCTACGGAGACTATCGTCGCCGCCGACGCCAGCAGAAGAGGCAGATGTCGCATGGTCTGTTCTCCGTGACGGGTTATTCCTCGTCCCAGTGCCACCGGCCGGTGTAATTCGGCGCCTCGTGGGTTATCTGTATGTCGTGGGGGTGGCTCTCGGCGACCGAGGCCGGCGAGACGCGGATGAATCGGCTCTTTGCGCGAAGCTCGTCTATGGTGGCCGTCCCGCAATAGCCCATCCCCGCGCGTAAGCCCCCGACGAGCTGGTATATGTAGTCGGAAAGCGGTCCGCGGTAGGGCACTCGACCTTCGACGCCTTCTGGCACGAGCTTGTCGCGCTGTTGCTGCTCGGCCTGTCCGTATCTGTCGGCGGAGCCGGAGACCATCGCGCCGAGCGAGCCCATGCCCCGGTACACCTTGAACCGTCGGCCTCGGTAAATGACCAACTGCCCGGGTGATTCGTCCAGTCCCGCCAGCAGGTTGCCCATCATTACGCACGACGCTCCCGCGGCGAGGACCTTGGCCATGTCGCCGCTGTGGCGGATGCCACCGTCGGCGATAACGGGTATTCCCTTCGGCTCGGCGACCTTCGTGCAGTTATAGACGGCCGTTATCTGCGGTACGCCCACGCCGCTGATGACACGCGTGGTGCAGATGGCGCCCGGTCCGATACCCACCTTCACAGCGTCGGCGCCGGCGGCGATAAGGTCGCTCGCTCCTTCGCTGGTGGCCACGTTGCCGGCGATGACCTGAATGTCGTAATCGCTCTTGAGCTTCTCTACGGTGCGGATGACGTTTTCGCTGTGCCCGTGGGCGCTGTCCACGACGATTACGTCCACGCCCTTGGCGATGAGTGCGTCCACGCGCTCGTAGTCGTGCACACCGACGGCCGCCCCCACACGCAGCCGACCCCGCTGGTCCTTGCAGCCCAGCGGGAACTGACGCATCTTGTCGATGTCCCGCATGGTGATAAGTCCGGCGAGCTTGCCGGAGTCTTCCACCAGCAGCAGCTTCTCGACCTTATGGTTGCTGAGGATTTTCTCCGCCTCGTCGAGGTCGGTCTCCGGGGACGCGGTGACGAGGTTCGTGGAGGTCATTACGTCGCGGATGACGGCGTCGCCGGAAAGGAACTTCAGGTCCCTCCGGGTAAGTATGCCGACCGGCTTGTGCTGCTCATCGACGATGGGGATACCCGAGACGTTGTGTTCGCTCATAAGCTTCCGCGCCGTTGCGGTGGATTCGTGCGGCGGCAGCGTCAGCGGGTCGGTGATGATCCCGTTCTCCGAGCGTTTGACCTTTTCGACCTCCAATGCCTGTGCTTCGGCCGATAGGTTCTTGTGAATGATGCCCATCCCGCCTTCCTGCGCCAGCGCGATCGCCAGCGCCGACTCGGTCACCGTGTCCATCGGCGCCGAGAGGATGGGAACGTTCAGCCGTATCTGTTGTGTCAGCCGTGTGGACGTGTCGGCGTCGCGCGGGACTACCGACGAACGACCGGGCAGAAGGAGAACGTCGTCGAATGTGACGCCTTCACCGAGAACTTTGTCTTGCATACCGCCTCCCGAAGCTCAGGGCCCTTTTTCTGATTAAACCGCCGTTGCCCGCATATCTCAAGCGCCGACGCTGGAATTT
>JBKHJB010000174.1:0-4919 GCA_046538345.1 Phycisphaerae bacterium
GCCGCCAGCCCCGTCGTGTCCCAAGTCACGTTGGATTCCTTGCTGAAGTTGGCGGGTGGCGCGGTTAAAGGTCGTTGCGTTGGGTGGCATGCCTGCCCCGCAGGCATGTTCCACCTGACACACTACAGTTCCGGCAGCGGGTACGGGTCCTGGGTTTCATCCATCCACCGGGCCAGGCGGGCCTGAAGGTCTTGGCGCTTTTCCCTGTACGCGGCGTCCAGCGCGAGGTTGTTCAACTCATACGGGTCTTCATTGAGGTTGAACATCAGATACGGAAAGCCGTCGCTGACGACATACTTCCACCCGTCGCGCGTGACGATTCCTCGCCAGGTCCTGTCCATGCAGCCCGGATGCATCTTGCGGACGCAGTGTTGCAGATAGGCCGAGTCCGGCTCGTCCTCTCGGGGAAGCTCGGATTTCGGCGTCTTGCCGTCGCGGTAGCGGGAATAGTCGTACCCCATCATCCAGTCCGGCACGTCGATACCGCACAGCCCAAGCGAGGTCGGCGCAATGTCCACGTGGTTGACAGGCGCGTCCACGCGCCACATGCCGGCGTGCCTGGTGTGCGGCCTCATTCCGGAGATGATGAACGGGATGCGGATGGATTCCTCCCAGGGGGTGGATTTCTGCCATCGCCCGTGCGAGCCGTGCATGTCGCCGTGGTCGGAGAAAAACAGGATATGAGTGTTGTCTATCAGTCCGGCCTCTCGCAGCGCCGCCTTTACGCGTCCGACATTCCAGTCGAGATTCTCTATCAGCGCGTAATAGCCGGCCAGATCATGCCTCGCCCGGTCCCGCACGTCCCCCACGTCGGGCACGTTCGCCCGGAGCTTTACGTTTCCCATATTGTGAGGCCGTTGCCACTGCGGATCGCTCGTGTAGTAGGGACAGTGCGGCGGCTGAACGCTCAGTGTGGCGAAGAAAGGCCTATCGTCCTCGGCCCTGTCGCGCAGATACTCGATCAGAAGGTCGGCGAGGCAGTCCGTCTCGAAGCCCGGCAGCCGATACAGGTCCACCTCCTGCTCGCGGCGGTGGCCGTGAACGTAGGTGTACTGCGGGTTATTGTTGTTCTCGTAGCCGATCCAGGTGTTGAAGCCGCCTCGATGCTCCCGCGGGACGATGTGCCGGCCGGCGGGCCCATCGGTCGGCCCTTCCAGGTGCCACTTGCCGAAGTACGCGGTGTCGTAACCGGCCTCGTTGAAGGGCTTGGCGACCGTGGGCAGTGAGGCATCCAGCGCGGACGGAGTGGTCGGCGCGGTGTTGTGGACGTAGCGGCTGGTCAGCAGCGCCGCTCGGAAAGGTGTGCACCACGGACAACCCGCGACGGCGCGGGTGAAGGTAACCCCCTCCTCGGCCAGGCAATCCAGGTTGGGGGTATGGACGTTCGGATCGCCCATGTGCGACTGGGCCTGGGCGCGGTGCTGATCTCCGAATATCCAGATAATGTTGGTCGGCTTGGCGTTGTCGTTCATGCCCGGTACCCTACGCCGGGCCAACCGTTTGAATCAAGCCCCGTCCGCCGCAGGATGCGCGATTCGCAGCGGGTCTGTGAGCCGAGTTTGCACCGCGGGCAAGCCGCACTGAAAAGGATTGTGCGGAATTGATTTTCGGGAAGTTTTGGATGAGACTGCTTTCAAATACCCCGGCGGTAGCAACGACGCGGTAAGTGTCTCAACGACGCCGCAAAGTAATCGGCGGCAATTTACGACTCCGGTAAAAGAGGACAGCATGGCGAGCTTATACGACAAGATTTACGGATGCCTGGCTGCGTCGCGTGTGGGGTCGGCTATGGGCGCGGCGGTGGAATGCTGGACACCGGAGCAAATCCAACAGAAATACGGATACCTGGACTCGCTCGAGGCGTACCCACACTACGGCGAGCGGGGAATCGACTGGATGCGTCCACCAGGCACGACGGAGGACGGAATCGAACGTCAGAAGTTGTTTGTCGCGGCGATCGAGGAAAAAGGCGGCCGGATCGACATTCGTGACTTCGGGCAGACTGCGGCGCGGTTGACGGACATCGAGCACATGCGGTTCATGACCGAGCCGAATGACCAACGTCTGATGCACCTGATAAAACAGGGCGTACCGGCAAGCGAAGTGGGGAGACTGACGAGTTGGTCCGGGCTGATATCGGTCGCGCGGGCGTCGCATCCGATCGGCCTGATCAACGCCGGCGACCCCACTGCCGCCGCTCGCGATGTGCGCGAGGTCGGGCTGTTCTGCTTTCCGCCGACGGATGTCTCCCACGATTGGTCCGCAATTTACGCCGCCGCCACTGCCGAGGCATGCAAGCCGGACGCGACGGTTGAGTCGGTCGTGGACACGGCCGGTCGCTTCGCGACACCGCGAATTCGCCCGGAATTGGAGCGTGCCCTTAAGATCGCCGCCGAGCACCGCGCGTATGAGCCGTTTCGGGACGAGTTTTATCGACACTACTGCGGGTGTGGCGGCAACTACCCGTTTTCATCGGCTTGTGAGATCGTCAGTAAGTCCTTCGCCGTCTTCGTGCGCGTGAATGGAGACGCAAAGCAGGCCATCCTGGACGCGGTAAGCTTCGGACGAGACACCGATTGCCTCGCGGCCACGGCCGGCGGGCTGGCCGGCGCCTTGTCCGGCGTTGACGCCCTGCCGCAAGAGTGGATACGCACCGTGGACGAAGCGACGATGGCCAATCCGCATACCAACCGGCGGACGACCATAGCGCAAGACGCCACAGCTATCCACGACGCCCTGAAAAAACGGGCCATCGAGGCGCGGCGGTTGATTGACCTGGTCGGAAACTGACGAGGCCGGCGGACGATGATGCCCCGCAGTGCGACCTTCCGTGCATGACCGCAGTCGGATTACGTGAACAAATCGGCTCGTTTCTCGCCGGGCGTCTTGCTTTTCCGGCGCCTTTTCGTAGTCTGCGATGCTTACGCCGGTAGCGGTTGCCGGCTCGTCGCCTTGCAGCAAAGCCCCCACTAAGTGAAAGAAATGTCCGAAAAAGCCCCCGCGCCGCAAAGCCAGGCCGACCGCCCCCTTCGCTATCCGCCCGTTTCCGACAAATGCCCGCGCATGTTCCACGGCGCGGACTACAATCCCGACCAGTGGCCGAGGGAGGTCTGGGACGAAGACATGCGCCTCATGCGCCTCGCTGGCTGCAACCTGATGTCGGTGGGGATATTCTCGTGGGTGCACATCGAGCCGGCAGAGGGCGAGTTCCACTTCGACTGGCTGGATGAGGTAATGGACAAGCTGGCCGAGAACGGCGCGTTCGCCGCGTTGGCCACTCCCAGTGCCGCCCCTCCAGCGTGGCTGAGCGCGAAGTATCCCGAGACGCTGCGCGTGAACGCCGACCGTCGGCGCTCCGGGCACGGCCGGCGGGTTAACTACTGCCTGACCTCGCCGATCTATCGCGAGAAGGTCGCCCTGATAAACCGCCGCCTGGCCGAGCGATACGCCGACCACTCCGCCCTGCTGCTCTGGCACGTGTCCAACGAATACAGCAACGAATGCCACTGCGAACTGTGTCAACAGGCCTTCCGCGACTGGCTGAAGCAGCGCTACGGCTCGCTGGACGCGCTGAACCACGCATGGTGGACCGCCTTCTGGGGGCACACCTACACCGACTGGAGCCAGATAAGCTCCCCGGCTCCGCGCGGGCTGGGAGAGAGCAGCATCAACGGGTTGGCGCTCGACTGGAAAAGGTTCACCACCGACCAGACCCTCGATTTCTACCGGAACGAGATCGCCCCGCTGAGGGAGATCGCACCCGACGTGCCGGTGACCACCAATTGCATGGGAACCAGCACCACGCTGAACTACTGGCGTTTCGCGCCGGAAGTGGACGTGATGTGCTGGGACGCCTACCCCATGTACCACGATCGCGAGGACGAAATAAAAACCGCCGCGTCGTTCTCATTCATACACGACATTTATCGCACCATGCGAGGCGGGCAACCCTGGCTGCTCATGGAGACCACACCCAGCAGCACCAACTGGATGCCGGTTATGAAGCTCAAGCGCCCCGGCGTGCATCGGCTCACTGCCGTCCAGGCCGTCGCCCACGGCGCCGACGGCGTGCAGTACTTCCAATGGCGCAAGAGCCGCGGCGGCACGGAAAAACTCCACGGCGCGGTCGTGGACCACGGCGCCGACGAGAACCATCGCGTCTTTAAAGACGTCACCGACGTCGGCGAGCTGCTTGCCAAGCTCGAGCCGGTCGTGGGCACGACGACGCGGCCGGAGGTGGCCGTGCTCTACGACTGGGAGAACCGCTGGGCTATCGACGGATGCAACGGCCCGCGGAAGGAAGGCAAGGACTACCAAGGTACGTGCGAGCGGCATTACCGAGCGTACTGGAGCCGCGGGATACCCGTGGACGTTCTTAACGCAGAGTGCGACCTGAGCGGATATAAGCTGCTGATAGCGCCAATGCTCTACATGGTCCGCGAAGGTCTCGCCGAGCGCCTGGAGCGGTTCGTCGCCGACGGTGGTACGCTGGTTACGACCTATATCAGCGGCTGGGTCAACGACAGCGACCTGTGCTTCCGCGAGGGCTTCCCCGGACCGCTGAGGAAGCTGCTGGGACTGAAGTGCGAGGAGCTGGACGTGCTTCACGACGACGAGCACAACCGCATCGTACCCGTCGAGGGCAACTCGCTGGGACTGGAGCGGGAATATCAGTGCCGGATGTTCTGCGACCTCATCCACGCCGAGTCGGCTGAGGTCCAGGCCGTCTATGGCGACGACTTCTACACCGGCCGACCCGCCATAACCGCCAACTCCTTCGGCAAAGGAACGGCTTACTATCTGGCCTCGCGGAACGAGCCGGCGTTTGTGGACGAGTTCCACGCGCGAACTATCAAGCGTTTGGAGCTGCGTTCGCTGGTTGACGCTCCCCTGCCCGAAGGAGTAACCGTACAGGCCCG
>JBKHJB010000175.1:0-4873 GCA_046538345.1 Phycisphaerae bacterium
GCCCGGGTCACTGCCCGGAAACCCCGCCGAATACCGGTACCGGGGTTCACTGGCCGGCGGACTCGTTGTAGCCGGACACCAGCTCTTCCAGCTCCGTCAATCGCCGTATGCGATGACGCGGCGTCGCCGAGGACCGGCTGCGATGCCCGGAGGGGTCCTTGAGCACCGAAATCATGCCCGAACGGTTCGCTCCGCGGACGTCGGCCTGGAGCGAGTCGCCCACGAACATCGTCTGATGCGGCCGCAGGTTTGCCCACTTAAGCGCCGTTCGGAATATCTTACGGTTGGGCTTACGGTAGCGAACGTCGCAGGAATAGACCCGCCAGGGAAACAAGTCCAACAAACCGTCCTCGCTGAGATGCCGGTCCAGGACCTGTCCCGGGACGAAAGTGTTGGAGATAAGCCCAAGCTTCAGACCCTGCTCGTGAAAGCGGCGAAGCATCTCGGCCGTCCCCGGCTCCACGGTGGCCGTGCGGCGCAGCGGAAGGTACCACAGCCAGGCCAGCTCCTCGGCCTGGGTTTCGGTGAGATCGTGGCCCATGTTGTCGGACATCCGCCCCAGGACATCGAGCGAGTTGAACTCCCTTCGGGTGATGCGGCTCTTGAAATAGCTCCAGCGTATCGCCCAAAGCTGCTTGCGGTGGAATTTCTCGAACGAGGGAAGCGGCTGTTCAAGCTTGCGCAGATACCCATACGCCAAGTGAGCCCCCGCCTCGAACAGTCCGCGCACGTCCACCGGACCGAAGTCCAGCAACGTGTCGCCCAGATCGAAAAAAATGCCCTCAATCGGCCTAGCCATGGCAGGTCCCGGAGTGCTTAAACGGTGCTTAAACGCCGTAGGAAGATACACACCCGCCCCACGGCAAGCAACCTGCAACAGCCGACGCGGGAGGGTCACTCCTCGCCGAAGACCTTCAAGTCCAGCTTTCCGTTGCGGTAGCGGACCTCCTGGTCGCCGACAACGATCCGGTCATCGGCCACCGCTACCTCCGGCTCCGGTCCGTCGGTGACGAACTTCAAGGCGACGCGCCTGGGGCCCATCTCCACGGCGCCCTGCTCGGGCGCGCCCGGGCCGGCGAGCACAAGCATTGCCTCGGCTCCGCTTGCGCCGGAAAAATCAACGGCCAGGCATGTCCCGTCGGCTATCGAAAGTATACCCGAACCGTCCTCAACGCTCTCGAAATGCTCCACCTCGCCCTTGACCTTGCCCCACTTGTCCTTCTCACCAAGTCCCCAGACCCACACTCTCCCTTCCGTGCGCGCCTTGTGCCAGCCCCGGGTGTCACGGGTCTGGACCGTTATGAGAATGTCGTCGGCATCCCGCCACCGGTTGCGGAACACGTACAGCCCGCATTCGTCGCCGACGGCCTTGGGTAAAACCTCGGCCGGCTTGCGCTCCTCGATATCCAGAGGCCAGTTCACCAGCGAGAGTATGGCCCGATGTGGATATTCCGAAGACGTCTCGAAGGGACCGCCGGCCTGCTCGTCGAGTTTGCGCGATACCCGGTTGTAGAGCCACAGCAGCGCGGGTCTTTCATCTTCGGTCACTATTCCGAACCCGCTGCAGAACGTACCGGGACCACTCATGCCTCTACGGCTCCAGACGTTGTGAGGATACGCCCCGCGCTTGGGGAACACCGGCTTGTCGTCAACGGCGAGAGTCTGCATGACAAACTTCAGCACCGTCCATCGCACGTTGGGACGAGGCGAGGCGAAGTCCTTTCCGCCCGCTACGCGCCATGCCTGTATCGCCGGCAGGTAGATGATATGCGACGCCATCACCCCGGTCCCGTCGCCCTCGCGGAACCATCCGCGGTCACCGAAACCCTCGGTGACGTTGCGGATCATCGCCTTCTCGCTGTCTTTCAGGAGCCGCTCTATCTTCTCCTGGTCCACGCCGGGGTCGTTCATTATCGCCAGAAGCGCCATCGCTCCGCCGCCGACCTGCAGGCCCCAGTGGTTGCTGGCGGGCATGAATTTGCTGCCCCGCGCGAGGTCCGCCAGCGTCGTCTGACTGCCTTCGTTATAGTTCTGTATCTCCAGGGCGATCTTCCGGCGGTAGTCTTCGTCCCAGCCGTTGTAGCACAGGTCGTAGCCCAGCGCGATCCATCCCAGCGACGGCCCGGCCCGCAACACTCCGTACGGATCGCGGAAGGAATATCGCCGGTCCCGGTCGCGATAGTTGTTCAGCGCCATGTCCATCGCCTCCCGGCCGAGGTCGGCGTACAACTGCTCGCCCGTGAGCACGTACAGCATGCCGTAACCCGCCGGGTGGCTGATGGTGTACATACCCGGCGGTGAGTCGGCCGTCGGGCCGGACCCGTCGGCCGGCGGCTTCTCACGAAGCGGGTTGTAGCGCTTCGGAAGCGTTTTTCCGTCGCCCTCGTTCAGCAGGAACCGCAGGCGCTCGACTATTGCCTGACCTTCCGGCGTCTGGGCGCGCCGGCGGAGCTGAGGTATCTCGCTCTTGCGAAACAGCAGCCGAGGGTGCTCGCCCGGCTGGACCGGCTCGTGCCCTTCTACCGGCGCCGGCCAGGGACTATCCTCACGCTCGGCGGGCTTGACCACTGAAGACGGAAGAGGCGAACGATCCGGACCGGCCTGGGCGTCGCCGGCGGCCCGGGCCTGGCGTATCATGCCCCCCAACTGCTCAATCCGCCCCTCCAGACCGTCTATCTCGTCTTCCAGCTCGCGGATCCGCCCATCGCGCTGCTCAATCGACTCGCTGAGGGACTCCACCTCGGCATCGATTTCGTCCCGCCCCCGGCGCTGTGCACCGGCGACCGACGGAAACGCCATAGAGATCACGCCCGCTGCTATCGTCATGAAAACTCCAACTCTCATAGAATGCCTCGTTACGTTCGATGGGCCGCGACACCACACCGGCGCGTAGCCGGCGACTCCATGTATAACACCTGATGACAGGACCGGAGCCGCAAAAACCCACAACTCCAAGCTTGAGCCACACCCGCAAACACCCCACCACTGCCGCGAACGCACTGACTTGCCCAAGCTGAGGCACCGAGGCGCGTCCGGCAACGCCAGGCAGGCGCGTAAAAAAACCTCCGACCCGCTCTAATCGGCAAGCCGGAGGTTGCCACGGCTGGAAGACAGCCGCTATCTGTGCCCCTCGATGAGGGGATTGCTCTCAGGTACGACCGGCGAATGTTAGCAGCATCGCCCTCGCGTGTCAACGTGGCAGAGACGATTTCCCAGAGGGCTTGTTATTGCGATAAGTTCCCTCATATTATCAACTTAAGCTACAAACCCCCGCCCCACCACGGAAAAGCCGCCTTCCAGCTCGTCCGCACCATCTGCATTATACGATGTATCCGCAAAAAATCCGACGTTAACACATAACCTCTGCCTATAAAACGTCTAACGCGCAGTGGAACGCCGTCAATCTGCAGCTTGCACAGCTACCAACAGGTTTTCCACACGCCTCCCCGCGCAAGCCCCCCACTGTCAGTCATCAGCGCAGTGGCCAGTGCATGACCCCCGGGCCTGCGTGCAGAATCCGTGCTCTCGCACGGGGCTTACCCCCCTCTGGGGCAATTGACACCTTTTCAGGCAGTTGATACCTTCCGGCCGCCTTAAATTGATATTCCCCCAACAGCATGGCGGAGGCGGGCATGAGCGAATCCTTCGACGCCGTAGTCGCCGGACATATCTGTCTGGACATAACACCTGAAATCAGGACGGGCGGACAGTCGGCCGCCGATCTGTTCCGGCCGGGAACGCTCCAGGCCGTTGGACCGGCGACGATCTCAACCGGAGGTCCGGTATCCAACACCGGCTTTCCCCTCCGCCGGCTCGGACTGGACGCCGGGCTCATGGGCAAATGCGGCGACGACGTCTTCGGTCGGGCTATTATCGACTGCATACGCGCCGAAGCCCCCGGCGCCGAGAGCGGCATGCGGAAGGTAGCCGGTGAGCAGACCAGCTACACAGTTGTTATCAGCCCGCCGGGCATCGACCGCATGTTCCTGCACTGTCCCGGCGCGAACGACACCTTCGGAGCGGACGACATAGACGCCGACACAGTCGCGTCGGCTCGACTGATGCATTTCGGCTATCCGCCGCTTATGGCTCGGACCTGGGCCGACGACGGCGCCGAACTGGTAAAGATATTCGCCGACGCCCACGACGCCGGCGTTACCACGAGCTTGGATATGGCCTATCCCGACCCCGCCACCCCCGCGGGAAAGGCGGACTGGTCGGCGATACTGTCAAAGGCATTGCCGCACGTGGACGTGTTCACCCCCAGCGCCGAGGAACTGACGTTCATGTTGCGGCGGGAGACGTTCGACAAGCTCAGCCGTCAGGCAGAAGGCCGCGAGCTGCTGGGGCTTATCGACGGAAAGCTGCTTTCCGGTCTCGGTGAGCAATGCGTCTCGGCCGGGGCTGCGGTGGTGCTCATAAAGTGCGGCGTCCACGGGATGTACCTGCGGACCGGCAGCACGGAGCGCTTTGGTGGAACCGGTCGCGGCGGACCCGAAGACGTCGACGCCTGGGCGAACCGTGAACTGTTCGCCCCCAGCTACAGCGTGGATCAAATCGTATCGGCCAACGGGGCGGGCGACTGCGCGATCGCGGGGTTCCTAACGGCCATCCTGCATGACTGTGACGCGGCCGACGCACTGCGGTTCGGCTGTGCGGTGGGCGCGCAGAACCTCTCGGCCGTCGATACCATCAGCGGCGTGCGGACGTGGGAGAAGACCGTCGAACAGGTGAAATCGCAGCCCCCGCAGAATGAGGTCTCAATAGACCTCTCCGGTTGGCGGTTGGACAAAGACTCGCGTCTCTACGTCGGCCCGGCCGATAGCAACGCCGGCGGTTTTTGACCCACCGATGCGATTTATCTCGCTCGCCG
>JBKHJB010000176.1:0-4872 GCA_046538345.1 Phycisphaerae bacterium
GCACGGACCACGAAGCCCTTTGTGGAACCGACGTCGGTCACCGCCGCGTCTTCGTCAAGCACCGGCGCGATGTCGCGGAGGTGCTTCTCGAAGGCCCCCACGGGCGTGGCAAGCACCACCAGGTCGCTGTCGCGGGCCGGCTCGGCCGGGTCGAGGCAGGCCTCGTCAATCGCGCCGCGGGCAAGTGCCTCGTCCAGACTGCTTTGGCGTCGGCCTACGCCGCAGATGCGCACGGACGGGGAGCGGGCCTTGAGCGCCAATCCCAGCGAGCCGCCGAGAAGCCCGACGCCTATTATAGTGACGCACTTAAACTCACCTTCAGACATGCTCCGGAGCTTAGCAGCACCGCCTGCGATGGTCAATCCAGCGGGCTATCCCGAGCGGCGCTTATGTAAGCCCCGGCCGTGAGGCGGGGTAAAGGATAAGTCCCGCGCTCACGCACGGGGCATATTGAAGCCCCGTCGCGAGGGGGGTGGGATGGAATTTACTTGCATTCCGAAGGCACAAAAGACACCATATTTTCCCGTAATCTTGACGATAACCGCACTGAGGACGCGATGAGTGTTCTACCCGCCGCGGGCGCAGAGATGCGCGGTGATGCTGTCAGGAGCATCGACTATGCCCCCTAAAAACGGTTCAGCTACGAACGGTTATCAACTGCCGTTTGAGAAGCCCATACTACGCCTTCAGCGCCAGATAGCTGATCTTGAGGAAGTCCAGGCCGAAGCCGGTCGGGATTACTCCGCCGAGATACGCCAGCTCCGCAACCAGTACGTTTCCCTGCTGCGGAAGACTTACGCCAACCTCTCGCCGTGGGAGACGGTGCTGGTCTCGCGGCATCCGAAAAGACCCCAGGCGTTGGACTATATCTCCACGATGGTCAAGGGCTGGGTCGAGCTGCACGGCGACCGGCGCTTCTCGGACGACAAGGCCGTCCGTTGCGGTCTGGGTCGTATCGGCACCGAGAAGGTCGCGCTGATAGCCCAGCACAAAGGTCGGGACACCAACGAGAAGATTCAGTGCAACTTCGGCTGCGCGCACCCGGAGGGCTATCGCAAGGCGATGCGCGTGATGAAGCTCGCCGAGAAGTTCCATCTGCCGGTGGTCGCGCTGATGGACACCGCGGGTGCTTACCCGGGCATCGGCTCGGAAGAGCGGGGCGTAGCCGAGGCCATCGCGCAGAGCATGATGGAGATGAGCCGTCTGCGTACGCCGGTGGTTTGCGTGGTAATCGGCGAAGGCGGCAGCGGCGGCGCCATCGGCATCGGCGTCGGCGACCGCATCGCGATGATGGAGTTCTCCTACTACTCGGTCATATCGCCGGAAGGTTGCGCAGCCATCCTGTGGCGCACCGGCGAGAAGGCCCCCGAAGCCGCCAACGCGCTTAAGCTCACGGCCGGGTACCTGCACGAGTTCGGAGTAATCGACGATATCATCCCCGAACCGCTGGGCGGTGCTCACCGCAGTCCGACCGAGGCGGCCGCCAACCTGGAGCGCTACGTGGTCCGGTCTTTGCGTGAACTCAAGAGCGCCTCGCCGGAACACCTGCTGCGACATCGCTACGACCGCTGGCGACGGCTCGGACAGTTCGTCCGCACCGAGCAGTCGCAGGCGACCGAGTCGGCCCGGACGTAGCCGGACGCTCAGTCCAGGAAACCCGCCAGCCGCTGGAGCACCTCGCCGACTACCGTCTCCGGACTCGACGCGCCGGCAAGCACACCCACGCGCAGGGGGCGTTTCTCCGGCAGCCAGTCGTGGGCGATGGTCGGCTCGTCCCGCCGGAAGTCATAGGTCGCCAGCTCATTCCGCGAGCGTATGGCCGATGCGTCTTCGATGAGATACGCCGGCGCGAATTGCCCGGCCAGTTCGTGCAGATGTCGCGTGTTGGACGACGTGAACCCTCCGACGACGATAATCAGATCGCAGCCGCTGCGGCATAGCTCCACGGCCGCCGCCTGACGGTCCTGCGTGGCGTGGCAGACCGTCGGCTCGAACAGCAGCCGCTCGTCCAATGCGTCCTCGCCGAACCTGCGGGCGTAGGCGTCGCGGAGTATCTCTCGGACTCGCATGGTGTCGTCGTAGAGCATGGTGGTCTGACTGACCTGGGCGAGGTGCTCGAACGGCTCCAGCGCGTCGGCGTTGGTGGCGTCCGGTCCGAACAGTTCGCGGAACCGACCGGGCGGCAGATCTCCGGCGATAAGTTCGCTGAAACTGCGGACCTCGTCGAGATTACCCGCGACGACGTAGCTTCCCCCGGCGGCCGCCAGACGGCTCTTGGTGACGACCGTCTCGTCGTGATTGGCCCGGCCGAAGATAAAGATCGAGTATCCGCTGCCGGCCGCCCGCTCGGCCCAGACCCACAGTCGCCGCACGTCGCCGCAGGAGGTATCGACGATCTCACAGCCGATGTCGCGCAGCTTACGCTCTATACCCAGTGGAACGCCGAACGCCGGTATTACGGCACAATCGTCGCCGCTGATGACCTCGTTTAGCCGTGCCAGCTCGTCGGCCGAGAGTATCCGCACACCGCGACGGCGGAAGTATTCGTTCACCCAGGGATTGTGGATAATCTGCCCGAGCAGGAACAGTCGCTTGCCCTCGTCGGCGTGCTGGCGGACGGCCTCGTCGAGCATCGCCAGGGCACGCTTGACGCCGCGGCAGAAGCCGAATATCCGAGGCAGGCGTATTTCGCCGTTGGCGAGTCGCCAGACACCGCCGGCTTCGCGCAGGCGGTCCACGACGTCGCTGCTGAAGATGCCGAGCTTATCGTCGGCGCGGGAATGGCTGTGGGGGTTCTCGTTACCCATGGAACCCATCATAGCCACCCCGCCGCCGCCGCGACAAGGCGCCGGTAAGTGTCACTCGACGGGAGCGGTCTGCGGGCAGCACGCCTCCTCGTCCTCGCTCGGTATCGCGGGGACGGGCTGTGTGCTGGATTCGATATGCTCGGAGAGATGTCTTTCGAGCCGCGCGTCAATAATCTCGCCGGCGTCCTCGCGTCTCTGCCGCAACTCCTCGCGCAGCCGGTTAAGCTCGGCCTCAAGCTGGTCGAGGCGGTATTCACGGACGACCAGCTCTGCCTGGAATTCCCGGCGGACGGCGTCACGAAGCTCTTTTGCCAGCCGTGTCCGCATGTAGGAATCCTCGATTCGCCGCAGTTCCTTGGTGATACGGTAAATCGCGATTTTGGCGTTTCGCGCGTCATTGGCCGCTTGCTGTACTTCGTCCGGCATGGTCTTCCATCGCCTGTACCACCGCCAGGCCGATCGCAGAGCCGCCTGGTAGCGGTCCGGGTCCTCCTCCTGGAGTTCCATCAATCGTTGGTAATGTCCCAGCTGGTGCTCTTGGAGCGCCTCGAGCAATTCCTTTTCCTGCTGTTCACTGAGAGACCGACCTCGCCTGCCGTGCGCGGAGCGGGTGGAAGGCCGCCGTCGGCCGGCGGTGTCCTCATCGGCCGACTGTCCCGTAAGCACCGCCGTCACCGAGACCGCCATGGCAAGCATCAGAAACGCAATCACGCGTCTGGACATCATCTCACCTCGCTCGCTGGGTTACAGGTCCATATACTCCGCGCCTGGGTCGCGAAGCCAGAACTCCTCTACGTCGCTCTGCAGCAGGTCTATCTGTCCGTCCGTGTAGCTCGTCGTCTTCTCGAGTGCCGCTAGATCCGCGGTGAAATCGCCCAGTTCCGCCTCGAGAAGCTCCAACTCGGTCGTTTCTACCGACTCCTCGGACGCCTCCAGCAACACCGTCAGCGGGACGGCCTCGTCTTCGGCTCCCCGGGCTGTGGTGACAGTAACGGACCGATCCGTCGCGGTAATGGTGACCGCCAGCACCACGACGGCAGCGGCGGCAGCCGCCCAACCGGCGCCGGCGCCAAACATCCTCAGCACGCTGGGTCGCGAAGGCGGCAACTCGGCCTCTATGCGCGACCGGACCCGTTCCATCGCGCCGGTCGGGGGCGAGGCGTCCAGTAAACCGGCGACATACGCCTCGTCGCGGCGGAACGCGCGCTCGGCCGACCGGGTCGGCTCGTCCGGCTCGACCGCTTCACCGTCCAGCCGCCGCGCCAGTCGCTCAAGTTGTCTGTCATTCAGTTCCATCGTCCGCTCCCATTATCCGTCGCAACTGCCTTATGCCTCGGTGCACCCGCGCCAGCACCGTTCCGAGCGGCTGGCCGGTAAGCTCCGCCACCTCCCTGAAGCTGAGCTGACCGAAATGCCTCAGGAGAATCATCTGTCTGGTCGTCTCATCGAGGCGGTCCATGGCCCGGTTCAACTGCTCGGACGCCTCTTCGGCTTCGGCCGGTGCATCCGGGTCCGGCCCGTCGTCCGGCAGGTTGCTTGCCCAGTCGCTATCGGCACCGGCGGACAAGCTCTGTCCGGCGGGTCTGCTCCGCCGTCGGCGGATGCGGTCCCGCAGTGCGTTGGCGGCGACACGGAACAGCCACGGCTCGAACCTGCCTCGTTCGTCGTAGCGCTTCAGCTCGCGAACCAGCCGCAACATCACCTCGCCGACAAGGTCCTCGGCGTCGTGATGGTCGCCGGTGGCACGGTAGAAATACCCGTACAACCGCGGGCCATACGCCTCCAGCAGCGCTCGGTAACCCTCAGCGGAGTTCTGCCGCGCTGAGGCGATAGCGGCGCGAAGCTGTCGAGGTTCCATGGCCTGTCCTTAAGGTTTAACGGTTCCGGCGGCGGTATATTGCGACAATCCCGGCGGTAAGAAAGTAGCGCCGCGACGCCACGATTTTACACCATTTGCCCCGGGTTGCGGACATGGCAGCGGCCGTTTGCCCGGCCGCGCAAAAGACAGGCCCGGGACGGTCCTCTCCTCCTTCGGACCGCCCCAGGCCGAACAGGGCGACGGGCC
>JBKHJB010000016.1:0-21456 GCA_046538345.1 Phycisphaerae bacterium
CGGGCGGGTATCCTCTCCCGCTGAAGCCCGATGCCTTTTCACGGCGTACTGAATACGTCGGGTGACGCTCGAACGCCTCCAGAAGCTCATCCGAGCCGACCTCCCTGCCCCGGTAGATGATCTTCGTGTACCAGGTCTGGTGGTTGATGCCGGCGCAGACTATCTCCACGTCGCGCCAGTCGTCGGCGCCGAGGACGTCGGCTATCTGCATCCAGCCGTGCTCGATGCCGTGGCAGAGACCGACCGTGCGCACGCGGCCGTGCTTGATAGCGGCCCAGGTGTTCATGGCCATCGGGTTGGCGTAGTTCATCAGCAGGCAGTCGGCGGCGGCGACCTCGCGGATGTCCCTGCAGAACTCCAGCAGTTGCGGGATGTTCCGCTGTGCGTAGAAGATCCCGCCGGGTGCGAGCGTGTCGCCGACGCACTGGTCGATGCCGTATTTCAGCGGGATGTCGATGTCCTTACCGAACGCCTCCACCCCGCCGATGCGGACGACGTTGAAGACGTAGTCCGCCCCCGCCAAAGCCCGGCGGCGGTCCACGGAGGTACGCACCTTCGCGGGCAGCTTGTTGGCGCGGATATCCCGGCGGCACAGCTTCGCCACGCGGCCCAGATTCTCCTTGTCCACGTCATGCAGGGAAAATTCGGTGTCGGCCAGCTCGGGCACGCAGAGAATGTCGCGCAGAAGCTTACGCGTGAACCCCACCGACCCGGCGCCGATAAACGCCACCTTGATAGCCATCCGAAGTCGTCCTTTCGTTTCAGGTTACGGCCCCCTTCTCTACAGCCCATGCCAATGGGTCGCAAGCACGGACAGCCGGTCTTGCGAAAACCGCCGCCGCCCAGCATACTGTCGCCGCAGGGCGTAAGCGAATGACCGAGCTGGCGGACAACCTCGCCGGTAAGTTCCTCGTCATCGACGGGCCGGACGGAGCCGGAAAGACCACACAGCGCGAAATGCTCGCCCGATGGTTGGGCGCCGAGGGCGTGCGACTCAGAGAGGCGCAGGACCCCGGCGGAACGACCGTCGGCGAGGAGATTCGGCGAGTCCTGCTGGACGGCCGACACAGCGGAATGTGCGTGGCAACCGAATTGATGCTCTACATGGCCAGCCGTGCGCAACTGGCCGAAGAGGTCATCCGCCCCGCACTGGCCCGCGGCGAGTGCGTGCTCTGCGACCGGTGGGTCTCGGCGACCATCGCCTACCAGGGCGCCGGCGGCGCCGACGCCGAGCAGATAGAGACCGTCGCAGTCGTCGCGGTGGGTGAGCTTATCCAACCGGATTTGACCCTGCTGCTGGACCTGCCGGTCGAGACGGGGCTGCAACGCAAAAGCAAAGACGCCGCTTTCGACCGCATGGAGGCCAAGGATATCGAGTTCCACCGTCGCGTCCGGGAGCTTTTCCTACACCAGGCGCGCCGGCAGCCGGAGCGATTCGCAGTGATAGACGCCTCGGCGAACGCCGAAAACGTGCGGGAGCACATTAGGCATGTTATCATAAAGTCTTATGGTTAGCGACCCGAGCAGATAAAAGTGCCAGTCGGCCGCAACCAAAAAAACCGTAAGAAATCGCTAAACAAGTTGCCCGGATAGCCGTATGATTAATGTAGCGAACATTGATCCGAACGCCGGTAGGCCGGCATGTTACAGATCCGAGGCCTTGTCTTGCGCAGGACTATCCCCAGCGAGGCAAGGCCACTTTTTTGACTGGGGGTTGATCTGATGAAAAGCGTGGCAATTCTACTTGATGGTGGCTTTGTGCTTAAACGTCTGTACAGACTTCTGGGTAACAGGCATCCCGAGGCAACAGATGTCGTTGAATTCGCCAGGGCTTGTGCCGCTCAGGATGAGGAAATTTTCCGGATCTATTACTACGATTGTCCACCAATCGAAGAGACATTGCGTAACCCGCTTGCTCCTGAGCGAGAGATCAATTTTGCCGTAACTTCCACGGCGCGTCGGAAACAGCGCCTTCAGAACCAGCTTTCAATTCAGGAACTTGTCGCCTTCCGTCGAGGGTATCTTTCGTTCGAAGGATGGTCGGTATCGCGGCAGTTTACCAACCGGGTCATTCGGGACTCCGATACATCCCGTGTTGTAAATGCGGAACACTTGCATGCTGAGTTCAGGCAAAAGACCGTAGATATGAAGATCGGACTTGACGTCGCCTGGCTCGCCTCCAAGCGGATCGTTGATCGCTTATTGCTTGCGACGGCCGATAATGACTTTATACCCGCTATGAAATTTGCCCGCCGCGAGGGAACACAGGTTGTGCTTGTGCCCATGGGAACGCGATATCTGAAGTCGCAATTGCGGGAACATGCCGATTTTGTCCGGGACGTGGCATATCCGGAAACGTCTTCTCAGACAAATGCTTAAACTTTCGGACATAGTGGGTCAGGACGAGGCGGTAGCTCGGCTTCGCCGGGTACTGGCCGGGGAACGTATGCCTCACGCGTACCTGTTCGCCGGTCCCGACGGCGTGGGACGGCGCACGACGGGAACGGCACTGGCGGCCGTGCTTTTGTGCGATAACCCCGGCGGCGGTGCTCTGCTGGATACCGGCGAGCCGGACGCCTGCGGGCAATGCGCGAGCTGCCGACTGATGTCCGCCGGGACGCACCCGGACTTCCACCCGGTGTACAAGGAGCTGGCCGGCTATCACGAAGACACCACCGTCCGCGGCAGGAAGATGCAGGAGCTGGGCATCGCCGTGGTCCGCAGCTTCCTGATATCACCCGCCCACCAGGCCGCCACGCGAGGCCGGGGCAAGGTCTTCCTGGTCCTCGATGCCGAGCTTATGAGCCAGGCCGCCCAGAACGCCCTGCTCAAAACGCTGGAGGAACCGCCTCCGGGTGTAACGATAGTCCTCGTCACCGACCGCCCCGAGATGCTTCTGGCGACCACCCGCAGCCGTTGCGCGACGGTGCGCTTTGGATCGCTGCCGCGGGAGTTCGTCCGCGAAAAGCTGCGGGAACACGGCACAGAGGACGCCGAGGCGGACTTCCTGGCCGCCTATACCGACGGAAGTGTCGGGCGGGCCCTGCAGCTTGCCGGGGAAGGCGTCTTCGAGCTTAAGCGGGACATGCTCTCGTCCGTGGCGCAACTCGGTGCCGGAGGCGACGCCAAGCTCGCCGATAAGCTCGCCAGGGAAATGGACAAGCGAGCCGAGAAGCACATCCGCGCCGAGCGGTCGGCCGACGTGCCCGAGCTTGCCAAAACACTCGCCCAGCGACGCCTCGCCGGTGAAATGCTGCGCGTGCTGGCGTGCGGATTCCGCGACGCGCTTACCGTCGCCACCGGCGCCGGTAGAGAGCCGGTCAATGCCGACCAGCCCGACGTGGTAAACGCCCTCGCCGAAAGGTTCGCTCCCGAACAACTGGCCGAGATCATCGAACAGCTAAGTGAGTATGAGCGGCTTATATGGCGGAATGTGAACGCAAAGATCATCTGGGACAACGTGGTGATAACCTGCGCATCGGCCGAGCGGCTGGGCGTCTGAGAGCCGTCGGGCGGACCAGTCAACTACTGCCGGACAACACCAGTTAACCAATTAACCAAGTAACCAATTAACCAGTCAACCAGCCAACCAGGCAGTTCATGACATGAAAGACTTCTGGCGGTCATTACGGTACCTCAAGCCCTATCGGGGCTGGATCGCCGTCTCGCTGATATGCGTCGTGCTGATAGGCGTGCTCTGGGGCGGCGGTCTGGGGATGGTGCTGCCCGGCAGCAAGATCCTGCTGTCGCAGGAAGGCCTGCACGGCTGGGCGTACAACCAGCTCACCAACGACCGCCTGGGCGTGCGCGTCGTGCAGTTGCTCGTTCAGGCGGGCACGGAGGTCGAGGGCGAATCCATCTCCCTGGTGCTGGAGGTGACCCGGACCGACAGCGACGGACCGGCCGAGCAAGCCGGCATACACACAGGCGAGTGGATTCTCGGTATCGCCGACGGGACGGAAGAACACCGCCTGATGCGCGGCGACGAGACGGCCAAGCTGCTGGGGAACCTCCCTGTCGATGAACCCGTGACGCTGCGCGTATATAACCCGCACGAGAGACAACTCCGGGAAGTAACCGTTGAAACCTCCCCCGCCGGGGCGACCTCCCGGTTGCTCGGCCGGGTTGCCGATATCGTGCCGGAACCCGCCACTCGTCCCGAGCGATATCCCCTGCTGCTGGGGCTTCTCGGCGTCGGGTTGGTCTTGACGATATTGCGGGACATACTGCGATTCCTCCAGGAGTACATGGTCGGCCGGGCCGTGATGCGCGCCATGATGGACATCCGGCACGACAACTTCGACGTCGTGCTGCGCCTGCCCATGACGCACTTCTCCCGCGAAGGCGTCACCGACACCATGAGCCGCTTTGTCCGCGACACCAGTGAGATTGCCGGCGGGCAGATGACACTTTTCGGAAAGACCATGGTCGAGCCGACCAAGGCCCTTGCCTCGGTGGTGCTGGCGTTCATGATTTCCTGGAAGCTGACGCTGCTGGCGCTGATCGCCGGACCGCCGGCCGCCTGGCTCATCCGGAAATTCGGAAAGCGCATGAAACGGGCTTCCAAACGCGCGCTGGAGAGCTGGTCGTCGCTGCTGGGCGTGCTCCAGGAGACGCTGCGCGGCATGAGGGTGGTCAAGGCGTACACCATGGAGGGCAGGCAACGGCGACTGTTCTTCGAGTCCAACCGACGACTGACCCGCCAGCAGCAGAAGATGCTCAAGGTCGACGCCGCCACCTCGCCCGCGGTCGAGGCGCTCGGCGTTACCGCGGCGATGGGCGCCGCGGCGCTGGCGGGCTACTGGGTGTTCAACTACGACATGTCGGCCGACGATTTCCTCACCCTCATGGTGCTGCTGGCTGCCATGTTCGACCCGCTGCGAAAGCTCGCCAAGGTGACCAACCGTTTCCAGCGGTCCGACGCCGCGGCCACCAGAGTGTTCTCCCTGATGGACCGCGAGCAGGAACGCTCGGTCGCGGGTGCAACCTATCTGCCCCGCCACAGCGAGAGCTTGCAGTTCGAGGACGTCTCGTTCCGCTATCCGTCCGCAAGCGCCGACGCCCTACGCGACGTCAACCTCCAGATCCGGGCCGGCGAGACCATCGCCGTCGTCGGACCCAACGGTTCGGGCAAGACCACTCTGGTTTCGCTGGTCCCCCGGCTGATAGACCCCACCCACGGAGTCGTGCGCATAGACGGGCGAGATATCTCGCAGTATTCCGTCCGCTCGGTTCGCCGACAGGTGGGACTGGTCACGCAGGATACGGTCCTGTTCAACACCACCGCCTGGGAGAATATCGCCTGCGGGCTGCGACGTCCAAAACCGGACGATGTAACCGCCGCCGCGAAGTTCGCATACGTGGACGAGTTCGCCCGCGAGCTTCCCGACGGCTACGACACTATACTCGGCGAGGAAGGCGCGACCCTCTCCGGCGGTCAGCGCCAACGAATCAGCATCGCACGGGCGATTTTGCGCGACCCGTCGATACTCATCTTCGACGAAGCCACCAGCCAGATAGACGCCGACAGCGAGCACCGCATCCACCAGGCGATGGGCCGGTTCATCAAAGGCAGAACCACGCTGATGATCGCACACCGCTTCGCCACAGTAATGTCCGCGGACCGCATCGTCGTGATGGACGCCGGGCGCATACTGGACGTCGGCACGCACAAGGAGCTGCTCGAGCGGTGCGACCTGTACCACCACCTGTACACCACGCAGTTCATGGACACGGAAGGATGACGCAACCGTGAGCGCACCGGAACCAACACAAGGAACACTACCGCGCGGACTGGTAATCGTCCTGGTGGCGGCGGGCGTAATCGGCGGGCTTGTAATTGCCGTCGGAGGCCTTACGCCGGTGGTGATGGTCGCGTTCATCACCGGTGTGACGGGCGTGTTCGCGGCCGGTTTGGCGGCGCTGAGCGGCGGCGGGTTCGCCTGGCCGGTGTTGCGGCGGCTCGCCCCCCAGGATGCGCCCAGGGGGCTGGTCGTGATAACGGCGGCCGCTCTGGGACTGTGGCTTCTCTCGACGCTGATGCTGGTGGTCGGCTCGGCCTTTGACGGCTCGCTCAAGCAGCTTGTCTGGGGCCCGATTGTGCTGGCGGGCATAGTCCTGGCCGCATGGTTCAGCCGTGAGCGGCTCAACGCCCTGCGCATGCCGAAAAACTTCGACGGACGCGCCCTGATGTGGGTGATTATCGCGCTGGCGGCGGGCTTCTGGCTCGCCGGCGCAACCCAACCGCCGGGACTTATCCAGACCTCCGACAGCTACGACGTGCTGGAGTATCACCTCCAGGTCCCCAGGGAGTTCCACGCCGCCGGCGGCATCGGCGAGCTGGAGCACAACTGCTACAGTTACTATCCGCTCTCGGCTCACATGCTGTTTTTGCTTCAGATGTGCCTCCACGGCGGCGCATACGCCGGCATGTACGCCGCCAAGGCCACCCACGGGTTTTTCGCCCTGTTGGCGGTAATTGCGATCTATACCTCGCTGAAACGCGACGACGAGGCCCGCGGGCGCTTCGCCGCGGTGCTGCTGGCGACCGTACCGTTCGTGCTGTACCTGAGCTGGCTTGCGATGGTCGAGCTGTCGCAACTGTGCTACCTGGTGCTGGCACTGCTTTGGCTGCGAGAATGGCTCAAACGCCACGATACCGGCTCGGCCATTCTCATCGGCGCGTCGCTGGGCGCCGCCTGCGCGGTGAAATACCTTTCCGTCGGGCTTATCGCCGGCCCGGTACTGACGATGATGCTTATCTTCGCCGCTCGCGACGGGCGACGGCTTGCGCAATTCGCCACGGCGTGCGTCGTGGGTTTGGTGCTGTTCTCGCCGTGGCTGATTCGCAACGCCGCCTATACCGGCAATCCGGTCTTTCCGCTGATGACCCGCACGTTCGGCCGCGGGCATTGGTCCGAGCAGGCCGAGCAGCGATGGATCGCCGGACACGCCCCGGAGAAACAACCACCCGTCCCCCGCCCCGATGGCTGGGAAATGCCCGAAACGCCGTCACGGCTGGAGATGCTGTACGACAACTTCCTCCGCGACGGCCGATACGCACTGCCCGTGCTGGTGCTCGGCGGAGCGGGCATATGCGTGCTTATCGCCAAGACCGGTCCCGTTGACAAGTGGGGCTGGTCGCTGGTCGGCGTGGGGGTTCTGCAGCTTGTCGTATGGACTTTCTTCACCCACGAAATGCCCGGCCGGTTCCTCGTGCCGATAGTGGCGCCGCTGTGCCTTCTCGGAGGCGACGCGCTGGGGCAACTGTCGCGCGTGCAGACCAACCCCTTCACCGGACAGGCGCGCCCCTCCGCGAAAGGACCGTGGGGCTTGCCCGTGGCGGCGATTATCCTGCTGGCGGCCGGCGTGGTGAACCTCGCCAGCACTTACAACGTCTATCGACTCGCCTCCGGCAACTATGCCGTACACGGCATAGCCGGTGAGGGACTCGTCCGGGAATTCGTCCGCGATACGGACCTCGGCCCGGACCATCGCTTATTGATGGTCGGCGACGCGGCCGTGTTCTACCGCCCCATAGACACCGTTTACGCCACCGTCTTCGACTCCGACCCGCTCGTCGAAACACTGGAAGCCGGCGTGGACGGACTCGCCGACAGAGACATCACGCACGTTCTGTTCAGTTGGGCGGAGATGAAACGCCTTTCGGCGACCTACGGCTACCCCGAACCGCTGGGACCGGCGGTGTACGCCTGGCCCGGCGGCGAGCAACCGCCGCAATTGCCGCTGCTTCGGCGACTGACCGACCAGGGACTGCAACTACACCGCCACTACCATGCTCAGCAGCGCCCGACCGCTACCCAACCCGCCGAGACCCAGCCCACCCGGCGGCAGAACGGGCAATTGATGGCGAGCTTGTACCTCCTGCCGGGTGTCGAGCCGTTTGAGCACGAGGACGCCGAGACCACTACCGCGCCCGCCGACTAATGCTGTACAATTACGGTTCTATGCACTCGGCGCCGTCAAAATTTATCCCATTGATCGGCGGGCTGCTTGTCGCGCTGGCCGCCGGCTGTGCCGGGTACGAGCCGCTGGACGCCTGGGCCGCCGGCGAGATGCACACCATAACCGGCGAATCAAGCGTCCCGCGCGACCGAAGCGTCTTCGACCCCTCACGGGGAACCATCCGGCTGGCGGCGGCCGCCAACGGCACTGCCGCCTTCCAACTGGCTACCGACGCCGACGATTACGGCGCGCGGAACCTGCGCGTGTCCGTCTCCAAGCTTTCCGCCGAGGACGGTTCGACGCTGCCCGGCGAATCGGTGGACATCTATCGCGTTCTGCCGGTGCGGGTGACCGACTATCCGGCGTGGTTCCTCCTTCGCTCTACCGACCGGCCAAGTCCGCGCGACTACTACGACGTGCTCGTTCCGGCGGAATCCGCAACCGCCGGCGAGCCGTGGGACGTCCCCGCCGGCGAGCGGTTCGTGGCGTGGGTGGACGTCCGAATCCCGCGAGGCGCCGAGCCGGGGACTTACCGCGGTACTGTTACGCTCTCCGCAGCCGGCCGAGGTAAGACGGAATTCGAGCTTGAGCTGGAGGTCTACGACTTCGTCCTGCCGGACGCCCGCGTGCTGACCGCGATCGGAGGTTTCGACCACCGCGAGGTGTTCCGGCGCCTGGCGGACAACCGCGACCGCGACTACGTCCCCGCCCGGCTAAATCGGCGCGATGATTACGTGCGGGAGGGACTCACGGCCTTGCGCGAGCTGATGCAGTTGGCCCGGCGGCATCGGCTGGACCTTTTCGAGAAGACCCTCCGCCCGGTCATGAAGCGCGACTCCCGCGGGCGCATCCGCCTGGACTGGGACGATTACGACGCCATCGTCATCCCCTATATAAGCGGATCCGCCTTCGAGAACGGAGAGCCGACGCCGTTCTGGCCCGTTCCGCTGCACGCGGACTGGCCCGAGCCGCGTAACTACGGCGGGTACGAGTCGCCGAGATATCGCGAGACCGTCGCCGAGACGGCCGAGATAATCGCCCAGCACATCGCCACCGAGCCGCTTGCCGACGCGCAATGGATATACTGGCCCGTGCGTGACGACTCCGACGGCGCAGCGAGACACCACCGGCAGCTTCTCAGCGCGGCCGACGCCGTGCGGAACCTGCCTGTGCTTCTCACACTGCCACCGGACAAGCGCGAAGCCGAAACGCAACCGGCCGGTCGTTCCGCCGAGATGCTCGCGCCGCCGGGTGAATTGTTCGACCCCACGGCCCGTACGCTAAGCGACGCTCAGGATGAAAGCCCCGGACCGGAAGATCCGTGGCTTACGCCGGGACGCCCGCCTTACGCGCCGAGCTTGCACGTCTCGGCGCCGGCCGGCGACGCCCGCGCCCTGGCCTGGGCGGCGACGCGCTATGGCGCCGCGGGGCTGCTGATACCGGAAGTACTCGCCTGGTCCGAAGACCCCCGCAAGAATGGGCTGTTTTACCCCGGCCCGGCATACGGCGCCGAAGGTCCCCTGCCGTCGGTGCGACTCAAGCGCTTACGCAGCGGGCTGGAAGACGCGGCCGCCTGCGACCTGCTCCGTCAGCGCGGGCGAAGCGGTATTGCCCGGGCCATCGCCAACACACTGATTCGCCACGCCGGCGCCGCCTCGGCCGGTGAGCATTGGATCGACGCACGGCTGGGCGGCTGGCCCGACGACGCGGCCACCTGGCACCGCGCCGGCCGACTGCTCGCCGACGAGGTCCTTGCCGCGATGCGTAACAGCGACCTGGACCAGCGCGATTTCCTCCGTCAGCGAGTCGCGTGGCGGCTGCTGATGCAGCGAACGCGGGAGGTTCGCCTGGAGCGGGTATCGTCACGGGTCGGACCGAGCGGGGACGGACGGTTCCGCGCCGAGCTGGAGCTGGATTTATCCAATCCGCTCGCCTGGCCGGTCGAGATTTCAGTGGAAGACCTCCAGACCCCGGACGGATGGACGCCCGCCGAGGACAGCGGAACGTCTCTGGAGCTGGACACCAACCAGTTCGGTTCGTTGAGACAGGCGTTGGTGGGCGAACGCATCGCCGCCACCACCGACGGTAAGTTCCCTGTGGAGATAACGCTGGGCATGCCCGAAGGCGAGCGCAGTGTTACCACGGCTGTCGATCTGCTGATCGTTCCGACGGTAAGGCGACGCCCGGAAATCGACGGCCGACTGGACGATTGGCCGCTCGGCCAGGGCAACGTCGCGGGAAGCTTCCGCCTCATCGGACGCCGCGGTCGTGGCGACGAGGGACTCGCCGAACGACAAACCACCGCCATGGTGACGCGGGACGCGGAAAACCTCTACGTATGTTTCCGCTGCGCCGAGCCGGACATCGACGGCATGGTCATCCGCCGAGACAACCGCCTGCGACACCAGCAGGCGATACCCTTCGGCGAGGACCTGGTGGAAATAGTCCTGGACCCCGGCTTCAAAGCCGACGCCCCGGAGGATCTATATCACATAGTCGTCAAAGCCGGCGGCGCGGTCCGCACCGGCCGGGGCGCGCCCGGTACGGATACCGGCGAGGCCCGCGCCTGGGCCGCCAACGCAACCGCCGCTGTCGGAACGCGCGACGACCACTGGGTAGTGGAACTCACCGTGCCCCTATCGGCCTTCGGCGACGGCGCCGACGCCGACT
This sequence comes from Phycisphaerae bacterium, assembly GCA_046538345.1. Classification (GTDB taxonomy): domain Bacteria; phylum Planctomycetota; class Phycisphaerae; order SM23-33; family SM23-33; genus PUND01. The sequence goes on from JBKHJB010000016.1 coordinate 10,636, forward strand.
GGTGGGGGGTCAATTTCACCCGCTACGCCGCCACCTTCTCAGAGGCGTCGAGCTGGACGGGCGACCAGCGATGTTTCTACCTCCCGCGGGTACTGGGTACGATGTTCATGGGACGACGCGGGAAGGACTGAACCGTCAGGGACCCGTCGAATGCTTTGGAAACCGGCAAGCTTGACAGCCACAGTCATCTCCGAGCCGCTGGACTGCTCAGCCACGCCCGCGGCGGCGTTCGAGGCACTGTTGGGCGAGCCGGACCTCGCGGTCCTCGAATCGGCGGCAGTGCGCGACGAGTACGGAAGGTTCACCGTGCTGGCGTGTCGGCCCCTGGACGTGCTGACCTTGCGCGGCGGCGATCTGTCGGACGCCGCCGGACGGACACTCGCTACGGGAGACGATGAAATCTGGCGGACACTTTCGGACGCGTTCGCAGCGGTGGACGCCACCGGCAGAGTCGAGGAATACTGCCCCGGCTGGATCGGCTACGTGGGTTACGAGCTGGGCCGGCATATCGAGCGGCTGCCGGCGACGGCCGTTCGCGACACGGTATTGCCGGACCTGCGGCTGGCGTTTCATGACGCCATTCTTCTCCACGACTCGGCCGATGAAAGCTGGCGGCTCGTGGAGCTTCTGTTCGACTCCCCGCCTCCGGGCGCGGGACAAGCCGCCGACGCGCTGCGAGGCGTTCTGACACGGGCGCAAAATGCGACACCGCCGCGGACGCGGCAAGACTCGGCCGCCCTGAGCGAGCCGGCTGAGAGCAACTTCTCCCCGGACGCCTACCGTCGTGCGGTTCAGCGCTGCCTCGACTACATCGCCGCCGGCGATATCTTCCAGGTGAACCTATCGCAACGGCTGACCGTTCCCGACGCTCCCCCGCCGGAAGCCATTTACCGCGCCCTCCGCGACGGAAACCCCGCCGCCTACGCCGCCTATCTGGACTTTGAGTCCGCCGGGCGACGCTGCGCCGTCGCCGGTAGCTCGCCGGAGCTTTTCATGCGCGTCCGCGACGAGAAGGTCGAGACCCGACCCATCAAGGGCACGCGCCGCCGACCCGACGACCCGGCCGAGCAGCAGCGCGTGACAGAGGAGCTGCTTTCCTGCGAGAAGGACAACGCCGAGCTGGCGATGATCATAGACCTGCTGCGTAACGATTTGGGGCGGGTATGCCGCTACGGGTCCGTCCGCGTCGCCGAGCAGCGGCGACTGGAGGTCCACCCCACAGTGCTGCACCTGGTGGGTACGGTCCGGGGACGACTGCGCGGAAACGTGGGACCGGCGGAGCTTCTGCGGGCGACGTTTCCCGGCGGGTCGATAACCGGCGCGCCGAAGATCCGCGCGATGGAGATTATCGACGAGCTGGAGCCGCACGCTCGGGGTGTATATACCGGCTGCGTTGGCATTGTCGGCGTGAACGGAAGTTGCGAGTGGAACATCGCCATCAGAACGGTAGTGTGGGAAGGTGGAAACGCCCACGTGCAGGTCGGCGGCGGCATTGTCGCGGACTCCACGCCGCAGGGCGAATACCGCGAGACGCTCGACAAGGCCCGGGCCATGCTGCGGGCGATAGCCCAGGCGCGCCGGGACGCCGCGGCCGGGACCCACACGGAGGCGGGAAATTGAAGACCTATCCGGTCATGCTTAACCTCCACGGCCGGCGCGCGGTGATCGTCGGCGCCGGTAAGGTCGGCATGCGCAAGGCGCGCGACCTGCTCGCCGCCGATGCAGAGGTTATACTGATCGATGACCGCGCCGAGCGGACCGCAGCCCCCGACGGAGTAAAGCTGCTCGCCGAGGCATACCGCTGCGGGCATCTCGACGGTGCGTCGCTGGTGTTCGCCTGCACGGACGACAGGGAGCTGAACCGGCGCATCGCCGCCGACGCACGCGCCCGAGGCGCGCTGGTAAACGCCGCGGACCAGCCGGAGGATTGCGACTTTTTCGTACCGGCGACGACAGAGGACGGCGACGTGGTGGTCGCGGTGGGCACGGGCGGAGCGTCGCCCGCACTGGCAGGCCGACTGGCGCGGACGCTCGCCGACGCCCTGCCCGACGAGGTGGGAGCATACGCCGCCGCATTGGCGGATATCCGCCGACGACTCATTGACTCCGAGACGCCCGGCGACGCGCGCCGAAAAGCCCTGCTCGCCCTGGGCGGCGAGGAAGGATACGCCGCCTTCCGCGACGGCGGCGCCGAGGCGCTGTGGGAAATGGCCCGCAGGATGACCAGGGACCGTTGACATGCGTATTCTCCGCGTGGGAGCGACATACGAGACCGCCGAGGTTGCACTGCGGGAGCGGCTGTCGATAGAAGGCGACTGCCTGTCGGTGGCGCTGGCGGATTTGTCCGACCATTGGCCCGACGCCGAGTTGCTGATTCTGTCCACGTGTAATCGCACGGAGCTTTACACAGCCCGGCCGGTTCACGGACACCCGCGCGAGGACGAGCTGCGGCGGTGGTTCCGCGAGTTCACCGGTGTCGAGGCGGAGCTGTGCGAGCGGACCTTGCGGACCTTCGCCGACGCCGACGCGGTGGGCTATCTGTTCGAGGTCGCGTGCGGGCTTCGCAGCATGGTCGTCGGCGAGGCCGAGATCGTCGCCCAGCTCAAGGACGCCTACGCCGCCGCACGCCGTGCGGGCACGGCCGGGGCGGTAATCAACGAACTGGTCCAGACGGCGCTGGAGGCGAGCAAGGAGGTTCGCCGGAGTACCGGCATAGCGCGGGGCAAGGTTTCGGTGGCGTCGGTGGCGGTGGACTTCGTCGCCGAGACGGCCGGCTCACTGGCAGGCAAGTGCGTGCTCAACGTCGGAGCGGGTAAGACCAACGAGCTTATGCTCCGCCGGCTGAGCGAACTCGGCGCCGGTGAGCTACTGATAACAAACCGTTCACGCAAACGGGCGGAAGATCTGGCTCGCCGCTGCGGCGGACGGGTCGTGGGCTGGGAGACGCTGGCGGACCATCTCGGCCGGGCCGACGTGGTCGTCACCTCGACGGCTTCGCAGCGCCCGGTGATTACCCGCGAGATGCTCTCCGCCGCGGCCGGCGGCGGACGGGGATTGCTTGTGGTGGACCTGGCCGTTCCGCGGGACGTCGAGCCGGCGGCGGGCGAGCTTGAGGGCGTGACGCTCTACAACATCGACCACCTCAGCGGCGCCGTGGAGGCCGCCATGCAGTCGCGACGCGCACACACCGAATCGGCCGAGCGGATAGTCCGACGCTATGTCAACGAGTTCCTCGAGAAGCTGAACATCCGGCGGGTCGCGCCGACCATCCGCTCGCTGTACCGGCTCGCCCATCAGATTGCCGACGACGAAATGCGTCGCGCCGACAACAAGCTTTCCGAGCACGACGACGCCGCCGAAGACGCGGCTATCGTCCGCCACGCCGTCCACCGCACACTGCGGCGGATGCTGCACCCGGCCGTCGAGAATCTCCGCAAGACGGCCGGTACGGACTCCGCACGGGCGGACGTCGCCGCCATCCGCAAGCTCTTCGGACTCGACGACGAGGAAGGCGGACACTGACCGGCGCCATGCCGCTGCAAAGCAACGGCATGCGGAACACCCTTACCCTGAATCATATCCCCGCTTAATGCTTCAGACGATCTCAAAGGGGTCCCTGTCACGGGACGAGACGGAAACGTTCAGTTTGGGCAGCTCGTCTCCCAGCCGCTCGGCCAGTCGCGACAGCGTGATGCGCTCGGAGTTGGAGTGCCCGGTACAGACGACGGTCATTCCCTCTGCCGCCGCTGCCAGGGCGTCGTGATGCCGCATCTCCCCGGTGAGGTAGAACCCAGCGCCGGCGGCCGCCGCCGAGCGGAACATGGATCCGCATGAACCGGCGCAGCAAGCCGCCGTCGTAATCTTCGGCTGCTTGTTGCCCGTCGGCCGGCCCGCCACCAGCACGCGCTTCAGACCCAGTACTTTCTTGACGCGATTTATAAGCGTCCGGACAGTGACGGGACGCTGAAGCTCACCGATGCGCCCCATCCCCACGTCCGAGGCGCCGCCGACAAGCGGATAGACGTCCACCACCGGCTCCTCGTAGGGATGCGCGTCTTTGACCGCGGCGACCACATCCTCCACAATCGCCCTCGGCGCGACCGTCTCAAATCGCAGTTCCTCGACCGACTCGTGCCGACCGGCCTGACCCACCGCCGGAGACGAACCCTCGCCACCGAGGAAGGAACCCGTGCCCTGACTGTAGAAGCCGCACTCGGAATAGTCGCCGACCTGCCCGGCCCCGGCGGCGAACGCCGCCCGCGCCACGCGGGACGCATCCTCGCCGGGCACAAATGTGACGACCTTGCACTCCTCCGCGGCGGCGAACGGCGACAGCGGCCGGGGCTTGCTGAGACCCAGCACCTCGGCCAATACGTCGTTGGTCCCGCCGGGCGCGGCGTCCAGCGCGGTGTGCGTCGAATAGACGGACAGTCCGCTGCGGGCTACCTCGTAGGCGACCGGCGTGTCCGAAGCCGTCAGCCGGGACAACGGCTTGAAGATAAGCGGATGGTACGCCATCACCATCTGCACATGCGTCCGCCGGGCCTCGGCGAGCACGTCCGCCGTCAGGTCGATCGTCAGCAGCAGCTTGCGGACGTCCGCGTCGGCGTCGCCGATTAGAAGACCCACGTTGTCCCAGTCGGCCGCCAGTTGCGGCGGCGCGATACGCTCCAGGACCTTCACGATGTGCCGGACTTTCATGGCTCACCTCGTATTATGTGAACTTCTGAACCTTCATCCCGCAAAGAGACCACAGATTACATCGAGCTGAAAGGATTACACTGATCCAGCAAATTAAAAGCAATCCGTGCAATCCCGCCGAATCAGTGCAATCTGTGGTCTCCCGGCGAGAAAACGGCTTAGCCGCTATTGCTCTCTCGGCCCGCATTCGCTTACCAGCAGTTGCTCGTATGCCTCCATGAGTTTTCGCGCAATCACACCGGGTTTATCATCGCCGACGGGATGTTTCTCCACGCGTGCGACCGGTCGAATGCCGGCTGTGGAGCTGGTGAGGAATATTTCCTCCGCCGCCAGGACGTCGTCGATGGTCAACGGCGCATCCGCGTCGCAGGGCAGGTCCAACTGCTCGCAGAGTTCGATGACCGCCTCGCGCACCACGCCCGGAAGCACCGGTGTGCCCACCGGAGGCGTGCGTACCTCCCCCTCGCGCACCAGGAAGACGTTGCAGAAGCACGCCTCGGCCAGGAGGTTTTCCGTGGTGAACCACAGAGCTTCGTCGTAGCCTTTGGCGGCCGCCTCTTTGCGGGCGAGCACGCGCGGCATGTAGCAGCCGGTCTTGAAGCCGAAGGCCGGATCGCCGGCAAGCTGCTTGAACGGCGAGATGACCACGCCGATACCCTTCTCGTACCACTCGGACGGATACTCCGGCAGCGGCTCGGCGGTTATCAGCGTGGTGGGCGGCTCGTCCTGCTCGCCTTCGCCCATACGTCCCACCGCTCCGGGCGTAAGCGTCACGCGAACGCGGGCGTCGGAAAGCTCATTGGCCGAGAGCAACTGGTAAACCGCCTTCTCCAGGTTCTCGGCCGTCGCGTCCGTGCGGAGGTCCAGCACGCTGACGGTATGCATCAGCCGGTGCAGATGCCGCTGAAGGCGGAACACCCTGCCCGCCCGCGCCAGCATGGTGGTAAACGCCGACGCGCCGTGGAGCAGACCCGCATCAAAGGCCGAGACTTTCGCCTCTCCGCGAGGGATAACATTTCCGTTCAGATACACGTTCTCGGACATGATACCGCGAGTCTAATACCTGCCGCGTCGTACGGCAACGCCCGGGCGGTGTCGAGCGTGACTGAGGTGCCGAATTGACGAATCTGAGCAAAAGCTCTACCGGCCTATTCCGACTTGTGGGAAGGGGTGTCCTCCTTTGGCTTCTGTTTGCTTTGGGCAGGCAGATGGTCACTCAGGCGAAACACCGGCATGATCAGAGGAGGTAGCCCCATCCGAGCCGTTGTGCTATGCACGAACTCGCGCCAGTACGGCCAGGAATTATAGACGCCGTTTATTTTCCCAAACGCTTCCAAGGCCTCTTCGGAAAGTCCTTCGACGGCCTCACAGTGATATGCAAGTTCAAAGGTGACCGCGATCCTGACTGCGACATCGGCGGATTCCTGTTCCAAGGGCAAAGCATCAGCCGTAAACCGAGCTGTCACCCTTATCTCTCCTGCTTCCGCATCAGCGGTCGTTTCGGTATCAATGCCCTGGCGTACATCCATCTTTGGTCCGATCAACTCCGGCCTCTGCTCGGCCGCAAAGCTGACGACACGGATATCCTTAAGCTCGACTTCCCGAGCTACCTCAGCCACCTGACTCATCGCGACCTTGCCCACCCCGGTCCTTTCTCTATTCTGGGCCATCGTGCCTCCTGTTACGCAGCTTGGAATAAATCGTCTGCATCGCCGACCGGACATGCTTTTGTGATTTCAGATGTCTCCGCACTCAGCGTTTTCGGACTATACCCGGTCTGTTCTGAACGCCCCACCTGCCATACGGTTAAGCTCTGTGTAGACGTACTTCTGACAGCTCCCAGCGGAACAGCTTCGACCCGCAACTCCTTTCCGAGAGCAAAAAGAACATCGGCGATCAGACGGATGGTCATGTTTCTCCGCCCGGCAAGTATTTGAGTCACGTTGGATTTGGTCGTTCCAAGACGTTCAGCGAGCTGCGATCTGCTGATATTCTCCTTCTCCATCTCCCTGCAGAGAAGCTCCGAGACCTCCAGAATCGCTTCTTCCTCTATGAGACGCTTCTTCTGTTCCGGTGTACGTGTCAGCCGTTCTATTAGCGTGTTGCCCATCGTTCCTTTCTCTCCCTTAAGGAAGCTCTGCTTTGAACTTAGCTGTCCGAACCAATACGGCTTCTATCTTCTTCCCGAATCCGCACAGCGCGATCAATTTCACCACGAGGCGTTTTTTGCGACTGCTTCTTGAACCCATGCGTCAGGACCAGTGTGTTTCCTTCGATGTAGTGCAATATACGAAGCGAGCCGCTTCTGATTTGCCAAATATCGCTATCAAGCTTGTGATACGTATGGTAATCCGCTATCTGACCATGCATGGCCAGCCGTCTAAACCGGGCCTCGAACTTATCTGCCTCATTGGGCCATTTTGTGGCACACTCAGTGAGAAAATCAGCAGCGGGTGACCTGCCACTCCGTCGCTTCGCACAAACAATCACATACTTCGGGCCTTTTGCGACAATCTCCCTTCCATGTTGATCGACTTCTACATCCATGAAGTTAACTTATACCTTAATTATACTGCGCCCGCAAGCGCATGTTCGAAGTTTTTTGAAGCATTTTCCGATCTCGCTACCGGTTTTTAATCCCTTCTGATACTTACGCTTACGTGCTAATACCTGCCGCGTCGGACGGCAACGCCCGGGCGCATGCGGTTGACGAAGAAATAGCGCAGCGCGTCGATGAGATGGTCCGGACCGTCCTTGGCGGGCTTTTCGTTCTCGCCGCCGGCGCCGGGCGGCGGGTAGTGGTATGTCTGGAATGCGCCGATGAGCCGCTTGCAGCCGGGGTCTATCACCAGCGACGCGTCCCCGAACGCCGGGGCAAGCGCGGCGCGGATAAGCTCCAGCCCCTCGGCGATGGTGCTGGAGCGGCATGCGCTGGGTATGCCGGCGGCCCGGAGCAGTTCGGTGCAGGCGGCGCCGCTGGTGGCTTCCTTCTGCCGGCCGGCGGGGTCCACGTAGGTCATCGCGACTTTGGCTTCCGGCGGGTCGCGGCGGAGTATTTCCTCGGCATGGGCCGTCAGAGGCAGACGACGCCGGACATACTCGTCTATCACGTGCACCGCGCCGGCGGGTGAGACCTGCATCCACAGGCACACCAGCGGACTGCGGTAGCCGAAGTCGATTGCCCTGTAAAGCGGCCAATCGGAGCAGAACTCAGCCGGTCGGACATGACGGGCGACGTCGAATTCCGGAAACACCAGCCACTCTCGGTGCGGGCCCTTGCAGAGCATCTCGGCGTCCCAGGCGGCGCGGCTGGAGCGTGCCTTGATGGCGATGGCGTCGTCGATGCGGAAGAACCCCTGTGCGGAACGTGCGGCGCCCCGGCAGTCGTCCGCCAGCGGGCAGTGCTCGCATTTGCGCCACTTGGGACAGCGCTCGATTACGTCCCAGAGGCACCATTGCAGCATTGCGTAGCCGGCCGAGACCGCTTCAGTGTCGGATTTTGCCGGCGAGTTCAGCCGTTCGGCGTCCGAGACCAACCGGTGCATCAGCCCGCCGCTGCGGTGCAGCGTGGAGAGAACCTCAATCGAGCCGCGGGCGCCCGCGGTCGAGCGGGTAGCGAACTGAACGGCCCGCCAGACGCGCTCGTCGAACAGCTCCACCTCGTCGCAGCGGATCTTCTGGACGTGCTGGCCGCGTACGGCGCGCTCCGACTGCGGAAGCATGCGGATTTCCGAACCGCCGGTCAGCAGCACGCGGTCGCGGGTCGGCGGTTTGACAAGCAGCTCCGGGCGGCGCTCGAGAAGCTCGCGGATATGCTCAGCGAGACGGTTGGACTGCTCGAAACTGCCGCCGATTACGCGGATATGGACCGGACCGTGGTAAACCGCGTCCAGCAGCGTGGCGACTGCCGCCATCATGGTCTTTCCGCCTCCGCGGTTCGCCCAGACCAGCAGGTCCCGCTCCGCGAAGAAGCTCGCCACCAGATAGTCCAGCGGAGAGTTGTGCCCGTCGCACAAAGCGCGCGAGGGCACCTTCAGCGCGAAGCAGTCCCGAACAAGCCGGGCGAGCTGAGCGCGCGTTCGCGGCGGCGCCGCCGGCAGAGGGCTTTCCGCGGCGGAGCAGTTGACGCGGCGTGATGACGAGCGACGAGGACGTTTGGCTTCAGGCATGCGGGGCAAGCTCCATGTCTTCGCCGGCGGGCGAGGGGTCCCCGCACAGCGGCGCCGGCAGCCGAGGTGCGAGGAAGTAGTGGTAACGGCGCGACCCTTTGAATCGACCGACGTGCGCCATGCCGGCCCTGGTGAAAAGCGGATGGATGCCGCCCATAACGGCAAGCGCCTCGACCAGCGGTGTAGCGGCCGTGGCGAGCGCGTGGCGGACCAGCGCCGTTGCGAGCGAACAGCCGCGATACATCGGATGCACCACCACGCGGGAGACGCACTCGATTTCCGCGTTGAGAAGCGCCAACGCCTTGCGGTTGTCCGGGCCGGTATAGCGTCCGGGAAGCGCGGCGTTTCGCCCGCGACAGCGCATCGTCGGCGGGGAGACCACCATCACGGCCGCTATTTCCGGCGACTCCGGCGCCCGACGCGACGTGCGCACGACCCATACGCGCTTATGCGTGGCGGGGCGACCCGCCAGATAGTGCCACCTGGAAAGCGCGTCATAGTCGGCTATCCGCCCTCGCGAGATGCGGAACCGCCCCCACGGCGGCTCGCCGGAGGCGAACAGCCGACGGAACCGGCCCAACATTCGCGGGCGCTCGCCCAGTGGCTTGACGATGGTGCGGTCGGGTCTGAGCTGGTGCAATAAATCACTACGCGGCGTCGCCAGCAGCAGCGCGGGCGCGCCCGGTGAAGAGGGGTTTATCAGCGAACGGACCTGACGTGCGAGCACAGCCGCCGTGGTGGCATCCAGACCGGAGGCGAACTCGTCGGCTACCACGAGCATCCCAGGACCACGTGAACGGCCCTGGTGAAGCGCCCGCGCCAGCGCCAGGCGCCACTGCTGCCCGGCGGAAAGCTCGCTTGCCCGGCCGGCGAGCACGGCCGCTTCCGCCAGGCCGCAACGACTGAGAATCTCCAGCCGCTCGCTAAGCGGCCCTGAGCCGACGAACCGGACGGCGGGCTTGCCGCTTCTCGCCGGCTTCCCCGCATCCAGCACCACGGCATCCGCGACGTGTCGGGCAACCGATCGCAGCAGCACGCTCTTGCCCGCGCCGCTGGGCCCGACGACTGCGACTACCTCGCCGGCGGCTATATCCACGAGTTGATTGTCCCACAGACGCTCTCTATTGGCGCGGAGGCCGAACAGTCGTCCCACGCGGCGGGCATCCCCGCTCTTGCCGGAGCGCCGGCGGACGGTGGCGCGCACGTTGAAACGACGGTGCGTCGGCTTTTTTTGGGAGCTCTTTGTCATGTTCGGAATGTGCCGGTCGGACCGGCGCTTAGCGGAGGTGGAAGTGTCTGGGTGTAGGGTCGGGTCGGACCTTCAGCCCCCTCGGGTAAACCCCCGCGAGCGGTGCATGCGGCGGATGGCCGATATCTGTGCGGAAACCCGATCCAACCGTCGCCGAAGGGTATGGGCAGTTATGCCCAGACGCTTCGCCAGCGCCCGCTGGCTCAGTCCCTGGCAGAAATACAGCCGGGCCAGCTCCGCATCCTCAGCGGGAAGGTACTGCAACGCCCTGGCGGCATCGAGGAATTCGCGGCTCGTAAGCCGGCGGGACAAGCGACGAACCCTGTCACGCAGCGTACGCGGGCGGACACCCATAATCCTCGCCAGTGATGATGCCGATTGCCCGCGGACAAGAACCGCCTCCAGCAATTCCTTCTCCGGAGGCGAGAGCAGTTCCATACGACCCCTGATAACCTCTTCATCGGCCGGCAACTCCTTTTTGCGGCAGATGTTCTCCTGCAATGACAGCGGCATTTCGGCCCTCTTTTCGTGCTGGAGATGGTTTTTGCCGGACCGGAGACACGGGGCGATGCTCAGCCCGGAGCACCCGGCGCCCGGACGGCGGTGCGGCAAGCATTGGTGGGATACTCACCTGACTCCTGTACAGCTAACCCGACGAGAGATATGATAACGAGTCAACAGCCGATGTCAAGGAATTAACCG
>JBKHJB010000177.1:0-4830 GCA_046538345.1 Phycisphaerae bacterium
TGATCGGCCGGTTGAGGTGGAGATCGGCACGGGCAAGGGGACGTTCCTGCTCGCCCGCGCGGCGGCCCGGCCGGACGTGAACCTTCTCGGCATCGAATACGCCAAGCCGTACTGCTACTACGCCGGCGACCGCGCGCGGCGGCACGGGCTGGGAAACGTTCGCATGCTGCATACCGACGCGGCGGGCGTCTTTGAAAAGGCCCTGGGCGACGCCTGCGTTTGGCGGGTACACATCTACTTTCCGGACCCCTGGCCGAAGCGGAAACACCACCGCCGCCGGCTGATTCAGCCGAAGTTCGTCCAGCAGGCCCGAAGGGTCCTGGCGCCGGGTGGGCAACTGTTGGTGGTGACCGACCACATGGGCTACTACCGGCACATCCGGCGCGTACTTGCGGACTTTCCGGGCCTGGCGCGGATACCGCTGCCACGCCTGGCCGGCTTCGGGGGCAAGATGGTGGGGACCAATTTCGAGCGGAAGTACGTTAACCAAGGTCGGCGATTCTACGCCGAGGCCCGGCTGCGATATATCTGAGCCGGCGTCAGCCCTCCTCGGCCTGGAGCTTCTGGACGGCTGCGCTGGCGCCGCGCCGACCGACGAATATGAGCGTATCCCCCGGCGCGGGCCTCAAATCCGAAGTGGGGTTATAGACGGTCTCACCATCGGCGCGGCGGACCGCCACCACGTGGGCGCCCACGCGGCGGGGCAGCTCCAGCTCGCTGAGCGCCTTGCCGGCTAACGTGCTGTCGGCCGAGAGCACCATCTGGTCCAGCTCGAGCTCCACGCCCTTCTGGGCCATCTCCACGAAATCCACCACGGCCGGGCGCAGTATGACGTCAACCATTCGCGAGGTTCCCAGCTCGGTGGGGCAGATAACACGCGTGGCGCCCGCCCGGCGCAATTTGCCTATGGACGAGGGGCTTTGCGCCCGGGCAATAATGGGCACACGAGGGTTTACAGCGCACGCCGTCAGCGCCAGAAAGACGTTCTCCGCGTCCGTAGGCAGTGCAGCCATGACGGCAGAGGCACGTTCAACGCCCGCCGCGCGCAGTGTGTCTTCTTCTTGGGCATCGCCGCGGAGATACAGCAGCCCGGCCTGCTCAACCATCTCGGTCCGCTCGGCGCTGGGGTCTATTACCACTACGTCCCGGCCACTGTCGTTCAGGTCGCTCGCAACGTTTTGTCCTACCAAGCCATAGCCGCATATCACGATGTGATTCGACAGGTTTTGGATTTTGCGTTCCAAGTGTCGTCTCCCGAATATCCTTCTGATCTCGCCTTCCACCAGCATCGATGCCACCAGCGTCAGCAGTACGGCCCCGCTTATCAGTCCGGCCATAACGACGACAATCGTGAAAACCATCGTCTCCTGTGACGGCGGATGGATCTCGCGGTATCCCACCGTCGCAACGGTGATGACCGTCATGTACAACGATTCCAGAAACGTGTACTCCGGTTGCAGGAGACAATAGCCGAGCGTTCCGGCAACTATGACGGTCGCAAAGATCGCCAGTGGCAGGATGATTCGCATTCCCCTCCGCCGGCTGGTGCGATCTTGCTCGGACGGCGAGCGGAATGAGGATGCTGACGGGTTTCCTTCCGACATGTTCAACGGAGATTATAGGCGTCGCGGAGAGCAGAGCAAACGGTCTGCACACAGCGTGATTAGTAAGTAGTAAGAGGAGTTTAAAAAGACATCGTAACAGTAATCAGTCCTGTCGTCTGTGTGGTCTTTCCGGTGAGGCATATATAGCCCTTTTCTTTATGGTAACTTATCCAGCAACAGACCCTCGGGGTGGCTGTGGAAAACCTGTCGGTTGCATTGTCCGTAGCTGATTTCACCAGGGGCGGAAACCAACAGAACGGGGTCAAGCGGGCATTACGGCTGTGTCGTGATGTGCGGAGTGAAGCGGGTAGTCGGCGCAGAACCGTCAGGATATCCACAAGGACCTGTGGGTGCTGTGTCACTGGGTAAGCTGTATCTGCTGGGAGAGTCGTTCGAGGGTGGCGCGGAACTCGGGGTTCTGTTCACGCATGGAATCAACGGCGCGATTGGCGTGCAGGACGGTGGAATGGTCCCGGCCGCCGAAATAACCACCGATTTCCTCCAAGCTATGGCGGGTAAAGTTTCGTGCGAGGTACATGCAAACCTGGCGTGGGAGGGCGATGGAGCGGCTGCGCTTCTTGCTCTGCAAATCAGCGAGACGAACGTCGTAGCAGCTCGTCACGGCCTTGAGGATGTCCTCAATGCTCACTTCGCGCTGACGGGGGCGGGCCTCGCCGCCTAACGCTTCCTGAGCGACCGAGAGGTCAATATTGCGATCCGTCACCTTGGCGAGCATGGTGACCTTCGCTATCGCACCTTCCAGCTCCCGGATGTTGGATTCGATGCTTCCGGCAATGTAGCAGACAACGTCCTCGGGCAGCTCGAGGCCCCGCAGCCGGGCTTTCTTGCGGACGATGGCTACACGGGTCTCGTAGCAGGGACGGTCCAGCCGGGCGACTAGGCCCCAGTTGAACCGGCTGACAAGCCGCTCCTCCAGGCCCGGTATCTCCGACGGGCTGCGGTCCGAGGACAGGATAATCTGCTTCTGGGATTGGTACAGCGTGTTGAACGTGTGGAAGAACTCTTCCTGACTCTGCTCGTGGTCGGAGAGGAACTGGATGTCGTCGATGACGAGCATATCCACATGCCGGTAGCGGTAGCGGAAGTCGTGGAGGTCGCCTTCCTCGACGGACGTGATGAAGTGATTTACGAACGTCTCGCAGCTCAGCACGCAGATCTGGCCGTCGTCCAGTTGCTCGCCGACGTTTCGGCTGGTGGCGTGCAGCAGGTGCGTTTTGCCCAAGCCGACGCTGCCGTGGATGAACAGCGGATTGTAGCTTCTTCCGGGGGACTCGGCCACCGCCAGACATGCCGCATGAGCCAGGCGGTTGCTGGGCCCGCGGACGAAAGTCTGAAAGGTATAATCCGGATTCAGCTCGAGCGACGGTGCTTCGGCATCAACCGTAGAGGGGGTGGCGGGTTCGTTCTGATGGCTTGAGGCCTGTTCCGGTGTCACAAAAACCACGCTGATCAGTCGTCCCGTGGCGGACTGGGCGGCTTCGGTGAACAGGCGCGTGGCGTGGCGCGCGCAGTAGTCGCGTTCGGACGTTCCCGGCGCCAGGACCTCCAGCACACCGTGCTCCAGTGTTACCGGCTCAAGTTCGGTAAACCAGGGACGGATAATCTGACCGGCTGTCGAGACGACTTTTTCAATGATGCGTTGCCATACTGCAGGGTCCACCGTCGGCATCAGTCGTCTCCCGAACCTGGATAACCGATGAAAGAATTGGCCCAGGGATTACCTCACCGGCCGCGGGTGTTGAACCATCCTTGGCGTGTCGGCCGTTCCCTTGATCACGGGCGGAAGTGTACGGCCGCGCGCCGCGATAGTCAAAGCGAAAATTCCCCCATCACTGCGCACCCGCCGCAGCGCGATATTTCCGCCGGCGCGAACCGTTGTTGTGCGCTGCCAGCGGCTCGAGAACCACGTTCTGTTCGCCCAGCAGCTCGCCCAGCTCTGTCATCAGCGCCCGCGACGGCGCCACGCGGAATTCGTCGCCCGTGCTCACCTGTGCGCGCACGTCCGGCCGCGAGCGCGGCGTAATCTCCAACCGCACCGGCTTTGCCCCGCCGTGTCGTCGCAGCACCTCGGTGAGGTCCGCGAGCATCTCGTCGCCGGCGCCGGCAGGAAGCCGAAGCAACATCGCCCCGGTGAGCTGCTCGACGGCCGCGTCCATCGGCACTATTTCCTCGACGATTATGTTCGGCCGCTCGCGCCGACGGTCCACCGTACCGCGGATGAAGATCATCGCCTCCTCGGTGAGAAGTTCCCGGTAGTTCTCGTAGGTCTCGGGGAAAACGACGGCCTCGCACTGACCGGAGACGTCCTCCACGGTAAGTACCGCCATGGGCTTCTGCTGCTTGCGCGTGACGGTGCGGCGCACGGCTGCGATCATCACGCCGATGGTCACCGGGCCGGTGTAGTTGTCCAAGTCGCTGAGCCGCACCCCGGCGGGCCTGCTGAGGAACTGCTGCTCGCGGACGTAGCGCGTCAGGGGATGACTGGTGATGTAGAAACCCAGCGTTTCCTTTTCCGCCGCAAGGAGTTCCGACTCGCTCCACGGCTCGACTTGCGGGAACCGCGGTCCCGGTGCGGACTTCTGGTCGTCTCCGCCGAGGGCCTGGAAAATGTTGAGCTGCCCGCTGCGACGGTCCTCGGCTGCGGCCTGGCCCAGCTCGATGGCGCGGTCAAGAGCGGCGACCATCTCGGCTCTGCTGGCGCCAAGGGCGTCGAACGCGCCGCATTTGATAAGCGCTTCAATGGCGATGCGGTTGACCGCTCGCAGGTCCACGCTCTCGCAGAAGTGGTAAAGGTCGCGGAAGCTGCCCGCCTCTTGGCGCGCGGCGACAATCGCGTCCACCGCCCGGGCGCCCACGCCGCGAACAGCCGCCAGACCGAACCGCACCCGGTCGCCGTCCACCGTGAAATCCGCCCCGCAGGTGTTGATGTCCGGCGGCGCGACCGTCACGCCGAAGCGTTCCGCCTCGGCCATGTACTGCACCACCTTGTCGGTATCCACACACTCGTAGGTCAGCGTCGCGGCGAAGAACTCCCGTGGGTAGTGGACCTTGAAGTAAGCCGACTGGTATGCCACCAGCGCGTACCGCGTGGAATGCGCCTTATTGAAGCCGTAACCGCCGAATTTCAGGATAAGCTCGAACAACCGTTCCGCCTCGGCGCGGTCGATGCCGTTTTCCTCCGCACCGGAAAGGAAGTTCTCCCGCT
>JBKHJB010000178.1:0-4825 GCA_046538345.1 Phycisphaerae bacterium
GTGGGTATCAGGCATCTCCCGTTAAGGGAAATGGAATGTCGCAATGGTACGCTTATGCAGCCGGGGCGCAATACGGGCCTGTCCCGTGGGAGACTCTGCGAAGCTGGGCGGCCGACGGCCGGGTTGGCAGGGGTGATTTCGTCTGGACGGCCGGTATGGACGACTGGGCGCGGGTAAGCTCCGTCGCGGGGCTTTTTGCGGCGCCGCCCCGCAGTGAGGGCGTTCCACCGGGCGTGGTTCAGATTCCCGGCACCGGCGGCACGGGCGGGCAAACGCCCAATGGAGACATCACTGCCGCCGCGCGCAGACGCCTTCGCGGCAACTGGGGACTGCCCATCGCGTTCTGCCTGCTGCTTGGGCTGATACAGGGCACCGCCAACTATCTGCCATACGTCGGCTGGGTCGCGGCACTGATACTCAGCGGTCCGTTCACACTCGGCGGGGTGGTGTTTTTTCTGACCTTTGCCCGTGGCGGGTATGGAGAGTTGGGGATGTTGTTCTCCGGCTTTCGCCGCTTCAGCCGGGCATTGGCCACTTATCTCTGGATGTATCTGTTGGTGCTTTTGTGGATGCTGGGCGGCGCTGTCGGCGGGGCAGTTGTCGGCGCTATACCGGGCGCGCTTCTGACGGTGGCAGCCGGTAACGCCGAGATGCTGGTGATTTCCGTTTTGGCCGGTGCGGCTTTGGGGTCCCTGGTGGCGGTTACAGTGGCGGCGCTTGCATATTCGCAGACTTTCTACCTGCTGGCCGACCGTCCGGAACTCGGCGCGGTGGACGTGGTTTCCACCAGCCGGGATATTATGAAAGGCCGCAAGCTGAAGCTGCTCTGCCTGGAATTGCGTTTCTTCGGTTGGGGCATACTGTGCATCTTCACGCTGGGTATCGGCTTTCTCTGGTTGGTGCCATACATGAGCACCGCCTTCGCGTATTTTTACGAAGACCTCCAGCCGAGGCGGGGCGACGGGTCGGCCGGGCGGGCTGAACCGCAGATAGAAGACACCCAGCAGACGCCGCCGGAGACGAACCCTCCGCAGACGCGGGAGGCGCCGCCGGACCACTATGGAACAAGCCTAGCGCACTCGCACACGTGGTACTACATCGGCCCCGACGGCGTGGGAGGTCCGGTGCAGAGGGGCGCCTTGCGACGGCTGGTGCGCGACGCCCGTATTTCGCCCGACGTTCTGGTGTGGCAGCCCGGCCGATGCATCTGGAATTGCGCGTCAACGGTTGACGGTCTTCTGGACTCCCGCACACGGAGGCGTCCGGAGCTGACCCTTCCACGACCCGCCGAAGCCGGGACCGGAGGGACCACGCCCAACTCTGAGATCGTCATTCGCTCTATGGAATTGCTGCAAGGCGCGAGGTTCAAATCGGCGATGTTCTCTGCGCTGGTTGTCATGGTCATGCTCTCGGCGCTGGTGCTTTTGCGTGCCGGGACATTGCTGGCATTTCTGCTGGCCGGTCAGTTCCTGTTTGCGGCGGCCTTGTTTTTCCTGACTGTGGTCCGCGGCGGACAGGCCCGCGTGGCAATGGCGTCGGCGGGTTTCAGACGCCCGATGCGCTCACTGGCCGCCTATCTGGCCACCTGGCTCGTAGTGTTACCCCAGGCGGTGGGGGGATGGCTGCTGGGCATGCTTTTGGGGGTGATAGTCGGGGCGGCATGGTGGTTGGCTTTCGATTCGCCCGAAGTGGTGGGTTCAGGATGGCTGTGGGGCGGAGGCGTGGGCGCGACTTTGAGCGCGGTTGTGGGGTGGCTGAGCTACTCGCAGGTTCCCTTCGTGATAGTGGACCATCCGGATCGTTCCATCTTCGGCGCCCTGAGAGACAGCGCCGAGATGATGCAGGGCCACCAGGGCCGATATTTCCGCCTATGCCTCCGGTTCGTGGGCTATATGGTCGCGATCGTTTTTTCGTTCGGAGCAGGGGTCTTCTGGCTGGTTCCCATTATGGGCGCTTCGGCGGCGGCGTTCTACGAAGACCTGCAACCGCCGCGGGGACAGTCTGCTGCCGCCGAAGATCCCGAGCCGGCGCCCGAGCGGGCTGTGGCTTTTCCCGCTGCGTCGGCAATTGCGGCTCCAAAAAGCCCGGAATCGTCGTCTCACTCTCGGCCGAACGCTTCGACTGTGTTGGGCCCGTGATATAATCGCGCCCGATGCGGCTTGATTTCGACATACTGGTTATCGGCGGCGGTCATGCCGGCGTGGAGGCGGCGCGGTCGGCCGCCCGGCTGGGCGCGCAAACCGCTCTGGTGACGCTGACACCTCAGACCATCGCCCAGATGTCCTGCAACCCCGCTATCGGCGGCGTGGGCAAGGGGCAGATCGTCCGCGAGATAGACGCACTCGGCGGGCTTATGGGCTTGGCGGCCGACGCTACCGGCATGCAGTTCCGCATGCTCAACCGTTCCAAGGGGCCGGCCGTCTGGGGCCCGCGCTGCCAGAGCGACCGCCACGCCTACAGCGCGTGGGTGCGAAACGCCCTGGCGGAGGAGCCGAACCTTACCATCGTCGCCGGCGAGGCGACCGGACTTGTTATCGATGCCGGACGGGTCGTCGCCGTTCGGGTCGCGAGAGTGAAAGACCTCCCCGATTCCCGCATCCGCGAGTCGGCCGATTTGCAGAGCGAGACGCGCCGCGCCGAATCTGACGAACGCACCGAGCGGGAGGAAATCGAGCTTCGCTGCCGGGCCGCGATCATCACGGCCGGTACTTTCCTTCGCGGTCTGATGCACCTGGGCGAGCGCCGATGGAGCGGCGGGCGCTACGGCGAGCCGGCCGCACGCACGCTCAGCGATTCGCTCAGCTCGGCCGGTCTGGAATTGCAGCGCCTGAAAACCGGCACGTGCCCGCGGATAGCAGCCGAGAGTATCGACACCGACCGCTGCACCCCGCAGGAAGGCGACGAGCCGCCCACGGGTTTTTCCTTCATGAACGACTCGCCGGCCGTCGAGCAGGTCTGCTGCTATCTCACCGAGACCAATGAGCGGGTCCACGAGCTGGTCCGCGGCAATCTTCACCGCGCGCCGCTCTACACCGGGCAGATAAGCTCCACCGGGCCGCGGTACTGCCCGTCGTTCGAGGCCAAGGTCGTCCGCTTCCCGGACAAAACCTCGCACCAGGTGTTCCTCGAGCCGGAGGGCAGGGATACAAACTGGGTGTACGCCAACGGGATTACCACGTCGCTGCCGGTGGACGTACAGCGGCGGATGGTGCGAGCCGTCGTCGGTCTGGCCAATGCCCGCGTGTTGCGCTGGGGCTACGCGATAGAGTACGACTTCGTGCAGCCGACGCAGCTTCGCGCGTCGCTGGAGACGCGCGCGGTCGGCGGGCTTTACCTCGCAGGACAGGTCAACGGCACGACCGGCTACGAGGAGGCGGCCGGGCAGGGGCTTATCGCCGGCGTCAACGCCGCGCTGGCGCTTCGAGGCCGCGAGCCGCTCGTCCTGCGGCGCGACCAGGCCTACATCGGCGTGATGATAGACGACCTGGTCACCAAGGGCGTCACCGAGCCGTATAGGATGTTCACCAGTCGGGCCGAGCACCGCCTGCTGCTGCGTGCAGACAACGCCGACCGACGGCTGACCGGCATCGGCTGTGAGATCGGGCTGGCGGACGAGGCCCGCAGAAAACGATACCAGTCGGACATGGCCGCCGCCGAGCGGGGCGAGCAGCTCCTGAAGTTTACGCGCCGCGGCGACAAGACCCTCTGGGAGCTCCTGTGTAGCCCGGAGCTGACACTGAACGACGCGATAGAGTCGGCTCCGCAGCCGGCGCGAGAGGAGCTTGAGAAGCTTCGCGCCGGGCACGGCCGCGTGCTGGAATCGCTGCGGATAGACGCGCGCTACAGCGGCTACGTCGCACGCCAGGAGGCCGAGCTGCGCCGCATGCGCCAGCTGGAAGACCGCCGGCTGAGCGAGTCGCTGGACTACGACGCGGTCCCTCACCTCCGCCAGGAGGCGAAGGAGAAGCTCTCTGCCGTCCGTCCCCGCTCGCTGGGCCAGGCACTGCGAATAAGCGGCATCACGCCGGCGGACATCACGGTGCTTTCCATCTACCTCACTTCGCGCAGGGAAGACCGGCAAGGGGCGAATTTCGAGCGTTAATCTGGGCAATCTGTAAAGCTTGCTCAAACCTCCGTCGGGCGGAATCGGAGATATTTTTTCAGTCAAGCTCCGCTTCGCTGGAAGTCAAACCTTAAGGTACTGATTAAACGCGTCTTATGCAAGCAAGCCGGAACAGCCCCCGCTTAATGTGATTGGCGGGGGCGGTCGATAATCCACATGCAAGGATGCAGAAACGTAGGCCCGCCAGGGACGAAAGCGGGCCTGAGAGACAGCGGTATCCATCGGGACCGGAGCAGTTCGCCGGGTATGGCGAGCCAGGCACAAGGAAGTGCCGGCCTGCGGGCGTCAGCCGGCCCGAGCCGTCGCGGATATGCCCTCCGCACGGGAACGGACAGGTGACGATGAATATCAACGGAATCCAACCACCGGCAGCACCGAATCCCCCCGAATCCGTCTCAAAGGCGACTGCGCCCCAGCAAGGTCTCGAGCCGCAGGGCGCAGGAGACGTGGTTGAGATATCGACGGCGGCCAAGCTCGCCGCGAGGATCCAGGAGGTCCCCGAAGTTCGCTGGGACCTGGTCGAGAAGGTCAAGTCGGAGATAGACGCCGGCACCTACGAGACCCCTGAGCGCCTTGAAATCGCCGTGAACAGGATCATGGAGGACCTGTTCTAGTTCATAAGGTTGTGTAAGGACCGAAGGCGCAAATAGCGGAAAGCGGGCGCGGAAGGAACCGTGCCCGTTTTTAACGCGCCGGCTGCGT
>JBKHJB010000179.1:0-4806 GCA_046538345.1 Phycisphaerae bacterium
CCTGGCGACGCCGCAGGCAGGCCGGACGCTACAGAAAAGGTGAAACTGCTCTAACTCAACCCCCGGCCCTTTTGCGCAGCAGTTCGATGCGCTGCCGCTCTTCGGGCGTCAGCCGTTCGACGCTTTCCGACCAGAGCCGCCGGTCGATTCCCTCGACCTTCTCAAGCTGTCGGAGACATTCATCCCCCCTGCCGGCGTCCTTGAGCATCTCGGCGTATTCAAAGCGTATTCGCATGTTCATCGGATCGCGCTCGACGGCCGAGTGCATCAGTCTCAGCGCCCGGGCGTAGAGTTGCTCGTCGTCGGTCGTATCCGCGATTAGTGCGGCGATTTTGCCGGCCAGTCGCCGCCATCTGGCCGAAGCCCTGTCGCGATCCACGGCTGTCATAGCCAGGTTTTCCGCTCGCCGCAGACACTCCAGCCCCGCCGTGCCCTGCCGGCAGCGTGTCAGCGTAAACCGGGCGGCCTCGCCGGCGGCCAGTGGGTCCAGCGGATCTGTTTCAGCCGCCCGGACGAGCAATCGCTCGGCGGCCATCGGCCGAGAGCCGGCCAGCGCCTGCGCGGCCTGGTCGTAGAACGCCGTCCTTTTATAGACAGGCCACCACAACAGCCCCGCCACAACCACCACGGCGGCTATGCCGAACACCCCTGCCGGCAAGGCCGCTCGACGCAGTGTGACCGTTCCGCCTCCGGACGCCCGAGCCAACGCCGCTCCGAGGACGACATAAAACACCAGTCCCGTCGCCGGAACCCACAAGCTGAAACCAACCATGTTGTGCAGCACAAAGCCGACCCCCGCGGCGACCAGGGCTATCCGCGAGCAGGCGGCGGGAACCTCCAACGAACCCGCCACACCTCGACGGCCAAGAGACATAATCGCCAACCCGCCCAGAAGAACCAGCGCCGGCAACAGGGCGTCCAGAACCAGCAGCAGTACGTCGGCTCGCGCTTCGGAAAAGACCGACCGTGAGGCAAAGACAGCTATCGTCACCATGCAGGCAATCACCACCGCCCACCGGGCAGACAGCTCCGAACCCGCCGACTTGCGTTGTTCTTCTGCGGCGGACCCTCTCGGCCGACATGCACCGATAAGCATTACCACCGGCACCGCGAGATACAAAGCCCCGCCGATCAGACCGTGCTCGCTGAAGGCGTGGACGACCGCGTTGTGGGGGTTCTTTACGGCTTCCTCGGCCGCCGCCCTTCGATGACGCAGATAGGCGTCGGGGAAGTTGCCCGGGCCCGCTCCCAGCAGTGGCTCCTCGCGGACTATCTCCGCCGACGCCGTCCAGTAGTACCAGCGGAAGGTCATGGTCTTGGTCGGCAGACGGTCGCGCGCCAGCCCATAGCCCACTACCACAGCCGATGCGACCAGCCATAGACCCGCCACCACGACGACCGCTTTGCGCCAATGTCTCGATAGTCGATTACGTAGGACAAATGCCAGCGTACCGCCGGCGAGAACGATTGTCCCTGAGCCGGTCGCACCCATGCTGCGCGTCAACAGCCAGACGGGTACAACAGCGGCCGCCACAGCCAGCGCCAGAAAACCCGCCAGCAAGGCGACATTGATTTCGCCTTTGCGTCCGGAACCGTCGCTGCGAGCGGCCGCGCGGAATTTGTCCACCGCCAGACCCGCGCCCACCACCATCAGCACCACCAGCAGCGAGGCGAACACGTTGGCCAGCGAAAAGAAGCCCGTGGGCGAGGTGTCCCGCAGCCGGGCCTCGAACAATCTCGCCCGCGCGGTGCCCGACTCTATGCCCATCTCGGCAAGCCGACGTACTTTGTGCGCCTCGAAGTCCGCGATACGGTCGGGTATCTCCACGAACAGTTGGTAGTACCCCTTTACCACCATCGCCACAGCCAACGCGGCCAACATTATCACCACCGCCGCAAACCGTCGCCTGTCGGCACAGAGCTGTACGGTAAGAAAGCCCGCCGAAAGCAGCGACACCTGTTCGAGCCACACGTCCAGCGCGGTCCGCTTGTCCGAAGCGCCGATCGCCGACGCCAGCGAAACGACCGCGAAAGCGCCTATCAGCCACAGCAGATGCCCCCGCCTCACCTCCAGCCGCCGGTCCACAGCGCCTGCAAGCAGCCACAGCGCCGTCGCGAACAAAAGCCCCAAAGCGAACGTCACCCGCGCCGCCTCGGTGCGGTCGGCAAGCAGCAGGTTCCCCGCCTGCCTGTCCACGGCCGCGCCGGCCGCGCTGAGGGACGTCGAGCCGGACGGGAACGCCGCAGTGCGGTAGGGAAGCTCCGAGAGAAAAACCCGCGACGCGAGTATCGCCACAAGGATGGCGAAGGCGACGTTGCGCAGAACCGTGCCGCGGCGTCTGCCGTCGCCGGTATCTACCGGTTGTCTCGCGGCCGGTGGAGTCATGTCCGCGAACCGCCCGCCTCGAGAAGGGCTATGAGCAGCAGAATCATCACTGTCTGGACGAATATAAGCACAGCGGCGGCGGTACTGGTAACGTGCGACAGCAAGGTCGCGCCGACGGCCGTGGCGGCCGTGCACAGATACACCGTCAGAACAGCCGTCCTTACCCGCATGCCGCGGCGCAGGAGCCGATGCGAAAAGTGCCTCCGGTCGCCGATCATCGGGTTAAGTCGACGGCGGATACGCAACACCACCACACTGGCCATGTCGTAAAGGGGGACCGCCATCACCACCACAGGCACAAACACGCCGTAGGCGTAGAACTCCTCACTCGGCGCCACATAGGTGGTCAGGCAGCTCACTACCGCCAGCATGTATCCCACGACCAGCGAGCCGGCGTCACCCATGAATATCTTCGCCGGCGGGAAACTGAACGGCAGGAACCCCGCCAAAGCCCCGACCAGCAGGCACAGCCAGGCCGATACGAAAACCTGGTGCAGGTTCACCGCCGCCGCCAGCAGCGCCGCAGCGCATATAAGCGCCACGCCGGCGGAGAGTCCGTCCATGTTGTCCAGGAAGTTGAACGCGTTGGTCACCGCCACCAGCCAGAGGACCGACAGGATGCTGCTGTACGGCTCGCCGAGCAATGTGAGCACGCGGACGTTGAGCAGCACGACCACGGCCGAGCATACCACAACCTCCGCGGCGAGCTTGACCCACGGGCCGAGCTCTCGGCGGTCGTCTATCAGACCGATTGCGTGCAGCGCCAGCGCGCCGAGCAATATCCCCAGCGCCTGGGGCGCCTTGGCGGCGGCGCCGGGTATGTGGACAAGCACCGATTCGCCCAGCGGCAACCACCCCGGCACGCCGGTGCGTGCCCAGATGCTCGCCAGCGCCAATACCAACACACTGGGCAGCAGGATGGCGACCAGTATTGCGCTACCGCCCAGAAGCGGCGTGGGGCGGGCGTGGAGTTTGTGCTTTTCGGGCACGTCCACCATGCCCAGACGTAAGGCGACGTTTCTCGCGAAGGTGGTTCCCAGCGCGCTTAGAACCGCCGCCAAAGCCCCGGCCGACAGGGATACCCATAGGATCATCCTCTCCGCTCCTTAAGCTGTGCGCGAAGCGCGTCTCGCGCCCGCGAAAAGAACGCATCGTAGCGACCCGACGCGTAATCGGGAAAGGTCCACTCCAGCGCCTGCCATCGCCCGCCGCGATACAGCAGTGTCACCTCCGCAAACACCCCCTGCGACAGGTACACCCTCTGCGGACCGTCCTTCATGCTCGCCAGTACCAGCTTCGGTTCGGCGACGTAGCCGGGGTCCAGGTTTATCGGGCGGTCGGGTCCGTCCGGCTCGGCTGTGGCAAAGCGGGCCTCCAGGTCGTTCGTATGCCGCTTGATGGACGCCAGCTTGTCTGCGGGAACAAGCTCCCTGAAAGAGACGAATTGCCTCAAAAGCCCGCCACCCATGGACTGCTCATAATAGTCGGTAAAGTCGAAGTTCCATGTTTCACTGGTGTCCTCCACGGGTCCGAAGGCGTCGACCAACAGGCGCGTCGCCTCGGTGAACCTGCGGCTGTCGTTCGAAAGTATTCCGCAGATGAGCTTTACCAGCGGTGGCGGTCCCGGAGCAGCCATGCGGGCATTGTCCCGCCGGAGGCGCGGGGTGTCAACGCCGCCGGTGATGCTTGACACCCTCGCCGCCTGCGGGCACTATGCCGCCGACGGAGGCAACGCGGATGCTCTTTCGATTCAGTCTATACGGCTTTCTGAAGAATCAGCAGTACTACGACCCGTTCCTGATACTGGCTTTTCTGGACAAGGGTCTGAGCTTCGCGCTTATCGGTCTGCTCATCGGTTTCCGCGAGATTTGCGTCAACGTGATGGAAATTCCCACCGGCGCGGTCGCCGACGTCGCCGGAAGGCGCCGGGCGATGATATTCTCCCATCTGGGCTACATCGTGGCGTTTTCAATATTCGCCTTCGCCGACGGCATGGGGCTTCTACTTGCGGCGATGTTCTTCTTCAGCATCGGCGAGGCGTTCCGCACCGGAACCCACAAGGCCATCATCTTCGCCTGGCTGGACCGCGAGGGACGCGCCGATGAGAAGACCCGCGTGTACGGGTTCACCCGCTCGTGGAGCAAGCTGGGATCGGCCCTGAGCGTGGTCATCGCCGCGGTTCTGGTGTTCTCGCTGGAGGAATACCGCTGGGTGTTCCTGTTGTCGATAGTTCCCTACGTCGCCAATATCGTGAACTTCCTGACGTACCCGGCGTATTTGGACGGCGAGCCGGGCCGCTCTCAAAGCATAGGCGAAATGACGCGAACACTGCTGGCGAGTGTGCGCGACTCGCTTAGCTCCAGGCCGCTGCGGCGACTGCTGACCGAGTCGATGGGTTTCGAAGGCACCTACAAGGTATG
>JBKHJB010000017.1:0-21145 GCA_046538345.1 Phycisphaerae bacterium
TATCCCATAATCTGCGACATCACCAGCGCCGCGTGGACGCCGTGGCCGACCACATCGCCGATAAGTATCGCTATCTGGTCGCGGTGGAGGCGCAGAAAGGTGTAAAAATCCCCTCCGACCGCCCCGCTCATGCGGTTCCTCGCGGCGGCCTTCTGATGCGGGCAGTCGTCGGGGCACTCCCGCGGCAGCAGTGCCGCCTGCAGCTCCGCCGCCAGCGCCAGCTCAACGTCGGATTCTGTGTCGGATACCGGAGGCATTTACAACATCATAGCCCGCACAACGGGCCGTTAAATGGGCGAAAAATCTTCCTTGCCCACGCCGCACTCCGGGCAGACCCAGTCTTCCGGTAAATCCTCGAAGGAAGTGCCCGGCTCGATGCCGCCGTCTGGGTCGCCTTTCTCGGGGTCGTAGATATAACCGCATACGTCACAAATGTACTTCTGCATGGGTCAGCCCTTTCCTCGGCTGTACTGATCCTGTCCTGCTGTTACCACAGATCGCTGACTATTCGCGACAGATCCTGCCACGTCACCGCCACGAACACCAGCAGTATAAGCGCAAGCCCGATCATCTGGACAATGTTGGCGACCTTCACCGGAACGGGCTTGCCGCGGATTTTCTCAATTATAAGGAACACGGCGTGCCCACCGTCCAATACCGGCAGGGGCAGGAAATTTATAACCGCCACCGCCGAAGAAACCAGCGCCATGAGGTACACCAGGTCGCGGGCGCTTTCCCTGCCGGCCTGTATGGCGATCTCTCCGATGCCGACCGGTCCCCGAACCATCTCCGCCGACAGCGCCCCGCTGATGAGTCCGCCCAGCGTGGCGACCGTACTGCGGAGATGCAGCCACGTCTCGCTTGCTCCCCAGGCGATGGCTGAGAGTGGGTTGGTCTTGCGTATGGATACCGTCAGGGGCTTGAAAGGTCTGGGCCCGGAA
This sequence comes from Phycisphaerae bacterium, assembly GCA_046538345.1. Classification (GTDB taxonomy): domain Bacteria; phylum Planctomycetota; class Phycisphaerae; order SM23-33; family SM23-33; genus PUND01. The sequence continues at coordinate 942 of JBKHJB010000017.1, forward strand.
AAGAGGACCATGCGGTAGTGGTCCGGGTCGAACTGTTCCTCCGTCAGCAGCAATTCCAGCTCAGACGTCTCCGCGCCGCGGTGTATTGTGAGCGTTACGGATTCGCCGCGGGCTGCGGACAGCTTGCGCAGCAGTTCGGTCCAGTTGTCGATCTCTTCGCCGTTGACGGCTGTTATCTCATCGCCGCGTTTCAGCCCGGCGTCGTCGGCGGGCGAACCGCCGCGCACGTCCGCCACGACAGTATTGTCGGCGTCGATGCCCTGTGAGACGCCCACCAGTGCCCGGCCTCTCCGCTCGGAGGGTGTGATCTTCAGCGGACCGACGGTCTGCCCGTCGCGAAGCACGACGATGGTGGTCGGCGTATCCCTCTTTTCCTCGCTGATGCGGTGAAATTCACTCAGGTTCGGCGTCATCCGGTCGGCGTAGTTGAGGATTATATCGCCTGGTTTCAAACCGGCCTTGGCGGCGGGCGAGCTGTCGCTCACTCCCAGAACCTTCAGGCGGGGAATCAGACCCGCTATGTCCAGGGTCTCCTTGTGCGAACCGCCGGCCAGCTCATCGGTGTCGAAGTCCTGTTCGCGGCCGTCGGGGAAATACAGTCGCACGAACTCCCGCTCATCCTCGCTGCGCTGTTCCAGTCGTCCCGCGGCGACGGCCGTGCCGTCGGCCAGGAACACCACCGCCTGCTTCAGACGAGGCGATGGGACGAGCTGAGCATCGACAGTAGTCGGCTCCTCCCGCTCTTTTGTCTGTCGCTCGACTGTGACGGTAACCTCCGAGCCGTCAAGCGTCTCGACAATGGGTCGGATGTCCCAGTGATGCTTCACCGGGTGGTCTGCTATCGCCACAACCCGGTCACCGGCGCGGAAGGGGTCGTCTATCTCGTATCCTTCGACTTCCGCGAAGACAGTATCGGCCGCCGGTCCTATGCCGAAACCTTTGCGGCTGCCGTCGGGGAGTCGCTGGACGCCCATTTCGGTCACGCCGATGAAGGTCTTACCGTTGATCGTCCGTTGGATGGTGAGCTGGAATCTCTTGTCCTTATCCGCAAAGGCGCCCTCGACAAAGATATAGTCGAAGCGTGGTATTTCCTTGCCGTTCAGGCGCACGATGCGGTCGCCGGGTTTAAGCCCCGGCTCGTCGCCGTTGGGGGGCGTTTCGTCCTGCCACTGGATCTCGGCAGTCGCGGCCGGATAGCCGGGCACCTTTTCTCCGACGACCGGAGAGACGAATTCCTTGCCCACCAGACCGATAATCACGAACAGCAGGGCCGCAAATATCACGTTCATGACCACGCCGGCGGCGATGACCGCCAGGCGGGCGCCCACGCTCTTGGCCGCGAATGAGCGGGGGTCCTGCTGCTGGTGTTCGTCCAGCGGGGCGAAGTCCTCCTGGCCGAGCATCTTCACGTATCCGCCGAGGGGAAGGACGTTGACGCAGTAGTCCGTCTCGCCTGTCTTGATGCCGACAAGCCGAGGACCGAAGCCCAGCGCGAACCGCTCCACCTTGATTCCCACGCACTTGGCGACCAGGAAGTGACCAAGCTCGTGGACGAAAATTACCAGACCCAACCCGATGGCGAACTGCAGTATCGGCCAGACCCAGTCTGCGATAATAGCGGCGAGCTGCAATGTCATCAGCTTCCTCTCTAGACCCCGCCGCGGCGGGAATACTCGCTCTCGTTATGCCTTACGCCTGCGCGTTCGGCGACGTGCCGGCGGGCGCTGACGTCGGCTTCCTTGAGCGTCTGTAGTGTTGGTTCCGTAGTATCGGTGTGTTGGTTCAATGTTTCTTCGACCAGAGGCACGATATCTCCGAAACGAATTCTTCCGGCGATAAACGCCTCCACAGTCGCCTCGTTGGCGCCGTTGAGGATGGCGCCGGACGTCCCGCCGCGACGGATTACGTCGTATCCAAGCTCGATTGCCCTTTTCCCGCGTTCGCTGAGCGGCTGAAACGTCAACCTACCCAGCGACGCCAGGTCCAGCGGTTCGACTTCTCTGTCCAGGCGGTGGGGATAGCCCAGCGCGTAGGCGATGGGACCGGTCATGTCCGGTTTCGCCATCTGTGCCACGCACGATCCGTCTCGGAACTCCACCACCGCGTGGACTATGGATTCGGGGTGGATTACTACCTCTATCCGCTCGGCCGGCAGATCGAACAGCCAATGCGCCTCGATCATCTCCAGCGCCTTGTTCATCAACGTAGCCGAGTCGATGGTCACCTTCGGACCCATCCGCCAAGTGGGGTGGTTCAGTGCGTCTTCCACACCGGCGGTGGCCGCCTCGGCGTCGGTAAAGTCCCGAAGGGCGCCTCCGGAGGAGGTGATTATCACCCGGCGGACCTCCTCTACCCGCCCGGCCGAGAGGCACTGGAAGATGGCCGAGTGCTCGCTGTCCACCGGCAGTACGCGCACGCCCGCCTCGCGGGCGGCAGGCATCACGATAGCACCGGCCATTACCAGCGTTTCCTTGTTGGCTATCGCCAGTGTCGCGCCGGCGCGGATACCCTCCAGAGTGGGCGCAAGACCGGTCGAGCCGACCACGCCGCTGAGCAGCACGTCGCAGCGGCTGCGGCGGACCAGCTCGCACATCGCATCAGCGCCGGCAAGCACCTCAAAGCCGTCAAGCTGCCCGCGGAGGCGGTCGGCGGCCGACTCGTCCGAAAGGGCGATTATCTCCGGTTCGAACCGCCGGGCCTGCTCGGCGAGCAGCTCGTCGTTGGACCCCGCCGCCAAGGCGCATGCCGAAAGCCCCGGCTGCGAGGCGATCACCTCCAACGCCTGCCGGCCTATGCTGCCGGTTGAGCCGAGTATGGCTATACGTTTCGCGCTGCGGGTCATATCGGTTCTCGATGCTGGGATACCGCACATCTTACATTCAATGCCTCCCGCGACAAGGATGATTGCTCCAGGTTCGCCTGTACTACCTTGCCCCCGGACCAGCGGCAGGATAACATGACCGTCTTTCGTCCCGGCCGGCTCAGGCGACCGGGACGACTCCGCAACCACACGCAGGAGAGGAACCCACGATGAGAATAGCCGTTATCGGTGGAGATGGAACCGGCCCGGAAGTTGTGGCCGAGGGGCTTAAGGTCCTTCAGGCGGTCTCTGAGAAGGTCGGTCTGGATGTCGAGACCAAGAAATTCAACGTAAGCGGCGATCGCTACCTGGAAGCCGGTGGCGACCCGAACGTCCAGAGCATTCCGATCATTCACGATTCGGAGATAGCCGAGCTTAAAACATACGACGCCATCTACCTCGGCGCGGTGGGACATCCCGATATAGCACCGGGCATCCTGGAGAAGGGGCTGCTGCTTCGACTGCGGTTTGAGCTGGATCAGTACGTGAACCTCCGCCCCGTTAAGCTCTATCCGGGCGTCTGGACTCCGCTGAAGGACAAGGGTCCGGAGGACATCGACTTCGTGGTTGTTCGCGAGAACACCGAGGGTCTGTACACCGGCATGGGAGGTGTGCAGTACCGCGGTACGCCCAACGAGGTCGCGACACAGGTGATGTGCAACACGCGTCACGGCGTCGAGCGGGCGTGCAGGTACGCCTTCGAGTTGTGCCGTCGGCGGAATGCCAGAAAGCGCCTCACGCTGGTCGCCAAGACCAACGTGCTGACCTACGCCCACTCGCTGTGGGACCGCGCGTTCCACGAGGTCGGTGAGGAATACCCCGACATCGAGAAGGATTACAACCACGTGGATGCCTGCTGCATGTGGTTCGTCAAGAACCCCGAGTACTACGACACCATCGTGGTCTGCAACATGTTCGGCGACATCATCACCGACCTCGGCGCTATGATCCAGGGCGGGATGGGTGTTGCCGCCGGCGGTAACATCAACCCCGACGGCGTGAGCATGTTCGAGCCAATTGGCGGCTCGGCGCCCAAGTATACCGGGCAGGACAAAATCAACCCCGTCGCGGCAATCGCTTCTCTGGCGATGCTTCTGCGGGAGACCGGTAATAACAACTCCGACGCCAAGCTGGTTGAAGCCGGTGAGCGCGTTGAGCGGGCTATCATGTCGGTGACGCCGGAGATGGAAACCCAGTCGGCCGGGCGCATGGGAATGGGAACCGGCGAGGTCGGCGACCGTGTCGCCAAGGCGGTAGCGGAAGCCGACTAAGCTCCCCGCTGAATCATGACAACCACACGCGAAGACAGTCCGACGGAAGCAGCCGCACCGCAGATGCGCAACGACGAGCCGGAAACGGGCACTGTCCAGCGTGTGGAGCTTGACGATGCCGGCCGGGTGGTGGTGCACCTCGAGGGCAGCGACCAGCCGGTGGTGGATGCGTCCGTGGCGAGGTGCTTCCCGTGGTCGCTGCCGGAGGCGTACATCTCGGTTCGCGACTCCAAGGGCAGGGAGATCGCGATGCTTCGGTCTCTGGATGAGCTGGACGCCGACAGCCGTTCTGTTGTTGAGGCCGAGCTGCGCGATAAGATATTCAATCCGAAGATTGTGAAGATCAAAGACCTGCGGGACGAGTTCGGCGTGCTGACGATAAAAGCCGAGACTGATCGTGGGGATGTGTCGTTTCAGGTTCGACGGCGGGACGATGTCCGGGTTCTATCCGGTGGCAGGGCGCTGCTGAAGGATGTGGACGGAAACACTTACGAGCTTCCCGACGTCAACGGGCTGGACAAGACCAGCCGCAAACATTTTCTGCAGTATTTTTAGAGGAGTCGTCGCGCTTTTGCGGCGGGGTGCAGGCGGTCGCCTCAGGCGCCGCCGTCCTGGTAGGCCCGTAGCGTATTCGCCCCTTGCCTCAAGTGTCGAAGCTTGTCGGCTGCACCGCGTCGGGAATCTTTGAGTGTCAATAGTAGCTGCTGATGTACCTGACGGATGCGCTCTATGCGCTCACGGCAGGATTCCGGCAAAGGCGTGGGCAGAATGTTGGCTTCCGTCAACAGATCGACCAGTTTCGGCTGCAAGCCGTCCACGCCGTCATAGTCCTCCCGCTGCGCCATGGCGAGTTGCTCTCCGAGTGTCTGTTCCAGCTCGGTGAGGACCTTTTGGTGCCGTTCGGATTGCTCTTCGTCTCGCTCGGTCATGTCTTCACCGTTTCGGCGGCATCATGTCGCCGGGTGTCCAGCTCGCGGAGCATCTCGGCGGCCTCGGACTTTTCCGGCTCCAGCGCGAGTACGCGCAGGACGGCTTCGCGGGCCTTTTTGTGTTGTCCGTCGCGTGCGTAGAGCGTCGCGAGGCAGAACAGCACCGAAGTGTCACCGGGATGCCGATCCAGATACGTTTCGAGGTAGTGGATAATCTTCCCGAACGTTCCCATCTGGCAGGAGGTCTGGAACAGTCCCAGCAAGGCGACAAGATTGTCGGTGTCCAGCTCGAGGCACTTGAGGTACATGTCGAAGGCGGAGTGATAGTCGCCCCGCTGCTGATGTATCATCGCCAACCCGCCGTAGCCCTCGGCGCAGGTGGGGTCCAGTTCGCAGGCGGTCCGTAGTGCCTCGACGGCGTTGTCCAGGTGCCCGCCCTGTATCGCCAGCACGCCTAGTCCGACGTGCGGACCGGCCAACGCGGGCGCAAGCTCGCTCGCCTTACGGTAGTACTCGGCGGCCTTGTCGCTGCGATGCAGCGCGGCGTAGCAGTCGCCCATTTCCCGCAGGACCTCGTAATGCTGATTGCCATGATCGCCAAGTTGCGGCTGGTTCGCGCGCTTCGCAGGCACTTCTATCCCTTCCATGACAGAATCTGTTCGGCGTGCTGTAGTGCTTCCAGGGCGGCCTCGTCGTCGTCACCGCGGCGGCGAAGGCGGGCTTCCAGCAGGAGGGAATCCACACTCGGCCGACGCTCGTTGACGCTTTTGCAGAGACCCATGGCCCGTTGGTCGTCGCCCAGGTGATACAGCGCGGCCGCGGCCAAATGCTCCAGGTCCGTCGTCGCCTCGGCGGTGGTCATCATTTGCTCATACAGCCGCGCGGCCTGTCGCCAGTTACCATCGGCCTCCAGGCGCCGCGCGAGAGACAGCCCCTCGGCCGGTGCGTCCGGTTGGGGCGGCGCGAAGACGACCGATGCGTCCAACAATCCGGACCACGGCTTCGGTGGGTGCTTTGCGAGAACTGCGTCGGCGTGGCGGGCGAGCGTTTCTTCACGCTCGGTATTGTCCGACGAGACCGTCAGCTCGCCGGTTATGTCCTCTATGGAGGCGAAGTCGGTGTAGAACGCCAGTCGCCGTGCGAGGTCCCACTCACATGCCGGCGAGGGCAGTTCCGAGTCGAATGTGCCGGTCCTCTCGAGCAGCTCCCGGCGGTGACACAATGCCGATATCTCAACGCAGGGCGACGCAAACAGTGAATCCCTTACCGACATCCAGGACGGAGGGAGCTTCTTTTCCGTCGCAACCCGACCGTTACACCGGACGTGGTAGAGACGGCTCACAGCCGCCCTGCGCTCGGGCGACTCGGCCATCGCTTCCAGGAGGCATTCCAGATGGTAAGGGTACCACGCGCAGTTTCCCGAGAGGTATGCGAGGATATCTCCGCGGGCGCAGGTGAGGGCGGCGTTGCGGGCCTCGGCCGGCGAAGCGCCTTGACGGACAGGGACGAGCGACACACGCTCATCATTGGTGGCGATAGCCAAGTCGGCCAATTGCGCGTCGGCGGCCAGGATGACCTCAAAGTGCCTGTGGGTCTGTCGCAACGCCGAACGGACGGTCCTTTCCGGATCGCCACCGTTGGCGGTTACGATTACGCTTACGAAGTTTCCCGTTGAACTCATCGCTGGTCTGTCGCTTTACTCGCTCTCTATCTGCGTTTTCGGCACATGGCTCGAGTAATCTTGACCGTCGGCGCCGGAGGCGCGGACGCCGACTGCCCCAGGAGTGGGATGCAATTGCCGTGCCTGTACGGGCTGCGCCAGAGGCGAAATCAAGACGCTGCCTATGATGTATAAAGGGTTACAATAAAAACTCTTAAGAACATGCGCCAAGGTGGCAGAGTTTCGTGGGCATCGGCTGTGGGGGGGGGCGGCACGCAGCGTACAAACTTTGGACGACACCGGCGTCTAAATGCTTGCCGTCGGGCAATCAGATGAAGTCCAGCAGCGTCAAGCTGAGGATCTTGGAGGACGACGTCAGCGCCATTTCATAGAAGGTCTGGGCGCGGGACAGGTCGGCGGCGATTTTGATCATGTCGGCGTCGCCGAGCTTGGCGGCCTCGGCGTCGGCGTTCATCTGAACCGTCTCCAGGTTCGTCCGCAGCGAATCGAGGGACTGAAGGCGACTGCCCAGCGAGGTCACGTGACGGGTAGTCTCGTCGATGATATCCTCCAGAGCGTCGAAGGATTTCTTGAGCACGGCTGTCTGTTCGTCGCGGGTAAGCTCGCGGTCGTTGTTCAGCGTGTCGCGGATGTGGATGAGCAAATCGAACAGGTCGTGCGCGTCTTCCATGTGGACCGGCTCCACGCCGGTACGGGTAACGTCGGTCGTATCGACGTACAGCACCTTTCCCGTCTCCGGGTGTGTGATCGCCTGGTTGCTGTCGAAGCTGATGGCCGTCGTTGTGGTTCCGTTGTCCAGCGAAAGTTCACCGTCCGCCTGTAGGTCTATATCGCCGTCAAAGACGCCGTCGTAATTGCTTACGTCCACGTAGGCGACGTCGCCATGCTCATTTTCGAGCTTCAGGTTGGTCTGGCCGGACATCGCGACAGCATTACCGTCGTCCAGCTTTATGGTCCCTTCGGCGTTGTCCACTGTGAGGGTGTGCTCACCCAGTATCGTGTCGCGGTTGGCGGAGCTGCTTCCGGGCGCGATACCGCTACCGGCGCCGCCGTCGTCGTAGCTGGTGGTCGTGTGTGTGACTTTCAGCCAGGCGTCGTTCCGCAGCGATGAGGTGCCTTCGCCCGCGGAGACGCCGGTATTGCCCAGGAAGACCGGCGAGCCGGGCCCGCCAGTTCCGAAGACCTCGCTGCCGACCATCATCCCCGACATGGTCATGCCGCCGGAAACCGGCACGTCAAGCGACTCGTTTCCGCCCTGGTAGCTGACGGAGGTTATCTGTCCGTCTTCGCGCTCGACGCTGAACGGCTGGGTGTCGCTCTTTCCGCCGCTGAAGAGATATCGCCCGACGCTCTTACTGTTGGCCAGGGAGACCAGTTGCTCGATCATGCCGTCCATTTCGACGGCGATCGCCTTGCGGTTCTCCTGACTGAGGGAGCCGCTCAGTGCCTGGGTCATGAGCTGCTTGGTCTGCGTCAGCGAGCTGCTCGCCTCTTCAAAGACGCCGGAAACCTGTTCCATGTCCGACTGGAGGTGGTTTATGTTGCCTTGGAAGGTCCCCAGCAGGGCGCTGGTCCCGCGAAGATTCAAGATGTGGAACGCGTCACTGGGATCGTCCGAGCCGCGTATCACGCGAAGCCCGCTGGCGATCTGCTCCTGCAGGCGACTTGTCTGCTCGGCCTGGCGACCGAGAGCCCGGACGGTGTTCTGGAATACTCCGCTCATACCGGCCATTGTTTCCGCCTCGTCCTATAGGATGTTCATCAGGTAGCTTAGGGACTGGTTCTGCGTTCCGATAACCTTGGCGCACGACTGGAACATTCGTTCAAAGACCATCAGCTGGGCGGCCTGCTCGTTGACGTCCACACCGCTGATTTCGTCGCGCTGGCCTGTAAGTTGCGTTGTGATGTTCTCCAGACTTTCCAGTCGTCCCTTGCGGACGTTGACCGCCTCGCCGACGTTGTTGACGAACGTCTGGAAATACTGTGTCAGGGAGTCCCCGTCGAGATTGTCGTTGGGGGTGTCGCCAATTTCGGCCATCCGTGAGACGTTCATATTATCGGCGTACTCGCCACTTAAACCGCTGGCGAAATCGCCCGGTTCGTCCAGGATGCTGTCTTCCACGGTGACGTTAGATGCGTTGGTCCCGCGGAAGAATGTGTTTATCCCCGCGCCGGCGAGAAAACCCGCGGTGTCGGTACTCGCCCAGATATCCGCTTCGAACTCCTCTCCCACACCGATCGTTCCCGCATCCAGCGAAATCTTGATGCCGTTGCCGCAGTCCAGCGTGGTTCCAGGTGCGTAGCCCTGCCCGATATTGAAGGTTTTTATCAACTCGCCGTCGCTGTTGCGGACCTCGAGCGTCAACTGCTCCTCCCCGCCGATATCCACCATAGTCCCCGCCGGTGCGCTGCCGGCGATGGTGAAGGTCAAGGTGTCGTTGGCGTCACCGGTGAATACGCCGGAAATCTCCGGTGAGGCGGTTCCCGAAAGGTTAGAGGCCGTCGGTTCGGGCAGAACCGCCGGCACAAAGTCGAACTCGTATCCACTGTCGGTGGTGATCTGCAGAGCGGAATCCGCGACCCAGGCGTTCAGACCGGTGATGGCGTCCATCTTGGCCGCGACGTCCGTGAGCGTCTCGCCGCCGGTTACGTCAACATCCACGGCGTGTCGTGTGATCTCACCGGTGGAGGTGTTTGTCATCCGCACCTGGACGGTCCCGTCGGTGACCTCGCTTTCCCAGTCCGAGATGGCTGTGCTTCCGCCGAGGGCCCAGCCGCTCAACTCGGTGAAGGACCCGTTGGGTCCGATTCCCTGGACGTGGAATTCGTTCACTCGGGCGATAACTTCGCGGGCGAGCTTGTTGACGCGGTCCTGCAAGCCGGGAAGGATGTCGTTTTTCAGCGCTATCAGACCGCCGAGGGTCCCGCCTTTGACGTCGTCCTGGTAAAAGCTCGAACCCTCCAGAGAGATTCCCAGCCGTCCCTCGGAGAGTGTATCGACCTGCACCCGTGAGACCTTCCCGCCGACCACCATAGGCATTCCCCAGGCAAGCACGTTCACGCCGCCTCTACCGTCCTGCTGCTCGGTCTTGACGTCTATCAACTCCGCCAGCTCGTGGATTCGCTGGTCTCGGTGGTCTTTGAGGATGTTTCCGCTGTTGCCCCGGGCGTTGGCGCTTTCGATGTCGGCGTTCAGTTCGGCTATCTCTGTGGAGAGGTTGTTGATTCTCCCGGCCAGCTCCTTCGCCTCTTCCTGGATATGCTGATGGATGCGCGTCATGAACTCCGACAGATTGCGGATCTGCTGGGTGACGCTGTCGGCGGCCCAGACCGCCTGCTCCTGAAGCGCCTGACTGTCGGGCTTGCTCGCAAGCTCCCGAAGACCGTTGAAGAACTTGTGCAGACCGGCCGTTAGGTTGTCGCTGTCCAGCTCGCCCAGAGAACTTTCGATATTCTGGAGCGTGGACAGTTCCTTGTTGGCCTGCCCCATCAGCGGTTGCTGGCTGAGAAGCTCCGATTCCAGCAGTCGGTCATAGCATCGCGTGACGTCGGTAATGCGGGAGCCACCGTAAGAGGCCGAACCCATGCTACCAAGTTCCAGCGGGGCGATGACCGGTCGCTGACGGTGATAGCCCTCCGTCCCGGCGTTGGAGATGTTCGTGCCTATCAAATCCAGCGCCTGCTGGGCGACTTCCAGCCCTGTCAAGCCTATGGAGAAGTTCGACATGGGCTAACCCTCCGTGTCCACAAGACCGGTGTCCGGACGCCAGTGGTCGGTCCCGCCGGAATCGTAGGTAGTTACCGGTTCGCCGGCCGGGAACATGGTCTCCAACAGCAGACGGTTGAACCGGGCGGACTCCGCCAGCAGCAGGACCGTCCGCAGGTGACTCCGCCGGAGTGTGTCCGACAGCTCTACCAGACGGTGCCGACGACTCGCTATCTTGCCGCTCGCCGGCTCGGGAAGCTCCCGCACCAGCCGCCAGAGGCGAAGCTCACCTGCTGGTATCCCGGTCAGCGACGCCAGCATCTCTCGCACCTTAGCCAGGCGCGTGTCGGTCTGCTGCTGGCGCGACTGTGTTTGCTCCATCTGATCCAATACCGGCTCCATGGCGTCGTCGTCACGGTGGGCAATCGCCGACGACAGCAGCTCCATCTGCTCCAACCGGTCGCTGAGAACGGCTATCTCCTCGTCCAGCACTTCGAGCAGTTCCGCCAGCGTTTCTGTGATTTGCGGCGTTTCGGTAATCATAGTTCCTGCTCCAGCGACGCCGACTGTCCTTGCTCGCCAACGTCGGCGGAGTTCTGCAACTGACTGTGCAATTGCTTCCACAGACCTATTCCGCCGGCGCGGGACAGTTCCTGTGCGAGAAAGTGGCGGAACATGCCGCGGACCTGCTCCGACGCCGGGCTGTCGAATAGCTCCGAGCGAATTACGGTTCTGTCCATTGTCTCCAGGAGCTTGTGCAGCAGCACCGATTCGAAGTCCTTGGCCGCCTGTTCGGAGGAGTCGGCCTTTTGCGGCGTCCGAAGAAGGTCTGTCTGCCCGGGCGTCGGAAGCATCGGCTGGATTGGAAAGCTCATGTCACTCACTTGCCCTGTACTCCTACATTATTTCCAGTTTCGCCTGAAGCGCGCCGGCCCGACGAAGCGCCTCGAAAATCGCTATCAGATCGCGAGGTGTCGCTCCCATGGCGTTCAAAGCCCGCGCCAGCTCGGATACCGATACCTGTTTCGGTACCACCTGCAGGGGGCCCGCGTCTTCTACCGCGTCGATGTCCGTTCGTCGCACGGTAGTGGTCTCGCCGGTCTCGGAGAACGGCTCCGGCTGCGAAACGTAATCCCGCTCGCGGGTGATGATGGAGAGGTTTCCGTGGCTTATCGCCACCGTGGAGATACCCACGTTCTGCCCGACGATAATCGTCCCGGTGCGTTCGTTGATGACTACCAGCGCCGGCGTATCCACCTGCACTTCCAGCGAGGTGACGGAGTCCACGAACCGTGAAATCTTACGGCGTGTCAAATCGTCGGGAAGCTCGATCTTTATGGTCCCGGCGTCGGGTGCGTACGCGATGTCGGAGTGCTCGGCGTTGATGGCGGCTGCTATTCTGTCGGCCGTGGTGAAATCCGGGTTGCGGAGCTGAAGTGTAATATGCTGGTTCTCCACGAACGTGGCCAGCTCCTCGCGCTCGATGGTGGCGCCGGAGGGTATCCGCCCGACGGTGGGGTGGTTCTTGCTGATGGAGGCCTGGTCCCCATCGGCACTGAACCCGCCTATGGATATAGCTCCTTGCGCGACGGCGTACACCTGTCCGTCGGCGCCTACCAGGGGGGTCATCAGCAGGGTACCTCCCTGAAGCGAGCTTGCCGAGCCGATGGCGGAGACTGTCACGTCCAGTTCCGCTCCCCGGCGGCCGAACGGCGGCAGTTCCGTGGTGACCATCACACTGGCGATGTTCTTGCTGGCGACGTCGTCGGGATCCAGTCGAAGCCCGCTGCGCCGCAGAATGTTGGTCAGCGCTCGTCGGCTGGTCTCGGCTTCGTCGCCGGTGCCGTTGAGACCGACCACCAGTCCGTAGCCCCACAGGGGATTGGACCGCACGCCCTGGATGTCGCAGATATCCTTGACGCGCTCGGCACGGACGACGGCCGCCGTCGCCGGAATTACCAACAGCACAACGATGATTCGCTCGAGGTTCTTCATTCGCTCAGTCCCGTATCGCATGTTCTTAGAACGGGTTCAGGAAGTTCATTGCTCGACCCAGCCAGCCGGGCTTGGTGTAGTTGTTCTCCTGCCCGGTTCCTTTGTAGACCACGCGGAAGTCGGCCACGCGGTCGCTGGCGACCTTATTGTCGAAATCCACGTCGCTGGGGCGGACGATACCGCTGACCTGCACAATCTGCGTGTCGCCGGAAACATCACGGCGCCGCTGTCCGAGAACCAACAGATTTCCACCCGGCAGGACGTCGTGGACCACGACGGTTATCCGGTCGGTCACGCTGCGGTCGCTGTCGTACTCGGCGTCGCCCTCGAAGCTGTTGCCGGCGGAGGACTCGAAGTCGGCGTCGGGGAAGTCAAACGTCTCATCCCGCAGTGAGCCGCCGATGTCCCCGAGTTTCAGCGAGCCATCCATGCTCCCGCTGCGGCTGTCGCTTTTCTCCATTGCGCGGGAAGACTCGTTGGCAATGGTGCTCCGCTCGTTGATTACGATGGTAATTACGTCCCCGACCTCGCGGGCCTTGTCGTCGGTAGTGATCGTGCGGGTGCGGTTATTACCTTTGGCCCAAAGAGAATCGGCCGAGGCATAGTGTGCCGCAAAACCCACGCAAAGGACGATAAGAAGCAGTTTCGTCGTCAAATTCATTGTTCCATCCCTTCATAGACCGGCTGAACTGTTCCGTCGTATGCCACTCGACCCGACACTACCCGGTTGGAGTCCACATTGCGGATGCGGATGATGTCTCCGGGCCCGCCCTTCTTAAGCGCCCTGCCCAACCAGCGGAGAGTGAAGCCCTCTCCGTTGATCTTCATGACCACTGTCTCGTTGCGCTCCACTACAACTGTGGGCTGGTCGCCTCGCAGGAAGCTGTCCCGCAATACGGTCCCTTCCGAGATCGGGCGGGTAGTGATCTGTCCGAGAGGCGGTTGCCAATCGCGGTTCCGGGGGCGGGTGGCGGTTCTTGTGCGGATTTCGATATTGTCTTTCGTCAGTACCGTCCCGGCGGGCAGGTCCTCGGCCGCCACCGCTTCTCGATACGGGTACATCACGCGGAAGGTCAGTTCCGTCCTGCCGACCGTTTGTTCGCCGCTGACGGCCGAGATAGCGACACGTACGGCATTGCTCCGGTCGCTATCGGTTAACGATGCCTGGAGGGAGACGCCCTCGTCACCGGCGGGGACGGGCATGTCGTCTACTTTGCCGACCGGCTGATACACGCATCCGTCCGGTCCGGGCTGCTTGTGCTCCAGTAGCTCCTCGGCCTTTGCGAGCAGCTCGTCGGAGCCGACCATCTGTTCCCGCCGGCGGACGGTGACTTCTTCCGCGCCGCTGATTTTTATGTCCTCGGAGTCGAAGCCGCTGGAGGCCAGCCGCGAAAGCACCGTCGAACGTTTCACCGCCAGAGACTCCCCGGAAAAGGGCGCACGCCCCATCGACAAATTCTCGGCTCGCCTGGCGAGCTGCTCGTTGTCGCTTCGACATACGGCCAGTCGTCCCAGAGTAAGCGTATCGCCGCAGACGGCAATTTGCCGGGGCAGGTGCACGCGAAGCTCCGCGCCGGCGGATGCGGTCGCGACGGCTGTGAATATCACTACCGCGATTGTCACGCTTCTACTCACTGGCGTCCTCCTAGGTAAGCATCTGGCTGGTGGACCGGAGCATCTCGTCGCCGGCGCGAATAGCCCGGGCGTTGGTCTCATATGCCCGCTGCGCCTGGATAAGCTCCACCAGCTCGGTGACCATCTGTACGTTCGACCTCTCCAGGAAGCCCTGCTGAATCGAACCGGCTCCCGAGGTTCCCGGCGTGACGACGTCCGGCGAACCGCTGGCGGCGGTTTCCGCCAGCAAATTGCCGCCCTCACTGCTCAGCCCCGAAGGGTTGGGAAAGCGGGCGACCTCAATGTTGCCGACCACGCTGGGGGTATTGTCGTTTCCTGAAAAGACGGTAACTGTACCGTCGCTTCCGATGCTTACGGACCGGGCGTCGCTGGGTATGCTTATGGACGGTTCCAGCAGGTTGCCGCCGCTGGTGACGAGGTTTCCGTTGGCGTCCACTCTGAGCGAGCCGTCGCGCGTGTAGCGCATCTCTCCGCCGGAGGTGGTGACCTGAAGGAACCCATCGCCCTCGATGGCGATATCCAGGGACCGACCGGTGTTCTGCATCTCGCCCTGGGTGAACAGCTTCAGCGTGGACGCCGGTCGAACCCCGCTGCCTATCTCCAGTCCGCTTGGGGCGTTGACGCCGGCGGTGATCTCTCGTCCGGCTTCCTTCATCTTCAGATACATCAGGTCCTGGAAGTCCACCTGGCTGCGCTTGAACCCGACCGTGTTGATGTTGGCGAGGTTGTTCGCCAGCGTATCGACGATCATCTGCTGGGCGGTCATGCCCGTCGCAGCCGTCGAAAAAGCACGTAACATCGCTGTCTCCCGTTCTGTGGTGCTACGACATTGCCACCTGCATCAATCGCCGCGCCCTTTCGTTCTGGGAGCTGATTGATTTCAGATTGGCCTCGTACATGCGGGTAACCGTAATCAGCCCCACCAGGGACTCGACGGTGTCCACGTTGGAAGCTTCCTTCGCGCCCTGATGGACGACTGTATCCTCTGTGGGTTCGGGCGTGGCGTCCTCTCGCGCCCTGAAGACGTTCGATCCGACCGGCTGAAGCACCGAAGTGTCCTCGAAGCGGACTATTTGCAGGCGACCTATGTTCTGCCCGGCGGCGGATATATTTCCGTCCTCGGCGACATGGATGTCGGTTACTCCGGCATCCGGCGGAATAGTCAGCGGTCCGCCCTCTCCGGTAACGGTCCTTCCGGACATGTCGGTCAGGCGCCCCTGGTCGTCGGTGATGAAGCTGCCGTTGCGCGTGTAGCGCTGCCCGTCGTCGCTTTCGACGACGAAGAAGCCATCGCCCGCCAAGGCCAGGTCCAGCGAACGGCCCGTTACGTTCAAGGCCGCCTGAGAAAAGTCGATTCCCCTGACCGGGCGGACGACGTCCGCGCTGCCCACCGGTTCGCCTCCGGCGACCTGGCGCTCCAGCGCGCGAGCGAACGCCGTTACTTGTTTCTTGTAACCGGCTGTGTTGGCGTTGGCTAGGTTGTGCGTAATCGCCTGGTACTGCTCGCCCAGTGCCTTCAAGCTCGATGCTGTCGCGGCGAAGGAGTCCGTCATAGTCGCTGTCCTAGTCGCCGGCGGTTGCCCCGGCCGGCTCCTGTTGTTGTTGGTCCTGTTTCCGGGTGTTCGCTTTTTCCCTGCGTTCGGCTTCGTTGGTGTAGCGGACCAGTTCGTCAACCTCCGGTTCGCTGAGCCCGACCAGTTCCAGTGCGAAGTCGGCCTCGCCGTCGCTACCCGGCGAGAGGATGCGCCGGACTCTTCCGAAGCCCTGGATCGTCTTGTCGTTCTCCATCTGGAGTACTACCAGCACCCGCTCGCCGAGTCTTACCGACAGCGGTCCGCGCAATCGCACACCAGAACCCGCTATCTCGGTCATGCGGCATGGCACAAACTCCGGCGGCGCCAACCGGCCCGCGACGGCGAAGGGATACGCCGACGCCAGCGCGGCATTGTCCGTCGGCACGCGGCGGAAGCGTCGCCGGTTGATGTAGCGCGCCCGCTCCATGTGGTTGAGGCGAATCTTTCCGTCGGATTGCTCCGAGACGGTGGCGTCGAATTCCCAGACCTTGCCCTCGCGCGAATAGCGCACCAGCCAGGATTCGCCGGGCTTGCACTGGACGGGAACCGTCGGGCTTACCAGCAGGTCCGAGGGGTCGGCCGAGTCCACCACGGCGTCGAATCCGCTGGCCTTGCCGCGGTGAATTATGGATAGCTTCGCGCCGGGGACGATCTTTCGGCTGACGCCTTCGGACTCCACAGCGGATTCCGCCGGAGTGCGGAAACCCAGCTTTTCTCGGATATGCTCACAGATGCCGAGAAGCTCGTTCCTATCGCCCTGGGGACGGGAAAGGAAGCGGCTGTTCTTCTGAATCGCGTTAAGCGCATAGTCGAAGGTGGTTTCGCTGTCGAAGATGACTTCCGGCTTTCTGACGCGAGCTACGCAGCACAGCAGCTTCAGCACTTCACGTTCCTTGTCGCTGAGTCCGACCTGAAAGCTGAGCTGCTGAAAGGCGCGCCATGCCCGCTTTTTCTTCTCCGCGCGATAATACAGCAGCGCCACGACTGTCAGGACTATCAGTCCGCCGGCCGCCAGCACCAGCCCCCACAGCCACCAGCTACCAGCAGGCCCGTCAATATTTCGCATGGCTTTAAAACGATCGCCCGGGCTTAGCTGTGCCAGTAGCGTACCTGTTGCCGCCGAAATGTTATGGACGAACAGAAGCATCAAAGTTCCTTAGCGAATCAGCGAAGTAAGCTCGCGGAGCATGTCGTTGGTTACGGTTATGGTTCGCGCGTTGGCCTGAAAACCGTTCTGCGCCTGTATTAGATTGACGAACTCCGTTGAGACGTCCACGTTGGATTTCTCCAGCGATCCGCCGCGGACCGAGCCGGCGCCGGCGGACTGTGCCGTCGTCGGGACCGGTTCGCCGGAGTTGGCGGACGGTTCGTAGTAGTTGTTTCCAACGCTCTGAAGCGCGGCGGGATTCTGGAAGGTCGCAAGCCGAAGGGCCGCGATGTCGCGGCGGACGCCGTTGGTGAACACGCCCGACAGCACGCCCTCGCGGGTCACCGACAGTTCGCTGAGCCAGCCGGCCTCGTATCCGTCCTGGCTGCTTGGGAAGACGGTGGAATCGCCGCCGAACTGCGTCAGTCCGTCGTGCTCGCCGACGCTGCCGAGGTCCAGGGAGATGGTCCGTACGTTGCCCGGATCGTGTCCGAATGTCATCTGAATGCTGGAGGAGTCGTCGCCGGTCAGTCCCGAAAAGCTGCCGTTGTCCGGCGAGAACGTAATGCCCTCGACCCGTCTGTCGTCAATCGCATCGATATCTCCGGTGACGTTGGTGACCACCATGTCCCAGGTGTTGGCGGTGTCGGTCTTCACAAAGGCGGCGGAAAGAACGTGGCTGACGCCCTGCGTGTCGTATATCTCAACGGAAGATTCCTTGACCGCTTCGCCGCCGGCCTCGTCCAGTTCGAAGTACGCCGGCAGCTCCAGCGTTCCGGCGCCGCTGTAAGAGAGGTTCAAATCGGTCTGGCTGTATCCGGCCTCGTCGTCGGTCAGGACGAGCTTGCCGTTGTTCAGTTCGGCGGTGCTATCGGTGAATTCGGCGTTCAGAGCGTCCAGCAGGTCCTGCATGTCGGTGGTGGCGGTGTCGAGCACCACCGTGGCGTTTACCGAGCTTCCGTCCCGCTCGGCGCCGGTGATGGTGATGGTGTCGCCATCGGCAAGCGAGTCGGCCTGGTCGAGGTCGGCGATGAGTGTGGACGCGGACGCCTCGCTTCCGCCGCCGGTGGTGAAGGAGATGGTCGAGGACAGTTGGTTCGTCGTGGGGTCACTCTCGTCTGCGCTGAGGTTGCCGGTGTAGGAGATATTGGCGGTGGCGTTGGCGGGCAGCGATGTGTCGTAGGGTACCCGGATGGCGTCACTGGTGGAGCTTTGAAAGCCCTCGCTGACCCCGGTGGACCCGATCCGCTGCACACGGTAGCCCGTGGAGGGATCCACGAGATTGTTGTCGGAATCAACTTCGAAGGACCCTGCGCGGGTATAGAGGTTACGTTCGCCGTCGTCGACGACGAAGTAACCCTCGCCCTCGATCGCCAGGTCCAGATCCTGCCCGGTGTCCTCCATTTGTCCCTGCGTCGTATCGCGGTCGATGCTGCCGATCTCAACGCCGCTGCCGATCTGCTGCGGGTTACTGCCGCCGAGTGCGTCGCTGGGACCCATGGCTCCCTTGAGGGTCTGACTGAGCAGGTCGGCGAACGTCACCCGACCAGTCTTGTACGCTAGTGTGTTGACGTTGGAGAGGTTGTTGCCCGCGACGTCCAGCATCTGCTGATGGGATTTCAGTCCGCTGACACCTGTAAGTAGTGAGCCCATAGTTCCATCCTCTGCAAAAGGTACCGGGGTTTATTGATTACTTGTCCGTATTGACTAAGTCGCCCAGCGTGAATTCGTGGTCGCCGCTGTGCAGATAGACAACGCTGCCGTCGGTGGACACGGTGTCCACCACGCCGGTGCGCGTGCCGATTTGTCCCTGCGGATTGAACGTTACATGCTCGCCAAGCAGCTCCGCCGCCTGCTTCTGGCGGGAAGTCTGGGAATCGCCGGTGACGGATTGCACGTCGCCCGGTCGTATCTGGTACTCGCCCACCTGCAAAAAATTCTGGCCGTCCTGACGGGTCACTGCGCTGACCGTTCCGCCACGACTGGTCGTCTCGCCGGGAGGAACGAAGGTGACGCTGCGCCCCAACAGAGCGGCCGCTTCCTTCTGTGAAACGCCGACCGATTCTCCACCTACACTCCGAAGATCCTCGAGCGAGACGGTGTGTCCACCGGCGTGAATCTGAACCTCATTATCGTCGATGGTCACCTTCTCCACCCATTCGGTAACGGCCGATTCACCTTCCGCAGGCACGAACGTCACTGCTCTGCCGATCAGGGAGGATGCCTGAGAAAGCTGCATGCTCCCGAGCACCTTCTGGAACATGCCGCTGATGTTCTCGACCTGCTCCAGTTGCGAAAGCTGCGTGAGCTGGGTGGCCATCTGGTTGTTGTCCATCGGCTCCAGCGGGTTCTGGTTCTGCAGCTGCGTGATGAGCAGCTTCATATAGTCGGTGCGAATGTCGCCCGAAGAGTTGCCCATGCTCGAAATCGCACTCATCACAAACTCCTATATCCACACGTTGATTGCGTCATCGTCGATTTGCGTGCTCGACGGAACTTCCGCGGTGGCTGTTTCGGCGCCGCCGGCGGACTGGCCCAGCGGCTCGCCGGGGGTCTCGACCTCGGAAGCGCCGCGCTGTGAGGTCTGCGTCTGGGAGTCGGCGAAGTCCGACAAATGCGAATTGCCGGAGCCGCCGTTGTCCGCGAGGTCCAGATCCATCCGGCGAAGCTGCACGCCCGACTCGCTCAGACGGCTCATAAGCGCCGGCATCTCCCGCTGAAGCTCTCCCAGCGTACGGGGGTTGCTGACCTCCAGTACGCCGCGGAGTTGCTCGCCGTTGGCCTCGAATGTAATCCGCACGCTACCCAGCTCCGGCGGGTTAAGTCGGACGGTCAACTGTCGCCCGGACCTTATCTGCCCGGCGTTTACGTTCTCGGCTACCGTCTCGGCTATCTGCGAAGCGGCACTGCGCGAGCCGGTGGTTGCCGCCGTCGCCTGGGCGGGCTGACTTTGTCCCGCGCCGGCCGGTGCTTCCGCAGTGACCTGCGCGGCGGACTGGGCCTGCTCGGCCCGGCCGCTTGCGCGACCCTTGCCCGAGACGCTCACCTCTGCATCTGCTCCGGACAGCTTGCGTAACGCTTCCTGGAATTTTTCGGCCGATGCGCTGACGTTCGCGTCGCTGCTCGGGCCGCCTTTTCCGCCGTTCTGCGACGCCTGGGAAGACTCCCCTGCGACCGCCTGCTGCAATTCCGCGGTGTTGCGGGTCGTTGCCGGAGAGCTCTGGGAGGCATTTCGCGGCGACTGGTTCGCACCGTTGTCTTTGGCGACGTTTTGCACCGCCTCGGCCGTGCGGACGGCTTGCGCGGCGTCGCCGCGTCCGGCTTCGGACTCAACGGCCGCGCGAACCCGCACAGACGGGCCCAGTTCCGCACCACTATCCTCCGCCAGCCCCAGACGCCGCCGTAT
>JBKHJB010000018.1:0-21061 GCA_046538345.1 Phycisphaerae bacterium
CCACACTCAGGTCTGGGTTGTCGTGACACAGCGGCGGTGCTACCATCGTCGCCCGTCGGCGTAACTGAGGTGTAAATGGTGCACGATTACACGACTCGCCACGCCTGTCTGACGGACGAATCACCCGGCCGTCGGCTCCTGACGCACCGCCGGGCAACGGCGATGCTGGTAGCGGCCGCTATGGTGCTTGGAATCTACCATATCGCCTGGACCACCGGCTCGACGATGGTCGCCGGTGACACCACTCGTTACGTTGCCATAGCCCGCGGTCTTTATGACGAGCCCGGAAACACACTCCGCACCAACGTTCTTCCGCCCGGCTATCCAGCGCTGATTCTGATTGCCCAGGGTCTTCTCAGGCCTCTTTTATCGGGTCTTACCCATCCGCTGGACTGGGCGGTTTCGGCTCAGATTGTCTCGCTGGCCGGCTTTTGTGCGACTATCTGGCTGGTTGCCCGTCTCGGGAGTGCTTTGGCGGGCGAGCGTGCGGGTCTGCTTGGCACGGCAGCGGTGGTGTTTCTGCCGTATCCCGTGGCGTACGGCGTTGACGGACTTAGCGATTTCCCGGCTCTTGCGATGGTGGCGGGCGCGTCGCTGCTGACGGTTCGCGCCATCCAACGTGACCGGGCGCGCCTGCTGCCCTGGGTGGGACTGCTCGCTGCGGCGGGGTATTACATCCGCCCCGAGGCGCTCGTGCTTGGTTTGTTCCCCGCGTTGGTTGTCGCGGGGTTGCGCGCGGTTCGAACAGCATCGGCGGGCCTGCGCCGACGCTGGGTTCTTGGCTCGGCCGTCGCCGCTTTGCTGGCCGGGGCGATTATCCTGCCCTATCTGGTTTACATGGGTTCTGTGATTCCCAAAAAGCAGCCGCCCCATCGTCCCGACGTGTTGGCTTACCGGGACATGCCGACAAAGACCGAACCCGTGGTCGAGGCGAGCGTCGTCTCCACGGTCCGGGGTATAGGCGAATCCGTCATAGAGGTGGCCGATCGTCTGCTAAACGTTATGGAGTTCTACTTTGCTGTATTCCTCGTGGTCGGGATGGTGGTCTGGCTGAGGCGACGGCATACCGAGGGGCTGCGATCATGGCTGGTAGTCCTGCTTACCACGTCGGCCTTGATGCTGGTCTGGCACAATTTCCGATTCGGTTATACGTCGAAGCGTCACTTGTTGCCGCTGGCTGTTACCCCGGCGGGGGTTGTCGGACTGGGCATAGAAAGCACAGCCCGGTCGATACACGCGGCACTGATTCGACACCGAAGCCGCGCCGCCGGTTTCGGCACGAAAAGATGGGCGATAGTGTTGGTGGTAGCAGGGCTTGCCGCTCGCACGCCTTCCACGCTCAAGCCCCTCCACATCGACCGCACATGCCAGAGGTCGACCGCCGAGAAGTTGACCAAGCTTGTTGAACCTGGACAGCGAGTGGCCATCTGGGACGGCCGCATTGCGTTTTATGCGCGGCTGGACGAGACCGTGACAATGAACACCCGTGTCTGGCCACGGACGCTCTATAACTGGATCCGGGAGGAAAGGGTACACTGGATGGTCGCACGCTACGACAGCGAAGACGCCGACGACCCGGTACTACGCATGATTGCCGCTACCGGCAGTGAGGCGTTCGAAGCGGTACATCGCTGCACGCAAGACAGGCGTATCGACGTGGTTTTTCGACTCAGGCCGGACAAGCTCGGCCCCCAACCTCCGGCTAAGCCGCTATCCGCGGCCGATTAGCGCATCACATACGGCGGCTCGGAAAAAAACGTCGCCCGGCGTCAAGCGACCCGGCACAAAATCCTACCCGCGAAAACCGACGCTTGACACGCATCGGTGTTCGGGTCATAGTTCTGATTGCGGTATACCGACAGAACGCTTTACAGTCGAAGCCGCGGCTCTTCCGAATGGATAAAACAAGGCGCGGCGTCGGGACGGCTGCGGTTTCCGCACTGGCGCATGGCGGTGTATTCAGGATGAATAGCCCCAGGCAAGGCAATTCCGGCTTCTCAGAAACGATTCTCCAGAGTTGGGGGTGGACGCTGTTGCTCCCGACGGCGATGGCGGCATGCGCCTTGTTCGGCAGC
Organism: Phycisphaerae bacterium; assembly: GCA_046538345.1. Lineage (GTDB taxonomy): Bacteria > Planctomycetota > Phycisphaerae > SM23-33 > SM23-33 > PUND01. Next base: position 2,076 of record JBKHJB010000018.1, read on the forward strand.
TTCTTTCTGCCTGCCGGCTACCGCGCAGTCACGGATGTCGTGCTGATTGATCGTTCCACCGGCGACACGGAGTTCGCGATGCCTTTTGTCGATCCGGAACTATCCACGCGTTTCTTCCGGAACAAATCGGTCGCGGACGATCTGATCGATTCTTTCGGCCTGGACGCCGAACCGCACCACATTCTCGGGAACATCTTGTCGGTGAAACCCTTGCGGGAAGCGTCCATGCAGCCCACCCAGGCCGCTGAGGTGGCAGTTACCCACAAAGACCCTTCGCGTGCCGAGGAGATGGTTGCTTTCGTAATCGACGCCGGACTGACGAACTACCAACGCTGGTGCGATGAGCATCACCGGGAGTTGGAGGATTATGTCAAAACCGCCGACCGTTCGGCACGGGAGCGGCTGGACAAGGCCCGCATAGAAAGACGGGATTTCGCCAAAGAGGCCGGGTTGGACGAGATGCGCGAGCGGCTAAAAGCCCAGCAGGAACTGTCAACGTGGCGTATGACCACAAAGCAACTGCAGGAAACCGAATTGACCGCCCTGGAAGCCGGGCAAGAACAGTTGGAGGCAATCGTCGCCGACGAACCTGCCTCGGTCGAACTAAAGCGTCTGCTGGCGCAGAATGATCTTCTGCGAGAGGCGATGTTGCCCGCAAGCTCAATCGGAAAGGTAGATACGCTTCCGCTGTCACTGACGGTCACCAAGATCAATCCCGCTCATTACCACGCCAGGTCTCTGCTGATCGACACCCGGAGTCGCCGCAGGTATTTGCAGGGGCATCTGGAGGCGATCGCCGAGGCAGACACCGCTTCGGAGAATACCGTGTCACGGCTGTCGGCGGCATTAGAGGAAAAACAAGCACGACTGGAGGAGCTGGACTTTCTGCTAGAACAAGCACGAGAAGGCGCCTGGAAGGCGCAACGTCGAGTAACAAGATTTGAGCAGATGCTCTGGCCACCACAGCAACTGAAGGCGCTCTCGCCGGTGGTCTACCGTCAGTCACAAGCGAAGAAACGAGTCTTTATCGCAATCGGAACTTTCCTGGTCGCGTTTATGGTTTCCGCCGGGGTCTTGTTATTACGCCTCAGGAACGGCTCCAAATCACAAGTCAGCCAAGTCGCGCCGGAGCGCTCTTCCGCTCAGTAAAGGTAAGTATGCTGACCTCACATCGACAGAAAACCGCACACCGACCGGCCGACACACATTCGCCGGGCAGAATGGGAGCGGACGGTACGTGCATTCCGGAGGCCTCGTCGAGACCGACGAGCGAGCCAACCGCGACATCCCATCCCGACGTCGAGCCAAGGACCGTTAGCTGGTGGCAATACAGACATGTTCTTCTGGCGGCGTTGGACCTGGCGTCTCTGTTGGCGGTAACGGCCGGCGCCTTGGTCCTCTGGGTCACGTTCATCGAACAAACCGACCAATGGCCCATACGCCGGCTGCTTGGTCCGGCTGCCGCCATGGCCGGGCTGTGGGTACTGTCCATAGCTTTGCACGGAGGGTACGACCTTGGGCTGCGGGGGGTCGTCTCTCCGGTGGTCCGTGCCAGAATGCTGCTGTTTTCCGGTCTTTACTCCACAGGTGGCTTGATGATTCTGAGCTTCCTGTTGGGCTTTGCGCTACCTCCGCTGGGGGGCTTGGCGATGGCTCTGATAGTCGGGGCCTGCACTATGGCGTGCATGCGCCTCGGCATGCGGCGGCTTGGAAGATGGCTCGCGGCGAACGACGTCCTCGCCCACCGGGTCGTCATCGGCGGAACCGGTCGCGAAGCTCGCGCCATTGCCGCGCGACTGCGGACGCTGTCGGGGTCCATGAAAGTGGTTGCGTTTTTCTGTCCGGACAAGCCGGCTGCATCTTCGTTCATGGGCCGACCCGTGCTCTGCGGAGCCGAAGAACTCGACCAATGGCACAGCAAAAAACCGTTTCACACCTTTGTTGCCAGCAGCCATATATGGGGTACGCGCCTCCGGGCAGGCACTCCGGAATCGATGCAACTGATAAACTTCTGCGAGGCGCGCGGAATTGAGACATATGTGGTGGCGGATCTATACGACATTTCCGTAACAAGTCGCGAGGTCGCCACGTTTTCCGAGGTCCCTCTAATCCAACTTCGTGACGCGGCGGCACACCCGGTCTATTCCTGCTGTAAGCGAATCGTGGATATCTGCTTGTCGTCGGTGCTACTGGTAGCGATGGCGCCGCTTATGGCCGCTATTGCACTGGCGGTCAAGCTGACAAGCCCGGGGCCGGTGCTTTTCAAACAGGTCCGCGCAGGTCAGCACGGCAGAGCGTTTCGAATGCTCAAGTTTCGCACCATGTTTGCAGACGCCGAAGACCGTCTCAGCGACCTCGTCGACTTTGAGCAACTCAAGGAGCCGGTATTCAAGCTTCGTAACGATCCGCGAGTCACCGGAGTCGGACGGTTTCTGCGGCGCACCGGCTTGGACGAACTGCCGCAATTGTGGAATATCCTGCGCGGCGACATGGCGATGATCGGTCCCCGTCCGGAAGAGCTAAGCATCGTCCGCTTATACAACGATCACCAACGCCGGCGATTGAAGGTCAAGCCGGGACTGACAGGTCTCCAGCAGGTCGAATGCCGCGGAAATACCTCTCTGAGTCGGAGGATCGCGCTGGATCTGGTTTACATGAAGCATCAGGGACCGGTGCTGGACGCATATATCCTATTTAAGACAGTACTCGTCGTTCTCCGCGGAACCGAGACGACCGGGTAGATATCGCCGGGAGAATCACATGAGCGATAAACAGATACTCGTCTGCGGCGGTGCCGGATACGTGGGCAGCCATGTCGTACGGGCCCTGCAAAACGCCGGACGCCGATGTGTCGTGCTGGACGACTTGTCCACCGGTAATCGCGGCTCACTGCCGTCGGAGAGCGAATGCATAGTCGCGTCCTTGGCGCAACGCGATGTACTCGACGATATATTCCGAACGCGCGACATCTCCGCCGTCATACATCTCTGCGCCCACGCCTACGTCGGTGAATCAGCCGTAAATCCGGCCAAGTATTACCGCAACAACGTCGCTAACGGGCTGGTGCTGCTGGAGGCGATGATCGAACATGATGTCCGGCGCATCGTGTTTTCGTCGTCGTGCTCGGTTTACGGGCGCCGGGCGGGCGCTGCTCTGCTGAGCGAGGAGTTGCCCCGCGAACCCATCAGCCCTTACGGGCGCACCAAGGCGGCCTTCGAGCAGATGCTGGAAGACTTCGAGTCGGCTTACGGGCTGCGATGGATGGCGCTGCGTTACTTCAACGCCGCCGGCGCCGATGAGTCCGGCGAAATCGGCGAAGACCACGATCCGGAAACTCACCTGATCCCGATTATTCTCCGCCGCGCGCTGGCAGCGGAGCGGTCTGAGAATGCGTCGACGATCGAACCGGTTGAGGTCTTCGGCGACGACTACGACACTCCGGACGGCACCTGCATCCGCGATTACGTCCATGTGACGGACCTGGCCGATGCGCACGTCCGAGCCGTGGAGCATATGGAGAGCGGCGAAACATCGATGCCGGTAAACCTGGCCAACAGCAGGGGCTTCTCCGTATTGGAGGTGCTGGAGACCTGCCGGCGAGTGACCGGGCAGAATATCCCCCATCGCGTGGTGCCGAGGCGGCCCGGCGACCCCGACATGCTGGTTGGCGACGCCACACGCGCCACGGAAGTCCTTGGCTGGCGCCCTGAACGAGACCTTTCCGAGATTATCCGCACCGCCTGGAACTGGCACCGCAGCCATCCACGCGGGTTCGAGTCGACGCCCGAGGTCGAGGCCGCACCGAGCGAGCCAACCATCGCTATCTTCGGGATGGGTTACGTCGGATCCGCATGTGCGGCCTATCTTTGCGGCCGGGGCTGCCGTGTCTTGGCGGTGGAACTGTCCGCTGAGAAAAGGGCCCTTTTGGCCCGCGGGCAGGCGAGCGTCAGCGAGAAAGGCATCTCCGAACGACTTCATGCGGCACACCGAAACGGACTTCTGCAAATCGCCGACGCCGCCGACGCGGTCGCTGCATCCGATATGTCCATCATCTGCGTCGGTACGCCGACATCGCCCGACGGAGATGTGGACCTTACCGGCGTGTTCTCGGCCGGGAGGGAAATCGCCTCTGCCATTTCCGAAAAGAACGATTTTCACCTGGTCGTGGTCCGCTCGACATGCCCGCCGGGTACTTGCGAACGTCTGGAAGCCGCCATCGCCAAAGCATCCGGCAAGCGGGCGGGACGCGATTTCGCCGTGGTGCACCATCCGGAATTCCTGCGCGAAGGCAGCGCGCTGGCGGACATGGCTGCTCCGGTTCTTGCGGTCTGCGGCGCTGGGGACGACCGGTTCGCCCGACTACTGCGGACCGCATACGGCCCGGCCGGTGAACGCATAAGGGTTATTTCCCGGCGCGCGTCGGAGATGCTCAAGTACGCCTGCAACGCATTCCACGCCGCGAAGGTCGCCTTCGCCAACGAAATCGGCGAGCTGTGTCGGCAATGCGGCGCCGACCCACAAGAGGTGATGGATACGTTCTGCCTCGATAAGCATCTCAATATCTCGTCGAAATACCTGCATCCCGGTTTTGCATTCGGCGGGTCGTGCCTGCCGAAGGATGTCCGCGCCCTGAAAAGGACCGCACAACGGACGCAACTGAACCTGCCCCTGCTGGGCAGCTTGCACGCCAGCAACGACGCACGGATCGAACAGGCGCTTGAGCGGATACTTGCTATCGACTCCGGCGGCGACGTGGGCCTGGCCGGGCTTACGTTCAAGCCCGGAACCGATGACCTGCGCGAAAGCCCGTACCTGCGTCTGGCGGCACTGCTGCGAGACCGGGGACGACGGGTCTGGCTACACGACCCGGCGGTAAAGCTCGATAAATTGCTGGGCGCAAACCGGGAATACATGCTTAAGCTGTTTCCATCGCCGGAGAAGGTGCTGGTCGGCGGGATCGCGGATTTCCTGAACCGTGCGCAGATCATAGTGGTGCGATCACAGGCGGACGGATTTGTCAGGCATGAGGATGTCCGGGAAGACCAGTTGCTGCTGGACCTCTCGAATTCCTGCGCGATCGTCACGAAAAACGGATTATATTGCAGCTCAGAGCCGGAGGGAGAACGACAGTTTGAAGCTTCTGCTGGTAAGCCACCGCTTTCCTTGGCCCCTGACTCGCGGTGATACGCTGACAGTGTTCAAGCTGGCCGAGCACTTCAGCCGGCGTCACGAAGTTGACCTCCTCTGTCATGCTCCACAGGAGCCGACGGACGCCGATCGCATTCGCCCGCTGGTGAGGAATCTGGTCTGCGTCCCCTTCAGCCCCGCCAAAGCCGCCGGAAGACTGCTCGCCGCCCTTCCGTCGCGGCAACCACTCCAGGTCGCATGGTGCGGCTCGGGCGAGCTGGTCCGAAAGGCAAGGGAGCTTTGCCGTCGGAACGAGTACGACATAGCCCTGGCTTATTATGTCCGAACCGCGGAGGCGCTTCGCGGAGTCCGGGCACCCGCGAAAGTGCTGGCGATGCAACTGGCGATGTCGCTTCAATGGCGCCGCTCGGCGGAGAGGGTCCGCAACCCTCTGAAGAAGCTGGTTCGCTCGCTTGAGGCGCGTCGACTGCGCACTTACGAGTCGAAGTCCTTCGATCTTTTCGACCGCTGCCTGCTGATATCCCCCGCCGACGCCGAGGCGATACCGGGCCGGGTGAATGAGAAGATCATCTACAACCCCCATGGCGTCGATACCGAGCGGTTCCGCCCGGATGCGTCCGTGCAGGTGGAACCGAAATCAATCGTGTTTACCGGGCTGATGCAGTTCCACCCGAATGCGGACGCCATATGCGCGTTCGTCAGGGACAGTTTCCCTCGCCTCGTGCAAAAGGTTCCGGAAGCCACCCTTACCATTGTCGGAAAGAACCCCCCGCCGGCCGTGCGGACACTGGAAAAAGACCCCCGCATCACGGTCACCGGAACTGTCCCGGAGATCGTGCCCTATCTGCGCCGCACCGCCGTGGCGATCGCGCCCATACGCATCTGTGCCGGCCTGCAGAACAAGGTTCTCGAGGCGATGAGCACCGCCACTGCGACGGTGATAACGTCAGCGGCCAACGAAGGCATAGACGCAACTGACGGAGAACACTGTCTCATCCGCGATGACCCCGCCGGCTTTGCGGACGCCGTCGTAGAGCTGCTGAAAGACGATTCGCGACGAGAGAAAATGGGTCGCTCCGCACGGGCGTGGGTACAAGAGCGATGGACGTGGGAATATCACTTTAGCCGTCTGGAGTCCAAGTTGGAGGCGCTGGTTGAGTCGAAAAGCTAGCCGGTTCAGCAAAAGCCGCGCGCCTTCAGGACTTCCAAAGCCGCTCAGCCGCATCGATAACCTCTTCGACCGTTATTGACTGCATACATCGCGGCTGCGTGCAGGCAGGGTCTATTCGCAGCCCCTTCTGGTAGCAGCCCAAACAACCATGTCTGCTGCGGAGCACGTGCGCCTTCTCGCCGCGCGGAGCTGTTATCTGCGGCTCTGTCGGACCCATCAGCGTCAGCACGGGCACGCCCAGCGAGGCCGCTATGTGCGTCAGACCGCAGTCCCCACCCAGCACCAGGCGCGACTGCTGTAAACACGCGGCGATCTGCCGCAGGGACAACCGACCGACGGCGTCCAGGACCGCCACGCCCCGACCGGCGACTCTCAGCAGGGGCTTGGCCAGGTCCTCCTCGCCTGGTCCGCCCAGGACGACTACGCCCAGTTCGAACTTGGCCGCAAGCCCCTCGGCGACGGCCGCATACCTGCCGGCAGGCCAGCGCTTGAACGCCTCCGACGGCGTGCAGCCGGGCGTAACAGCCAGGATATCCCGCCCGCCCAGTGACTGTCTCAGAAGCGAGCGGGCATGCAAAAGCTCTTCCTCAGTCGTTTTCCACCGCGGCGAGCAAGACGTCGGCTCCAGGCCCAGAACGTCCAACAGACGTAGGTTCTCCTGTACCTTGTGTACCCCGATCGGTCTCAGGCAGTGGGTAAAAGGCAGTCGTCGTCCGTCGGCGGCAAAGCCCACCGTCCGCCGTGGTCCGACCAGCCAGCCCAGCAGCAGCGATTTGAGGGGGTGAACGTTGAACCCGCTTATGAGCCAGTCGATTCGTTCCCGGCGCCACCGCCTCAGAGCCGTCACCGTCCGGCGCGCGGAGTCGCGAAGCTCGCACAGATAGCTTAACTCCAGTCCAAGCTCCTGGTGCTCGAAGACCTCCGCCTGCAAGGGCCCGCGCAGCAATACCTCAATGCGCGCTTTGCCAAGCCCATCGCGCAGGGATTGAAGCATCGGCAGGGACATGAGCACGTCGCCCACCCCGTGTGTGCAGACTACCAGTACACGAGCCGAACGAGACATGCCGCCACCTCAGTTTCCTGATTCGACCGGACCCGCCAAAGGACCGCTTACGTTCACGGCCTGTCCCAGAGTCCACGACGCGTGGCAGCGTATGGTCGCACGGGCAACGGCGAGTTGTTCTTCGAGCGTAACCAGCGGGGCGCCGCCGTTTTGAACCGCCTTGGCGAATGCGGACACTTCCGCGCGGTGTCCCTTGTCGTGGCCGGTGCGGATAACCCGCTTGCGCCCGCCGGAGTACAGCACCACTTTGGAAAAGTCGTCCACCACTGCGCTGTGTCCGTCGGCCATCACCTCGCAACGTTCCTTCGGAAGACGGCGGTCGCCGAGGTCGCAGTAGTGCACCTCAGCCAGCGAACCGTCCGCAAACGTAAGCGTCACCATCCACGTTTCGCCGGTTTCCGCATCGCCGCCGGGCGTCGTACGGAAGGCGGACACCCGCTGCGGCGGTAGACCGGTCATAGCCACGGCGAAATCCACGAAATGGCTTCCCTCCGCAAGCCACCGTCCACCGCCTTGCTCAGATCGATGCCAGTGGTCCGGCGGCATCGGTCCGGCATTGACTCGAAACGCCACCGTCATCGGTGATCGCCGCTCGGCGAACACCTCGCGGAGCCGATCCGCGGCCGGGCTGAATCGACGATTGTGCCCTACCAGCAGTAGCGTCTCAGGATGCTCGGCCGCGACGGACTCTATCTCGTCCAGTTCCTGCTCGCTCAGCGCGAGCGGTTTTTCGACCAGCACGTGCTTGCCCGCCTGTATCGCCTCTATCACCTGTAGGGCATGCAGGTCGTGACGCGTTGCCACGACGACGGCATTTATGCAATCGTCTCGCAAAAGCTCACGCCAGTCGCAGGTGGCGTAGGCAAAACCAAACTTCTCGGCCGCGTGTGTGGCGCTCTTGCCCGTACGCGTGGCGACGCCGACGAGTGAAACACCCCGGCACGCCCGCACAGTCGGCAGCAACGTTGAACCGGCGTACGCACCCGCTCCCATCACACCCAGGCGCACATCTCCTGAGGCGCGGGTTTGCCGCGTCCGGATTCGCTTCTCGTCCGTCGGCTTCCGAGAAGCCGGCCGATAGCAGATAGCCACGCCCAGATATCGCTCGCCGCCGCGCTTGAGCATGGCGTAGGCATCGAGAGCGCCGTCGATCTCGAACCGATGCGTAATCAAAGGCGTCAACTTCAACGCCCCGGATCGCATCATCTCAAGAACGGCCTGCATGTTCCGCCCTTCGGTCCAGCGGACCAAGCTGTAGGGATAGTCGCGGGACCGCTCTTCGTACTCGACGTCGTAGCGACCGGGGCCGTAAGACATGGAAAAGCGAATATCGAGTTCCTTCTCGTAGAAGGGCTTCTGTGCGAAGTCCATCCCCACGAAGCCGACCACCACCACCCGCCCGCGACAACGGGCCGCCTCGGCGGAGGTCATCATGATCTCGTTGGACTCGCTGGAAGCTGTCACTATTACAGCATCGGCGCCGTGGCCGCTTGTGACGGATCGAACAGTCTTTACAAAATCTTCCGGCGCCACCCCAGCCGCCCCGTAAGCGCGGGCCTGGTCCCGTTTCCACTCGTCGAGGTCGGTCGCCACCACCTTCGCACCCTGGGCCGCGAGCAACTGCGCCGTCAGTTGGCCGAGAAGCCCCAGACCGATTACCGCCACCACCTCACCGATAGCGACCTGCGCCTGTCGAACGCCCTGCATTGCGATTGAGCCAAGCGCCACAAACGCCGCCTCTTCGAAGCCCACCTCCGCGGGGATAGGAAACACAAGGTTGCGGGGAACGGCGTTGATTTCGCCGTGCGAGGCGTAACCGACGCCTGCGCAGGCGACCCGCTGTCCGGCCGTCAGGTCCGTCACGCCGGAACCGACTTCTATCACCTCCCCGCTGCACGAGTAGCCCATCGGAACCGGAGCTTCTATGCGGGCCTTTACCTGTCGCCACGTGGAAAGCAGACCCTCCGTACGAACTTTCTGAAGCACACGACGGACGAGGTCAGGACGGGCCTTGGCTTTGCCCAGCAGCGACTTCTCCCCCATCCGTATCATCTGCAATTCCGTGCCGGGCGATATCGCCGACGCTCGCGTGCGAACAAGCACGCCGCCCGGCGGAACGACAGGCGGGGGAACCTCCGCCAGTTGCACTTCACCGTCCTTGTAAGATTGCAGTATCTGTTTCATAAGGGGCTATCCCGTGGATTTTGAAGAAGCATTTTAGCTCACGTCGTTCACGAATGCTGCGCTTTCGTTCATAATACCCCCGCAACGAATTCCGCAATGGTGTGCGGTACAGTATCAGTCCGCAGAGGTGTTCTTGCAGCATGATGAAGGTAATGCATCTTGTCGCAGCACCCGGCGATCCCAGGGCCGTCAGCGGCCCGGAGGTGCTTGTGCGCGACGTTCTGCTTCCTATGTCGGGGCGGTTCGGTATGGAGGCCTCCTGCGCGGTTACCGGTCCGTCTCGCGCGGCCGAGCAGATGACCCAGCGCGGCTGGCAGGTGCACACGCTGCCCTATGAGGGCTGGCGCAGTGGGGTAAGGTTCCGTCGCGACCTGTCGCGGTTGCTCCGGTCCGAACGCCCGGACCTGCTTGTCAGCCATGGACACTGCCTGCTGGATGCGCTGGTATCCGGCACTTGTTCTCGGCTCGGTTTCCCTCATGCCATTGTCCGTTACGTGGTGCTGGAGGACATGAGACGAAGCTGGTGGAGGCGGCTGCTGCTTCGCCGGGCGGACAACCGTGCTCTGCGTCGGGCCTCGGCGGTGGTGTTCGCATCGCCGAGCAGTCGTCGTCGGGCAGTGGACCGACTGGGGCTTGATCCTGAACGCGCCGTCTTTATCTCCGTGCCGATAGACCTGGAGCGTTTCCGCCCGGCCGAGACGCCCCCGCCGCAGCCGACGGTTATCGCCGTCGGGCAGCTAACGGCGGAAAAGGGCTGGGAGTTTTTTGTGGATGCCCTGGGGCGGGTCCGCCGTGAAATCGGCGACGGGTTCCTCGCGAGGATCTACGGCAGCGGGCCTCTTAAATCGGAGTTGAGGCGGAGGATCCGCCTGGCAAGTCTGGAAAATATTGCCGAGTTGATCGATCACTGCGACGACATGCCCGGCGCGCTGCGGCAGGGGTGGATTTACTGCTCGACCAGTCGGCGGGAGGGGCTTTCAATAGCCGCCGCCGAGGCCGCCGCTTGCGGGCTTCCGCTGGTGCTCTCGAAAGTCTCCGGCAGCGACGTGCTGGTGGAAGTCGCCGAGAACGGCTATATCGAAAGCATCGGCGACACCCTTGCGGTCGCCGAGAGGATCGTTCGCCTGCTACGCGACGACGCGCTGCGGGAAAAGATGTCAATCGCAAGCCGCCGACGGGCGGAGAAACTGTTTGACCGGGCAACCATCGAAAAACACTACGCCGAGCTGTTCAGACGCGCCGTCGGATGAAGCATCGCGCCGGGGCTTTGGTTCCCTCGAGCCGCGGGTTGTGCTTCATATGACCGTGGGAGTGGTCAACAGCATCCTCACGCGGGGCAAGGGGATACTGGCTATATTCGTGGTCGGGGCCGTTTTGGGCCCGGCGTCGCTGGGCGTGTGGGCGCAGGTAATAGGCACAGTTCCGCTGCTGGCATGCCTGGCTTTGTGGGGGCTGGATAACCGCCTGGCGTTGGTGCTGCCGGGCGAGTCCGACGAGCGTATCCGCAGAAGTCGCGGTATGACAACCTGGCTGTTCGGACTGATCTCGGCGGCGGCTATCGGAATGATCGTTCCGTGGACGCCCCTTCTGCCGGGCCCGTACCCCGACGGTGTCGGCACGCGCACCATGCTGATGGCGGTGTTGTTCGTGATGCTCCTTGCCGAAGTGTCACGCGTTTTCCTGGTGTCGTATCTGACCAATGTCCACAGGTACGGGCTGTGGAACGCGCTGTCGCTGCTGTATGAATGGGCGGAAATCGGCGCACTTCTGGTCGGTATCTGGCTGGGCTGGTCGTTGGTGCTGATATTGACGGTGGTGGTCATCGCCCGGGCGTGCGTAATGTCGCCCATACTCGCCGGGCAACTCGGCCGGCCTACTGTCAGCAGGGACGCACTGAGGGATATCAAGAAAGGTCTGCAAAGCGGTGTCCCTCTGATGATCGCCAAGTTCTGCCTGCTGGGGGTGTTCATGGTGGACAGATACGCCGTTGACCTTACGGTTGGGACGGCGTCGGCGGGGGTCTTTTCCATGGCGGTTACACTCTCGAGATTCACCGCCGTTCTGACTGCTCCGGTGTATAAAGTAGCTCGACCCCAAGCGTTCAAGTTGTGGGACCAGGGTATGCATAACAAGGCGATAGATCAGTTGTCGCGCTCCTTTGGATACGGCGTGTTGGTGGCGGGGGCCTGCGCGATTACCGTCTCGCTTGTCGGACGACCGGTGATGGAGCTTGTCAGGCCCGAGTACGGCGCGGCGGGTCCGTTTCTGCCCCTGCTGGCGGTTGGGTACGCCGCCTGCGGACTACTGTTCTTCCCGCACACCGTGCTGTTTCTCAAGCGTCGCATCCGGACTTTGACCGCGGTCGCAGTGGCGGCACTTGCCACGGCCGTCGCGGGGCACTCTTTGTTGGTCCCGTTATGGGGCACGTTCGGCGCGGCGCTGGTAACGATGAGTACCAATATCATCTGGCTGGCGGCGTTGTGGCTGGCGGCAGGTGATAAGGTCAACCGGCTGGTCCGCCCGCGCCTTGCGCTGCTGACCGCCACGGTACTGGCGATGCTGACGGGCTTGCTGCTTCTATGCCGCCTGTGCGAAGGATGGATAATCCTCCCGGCGATTGTCGGTGCGTGGATCGCTTCGGCGCTTCTGGCATGGCGGTTACGCGACCGCTTCAGCCAGGCCGTCTGAGACCCTATCTTCGCTCGCTTGCGGCTTCGTGACCGCGACCGGCCGGCGAGAACCAGTTCAGCTTGCGGCCGAGAAGCCGCTCAAGCAGTGACACGTCCTCGGCGAAGTCTCGCTCCATCCGGCGCCGCAAATCCTCCGGCAGTGGCGGGCGCTTTCTGCGGGTTCGGAACAAATGCTTGATGTGCGTTCGCTCTACGCCCAGGCATCGCTTTACCATCGAGTTCAATCTAAGCGCCCAGTCCGGCGGATGGTGCATCCACGCGCCCAGCCATTGAACCTTGTGGACCTTACTCTCGTTGACACGAGGGAAATCGACACGACCGTCGTCTTCAAGCCCCAAAAAACCAAGCACCTTTAGATAAGTGCCGCGGGGGTCGGCGGCCATGTCCTCAAGAAGGATGATGTGCACGTTTTCCCGCGGGAACAGAGCGAACAGCCGCTCGCACTGCCGGCCGAACATCGCCACCTCGCGATACTGGAGGAGCTTGGCGTCCAGACACCGCCGCGGAATTCTACGCCCGGCTGCGCGTGCGCCCTGAAGCTCCCACGCTCGTCGAAAGTCCGGCTCGTCCTCGTCGCCGTTGTAATACATCTGGGCATGAAACGAATGTGCCTGGTCCACCGGATTGCGAAACATTGCGACAACCTTCACTTCTGGATTGAAGCTTCGTATCGCCTCAAGTGCGATGTCGGAATACAGATAGGTGGCCGTTGACTCACCGACGACGGTCTGGTCGCTGGTCGCCGCCGAGAAAAGCGCGAGGTAATCATCCCTTGAGCGGACTTCGCGGTGTCCGGGCAGGTCCTCGGCCCAGTAGCCGGGCTCTTTGACAGGGCTCATGAAAACCCGCGGGTGGCTCATCAGGTAATAACGCAACGCGGTGGTACCGCATTTCGGTGCGCCGGCTATGAAGAAGTTAGGCATTGGCGTAATTATGTTCTCTCTGGTCGGTGCTCCGGCTGACCGCCCCGGCATTATGGGCACAAACGCCGTGGCCGTTAACCGCCGGGCCGGTAGTTGTTGCCGATGCGCCTTGCCCTTTCTCCGGGCACTCGGACATCTTTTAATTCACTCGCAAGCTACGGCTTGCGAAGAAACAGTTCGAGATAGTACCCATCGCCGCCGATGGCTCCGAGTATCGCAGCCGGCAGCGTTGCCGCCTCCAGCACAAAGCCCCTGCTCAGGGGCGGGTTGCGCAGCAAGTCTATCAGACCTGCCCTGATGTGGGTTTCGGCGACGTCAAAGCCGACCGACGACGCCAGCAGCTTAACGCTCTTTCGCGTAAAGCCCCAAAGATGGTACGGAGGCCTGATCACCGGCAGTGCGCCGCAGACCCCACGACGCGTGATGAGCCGGCGCAAAAGTCCACCGAACCGATTGCGCAAGCTGCCTTCGTTGGGCACGCCGATATAGGCCACGCCGCCGGGCCTGAGGACCCGGAACACGTCGCGCATGAACTCACACGGATCTTCGACGTGCTCCAGGACGGAATTCATGTATGCCAAGTCGAAACTCGATGCCAGGTTTTCGCGCTCGATCAGCTCGTGCAATCGGCCCCGGAGAAACCGAAGCTCTGCCGGTCCTCGGCGGAGGTTGTCGCTGACGTCTATGCCGGTAGTTTCCAGTCCGCGTTCGGCCGCCTCGGCCAATGCGTCGCCGCGTCCGCAACCTATGTCCAGAAAGCTGCTCGCCCTGCCGTGCAGACGCGACAATATGCCGAGCCGCTGCCGGATTTCCCTTCTCTGGCGAATCTGCCAGAAGCGGTTGTTCCAGCGAAAGTATTCCCGGACATACATCTCCGCAAAGTCTGCCTGGTCCAGAAACACTGTCGGACATACGAACAGAAGTCCACACCTGCGGCAACGGCGAACGCGGTTTTCCGTAAAGCGGCTGAGCCGGCCCGGTTGCTTAGGCCCGCGGACGCTACCCATGTCCGCCGATCCAGGCGCCTTACACACCGGACATGTCATATACCGACCTCCCCGCCGGCGTCACGGTCCTTTCTGCTTGCCAGTACGACCAGGCGAAGCTCCAGTATCGGCTGGTCGTTCTCGAGGTGCGTCAACTCCACCAGCCGATGCCGGGGCGGCACTCTGTCCAGCACACGAAAAGCCCCGTTGACCGCGCGGGCGATCTTGTATTTCAGCCCGCCGGCGACTTCCTCCCGCATGTAACTGAAGCACGCGCTTCTTGAAAAGTCGTCCAGCCCGTGGGTTTCCGGATCGTCCAGCACGGCCCGTCGGATGCGCTCGTAGCGGGCCGAGGCCTTCCCGCGCAGCCAGGAGAACATCCCGTGCAGCGCTCGGTGCCACCAGCTCGGCTCCACGGCGAAATACCGCGCTGGGGCGAATTCGGGCTCCACCAGCCGGCGGAGCGCGCCCAGGTTGCGATGATGACGGACGCCGTGCGTCGGCTGGTTCGGAAACTGAAGACATAGCGTGCCGCCGGGTTTCAGGCATCGTGCGGCGTTTGCGAGGAACGATTCCTGGTCGGCGACATGCTCGAAGCAGTCGTTCGAGATTACCAAGTCGTACTTTTCTCGCGCGTCAAAGTCGCCAATGTCGCGGGCGATAAGCTCGACATTCGGATACCAGCCCGCGTAATGCTCCCGCAGAAACTCGATGGTTGAATTCGATACGTCCAGCCCGGTGATCTGCCTCACGTCCCGGCAGAGGCGAAAGAGCATACTCCCGCCGCCGCAGCCGATCTCCAGCACAGACCGTCCCGCAAGGGGAATCTCGCACCGTTTCAGAACGTCGCGCACTACATCGCAACAGTACCACACCACAAAAAATGGCGCCCATGGGCGTTTCATGCAATCTATCCCAACTGCCCGTTAATCCCTTGTCGATTCGGTTCGTCCGAGATATTTGCTCCTCTCGGGCATTATTGCCATACTTGTCGTCACTGCAAGTCGCACGGCCGCTATAACGCCTCAGACGCTTGCAATATGCGCACGGACCGCACTAGCATCCAAGCAGCTTTTAGACACGTTCAATTTGCTACGCCGGGAGCATCCGTCGGTGAGGTCAGCAGAAATGCCGCATATCGCACATACTGGTCGGTTCGAGCGCCCGCTGAAGGCGGCTTCGTCCGAAACGAGGACCGACACCGCACGCATCCTCCACATTGTCGTCCTCACGGCCGCTACGCTTGCAACGACCGTCCTGGCGACAGAGACCTGGCCGAGGATAGACCGCGGCATATCCACCGTCGCGGGACTGGCTACGCTGGGTCTGCTGGCGGTGTTTCCCTGGACGTCCCGCCGGTCGTCTTCGGGGCCGCTACTGACACCGCCGACGGTTATGGCGACGTGTCTGTTTCTCTGGCATCTGGGTATGGTCCTGCCCTGGCTGCTGGGAGCGGCGGTGCGGAACCCGCATTTTTACCTTTTTTCGTCGCCTCACGTGACGCCGGCGGTATTGGTAAGTTGCGCGGCTGTTACGAGCTACATGTTGGGCGACCTGCTGGCAGCCCGCCGTCGTGTCGCAGTCAGGCGCCGTGCTCGTCTGGGTCTGTCGCGTCGCCATCGAAGACGCCTCATGACGGTAGTCCTGCTGGCCTACGGCATCAGCGTCGCGGCTATGTTTGCCGAGATGGTCCTGCTTGGTCCGGGTGAATTTCTTGCGACGCCGTATGCGATACGGCTGCGGTACTTCGACGAATTGTTCGGCGGCGGAAGGATATTCGGCCTGGGAATGATACTCGCTTCGACGTCGGCGATGATGATGCCGCTTGTGGCGCGCCGGCGGCACATGCCCTGGGTGATCGGCCTGCTGGTGGTTCATCTAGTCGCGCTGGGCGCGATGGGGTACAGGTCCGCTGCTTTCCCGCCGTTTGTCGGAGCCGTACTGGGCTGGCAGATGCGTGGTAATGCCATCAAGCCATGGGTTCTGGGCATCTTTGTTGTCGTCGTGCTGGCCGCGGTGCCGGTGTTCCGCGCTTTGCGCGAGCAGCCGGACCAACCGATACAAGCCCTGGAAGGATCCATCGAGCGCCTGTCCGAAGAAACAATCACCCCGGCCAGCGAGGAACTGGGGCGGACCTTTACCGTGCTGGTCCGCACCATGACGTTGGTGCCCGACCGCGAGAGCTACGGATACGGTGTGTCGTTCGTGCACGGGGTCATACAGGGCGCTCCGAATCCGTTGCCGATTGAACTGTGGGAACGGTCCTATTTCGAGCGCCGAGGCCAGTGGGTCGCCAGACGCACCAATCCCAAGGGCTATTATGGCAGGCGCTTGGCTTTCGGCTACTCGATTGTCGCCGAGGGGTACTACAACTTCTCAACGGCCGGCGCCGCCGCGATGATGGTCCTTTTCGGATACGTCCTGCGTCGGCTCTATGACGCGGCCATGTGTCGCGGGCGTTTTCTTTCTTTGGCGATGGCGCTGATGGTTTTCTGCTGGATGTTTATCGGTGTGCGCAACGACGTGCCGTCGTACGTCCGCCGGCTTGGATGGGGAGCGATTCTTATAATTGCGATATGGTTGTGCTCGGTTTGGAGCACGCGCCGTCGCAACGGGCCGGCACGATGAAGCGGACACCTTCACTTTCGTCCGTCCTCGGCCGCGTCCGAATCAACGCGCACGCGATCACACACATGCGCTTCCGGCAGGTAGCGTACCGGCCGGACAGGCGGATTCGTCGACAGCTCCGCCGTCTACTTCCCGCCATGTGCCGGGGAATGCTCAAGGTTCGTTCACGCGGTCCGGTGAGTCTGCGCCGCCCGGTCCCGCCGGCGAGCGAAGTATTACTCGACGACTCCCTCGCGTTGCAACAGGCCCGGGATTTGCTGGAGGGCAAAGCACGTCTGCTCAACCACGAGGTATCCATGTCGCCGCCGGTCGGGTGGACTGAACAATGCGACTACCTCCGGGCCTATGCTTTGCACGCCTTCGAGTATCTGGAATCGCTGCGTTACCTCGTTCGCAGCGACCCTAGCCGGAAGCTCCAGGCCGTTAGTTGCGGTAGGGCACTGATCCAGGATTGGGTAAGTCGCCATCCATACCCGGCCCAGCCCGGCTGGGAGCCGTACCCCACATCTCTGCGACTGACTTACTGGAGTCGGTTCCTGAGCGACTTTCCCGAATCCGCCAACGCGCCGGTGCTAAATAGCATGAAACGACAGCTACTGGTTCTCTCGGACAATGTGGAACACGACCTGGCCAACAATCACGTCATTGAGAATCTCGCGGGTATACTCCTGGCCGGCTCCTTGCTTGCCGGAAACAGCAGGATACGACGCTCGGTCAGCTACGCCCTAACGCACTTTATGCGCGTCCTCGGCGAACAGCTTGCCCCCGATGGCTCGCTGGCCGAGAGGTCGGCGATGTACCACTGCCTGGTTCTGTCGCGACTACTGATGCTCCAGCCACCGGCGCGAGCCGGCGTGCTCCGGCTGCCGGGACTTGACGCGATGATCGAGCGTATGTTGGAGGCCTTGCGCGGGTATCTGTTACCAGACGGCTCGCTTCCGCACTTGCACGATTCAACGTGCGGAGTCGCCCCCGTTGCTCACCGCCTGTTTGCGGCAGCGGGCAAAAACCCACTGCCTCGCCACGATAAAATCCACCAGGTCGGCGGGCTGGTGGTATTCAGGTCGGGAAGGTGGTATTGCGTGGTGGACGCGGCCGGCCCGGCCCCGTCGCACAATCCCGCCCATGTCCACGCCTGCGCAGGCGCCTTCGTGCTATATCGAAACGACCGCAAGCTTATCACGGACCCGGGCGTTTCCACTTACCGGCGAGGCCCTCGCCGCACGTGGGAACGAAGCACGGTGGCTCACAATGCGCTATGCGTGGACGCGACGGATCAGTCGGAAGTGTTCGCCGGGTTCCGAATCGGACGGCGGGCGAAAGTCAGCCGTCACATCGAAACCCACCGCGACGGGACCACTCGCATATCGGTGCGGCACGACGGCTATCGCCGGCTTGCCGAACCCGTTGAGCACATGCGCGAATTCTCCGCGCGGGAGGACTCGCTTGTCGTTCGAGATGTTTTGCACGGCCGAGGCAAGCACACCGTCTCGCTGCTGTTGACACTCGCACCGGGGATATCCCCAAGGCCGCTGGCGAACGGGTGGCAACTGGACGCCCGGGGTACGATTCTTCGCGTAGAATGGGGGCCATCGGCTACTGTCCGCACGGTGGATACCACTGTTTCCCAAGGGTTCTGCCATACCTGCTCCACGACGGGCCTGATGCTGACTGCTGAGGTGTCACTGCCTTGGCAAGGAGCGCTTAAGTTCTTCATTGTCCGACCGGAGGGCTGACCCGAGGCGGACTGTTCTGTCGTCGCTTAATTGCTCCACCCACACCGGCCGCATCAAGCTGTGGGGCAGTATTCCGCAAATAGTGTAGAAAACGGGCGACAATGTTTGCGCGAACATGGGTTGAGCTTGATTCGCAGCCGCAGCACCGATTTCGGCACTCCGACAGGGTCATCCTCCAAAACGCTTTACAGAATCACGCCATAAACGATCCAGGCCGAGTTTTGCAAAAAGAGACTTAATTGCCCGGTGGGGTTTGCGCTGCCATGGCTTCACGTACATGTAACGCAGCTCGCGGACAGGACCAGACAATGCGAATCACACGAATCGACTTCGAAGGCAAGCCAAGCCGATACGCCACCTGCCAACGACGCGTCGGCGGCGTGGCCACCGCCAACGACCTGGTGGTCACCATCCTCACGGCCGACCAGCCCAACGGCCGCGAGCACCACGTCCAGCC
>JBKHJB010000180.1:0-4712 GCA_046538345.1 Phycisphaerae bacterium
CCACCTGCATAAACCCGTCGGCCTACACCCGTCGAAACGCTTGAAATATGGATGTTAAAGCCCTCCGCCGGCGTCGTAAAGCCCCCGCCCAACGCCGTAAGTCGCCTTGCCCGGCGGCAGAAGGCGGGTTATAAGCGCTCCACCGCAGCAAAAACCGCAAAGAAAGGGCGATATGCCGGGATCATGTGACATCGAGATTCGCGTCCGCTACGCCGAAGCCGACGCCATGGGCGTGCTGCACCACAGCCGCTACTGGGTCTATTTCGAGATGGGCCGAACCGAGCTGCTCCGCTCGCAGGGCGTCAACTATCGCGATCTGGAGCAGTCGGGGGTGTACTTCGTGGTAGCCAAATGCGCCGCAAAATTCCACGCTCCGGCCCGTTATGACGATACGTTGGTGCTGAGAACAGAGGTAACCCGCACCGGTCAGGCCCGTATCGACCACGCATACAGTCTGCGTCGCAAGTCCGACGGGACGCTGATAGCTACGGCGGAAACCACCCTCGCCTGTGTTGACGCCGATGGCCGGATTCGCCCCATCCCCAACAGTGTTACTCAGGGCGCGGGCTGAACAGGCGGTCTCTAACAGCAGTTGTCCGCGGAGCCGGCGATTCATGGAGAACCCGCTGCCGTCGCCGTCCTGCTAACGTCGACCACCGGGCTTTTCGCGACGCGACAAGTGACCTCTTCCAGACGGCGCTAAGGGCTTTTCTGAGCGTGTCCTACGTCTTCGCAGCCCAACAACGGCACCAGCATTATTGACTTTCAGGAATCGTCGGGGCTAAAATCTTTGGCAGGAGATACCATGGAACTACGCTTACGGTCGCGGCGCCGGGGTTTTGCACTGGTTGAGCTGCTGGTCGTGATCGCCGTCATCGGGCTTTTGATGGCGATACTCATCCCCGCGCTCACCCAGGTCCGCAACAGCGCCAGACAAGCCAGTTGCGCCAGCAATCTCCGCGAGATTACCCGCGCGATGCTCGCCTACGCCAGCGCGAGCAATCTGCACCGGGGTAGTGTCCCCAACGCCCTGCCCTCGGTAGGACCGACCACGAGCAACTGGGGCGACCTTGAAGAGGGCAACCCCGCCACCTTCTGGCTGATGCTCACCGGGAAACAGCCGGGCGAAGAAGACATGGACCAGGTCCGTCGCGCATGGATCCAGCCCGGCGTGCTGCTGTGCCCCGGCGCCCAACAGGCCGGCGCGGCCGCCCCAAAACTATCCGACGCCGGCATGCAGAAGAAGACGTATTCCTACAGCTACCTCTCGCAGGTGCCGTTTGACCAAGGCGGCCGGACAATCACGGGCACCAGCGTCGCAGAAGCCCCCGGCTCGCTGGCTATACTCGCCGACCGCAACCCTGCGTGCGAAGTCGGATCCGAGACGTTTAACTCAAGCGAGGCCGACAATAACGCACCCAACCACGGCAGGCGCGGGCAGAACGTCGCGTCGGTAGATCAGTCGGTGAGGTGGGTGGATACACCCACGGTCTCCGGTCCGGAGCCGGGAGCCGACGAGGATAACATCTATGCACCGTCTTCGGGCAGCGGAAGTTCGGGGGAACGAGCAAACATGGCGGATTCTTTCCTGATTCCGTGATTTTGCGCTTGCCTCGTAAGGGCTGTGCTCGTAAGCTGCTGCGGCAAGAAGGGAATTTGGCGGGTGGGGAAGACTATGAAAAAATAAGGTATTTCCCTGACACCCCCTTGCGTTGGCGACTGTAGGTTTTATAATGTAATTTAGATGTAGAGGGTTGACGTGGGAAGAGGCAGTTGTTAGTCACGTTGGCCCCTGAATATAACCCCAATCGAACCGGTTCTCCCCCGGCCGGTTCGAGTACCAGGCGGTGCCTGCCGTCCCCCCCCGCGGTAGGCCCGCCGCTTTTTTGCGCGCTGGCAGGGAAAGGCCCCGAAGGGACGCATCGTGGGGACGGATATTTCAGCGGGCATCGACCGTCTTAAGCAGTCAACGACAGCCCCGTGCTTTCATTGCGCGGCGATGGCGGACGCGATGGGCTGTATGACGTGAGGTACCAACAGCCGCGATGTCAGATCCTCCGCAACGCGGCACTGGCGGATCAGCGAGCCTCGTGTGTTGAACACCTCATCCGGACGTGGGTAGCCCCTGACAGTCAGATACACGCTGATAGGGTCCGGCTCGTACCGCCCGGTACGGACCTGGTAACTGCTGCTGTGGGTCTCCAGCAGCACCCGGGCCTGAATGGCACAGTCGGGATCGACCGCCACAATCAAGCTTGGCTCGAACTGAATCGGAGTGAAGGACTCGTCCAGCGCCAAAGCGCCCAGCGCTGAACCCGGCAGCAAGGCGGCCATCGTCACGGCGTCGCGGTTGCCCTGACAGTCCAGATTGAAGCCGTAAATCAGGTCCAGCGCCTCGACGTCCAAGGAGCTTACCCCCAGGAAGAACACGCTCCTGTGCAGCAGCCAATCGTGCAGGCGATACCCATCGGAGAGGTCCGGCGGGTTGAAGTAACCGGCCGTCAGTCTGCGTGGCTGAAGCTCCAGCCAGCGATAGCTGCCTTTCTCCCGGTCGCTCTCCAGCACGTACTCGCCGCTTTCCCGCTGGAAGAAGCTGGTCATCTCCGGGAATTGCTTCTGGACGGCCTCGAAGAACTGAAGAATGGTCTCCCGCTCGCCGCTAAGCTCAAGAGCGGTGGAAAGCTCCATATTCACGTAGAAATCGTCGGCAACATGTGAAAAGTCATGCTCCATCGTCGCGGCAATCCTCCGCAGGGTCCGCTTTTTTGCGGCCCTTGCCTCTGATGCATGAATCACCGGGGCGCCTGCGAAAAGGCCCCTCGGTCGCCCGGGCTACTGCTTTCGGTTCTTCACACGCAGCTTGGGCGTCTCGCTGGCGACGGTGCTGCCCGGAGCGACCGACTCGGTGATGAACGTGTTGCCGCCGACCACCGCCGCGGCGCCGATTGTGGTGTTACCGCCGAGGATGGTCGCATTGGCATAGATGGTCACGTTGTCCTCGATAGTCGGATGTCGCTGAAGCCCTTTTATAAGCCGGCCTCGCTCGTCTTTGGGGAAGCTCAACGCCCCTAACGTAACACCCTGGTAGAGCTTGACGTTATCGCCTATGCGCGTAGTCTCCCCGATGACCACTCCGGTGGAGTGGTCCACGAAGAAGTTTTCGCCTATAGTCGCACCCGGGTGGATGTCCGCTCCTGTAACGCTGTGGGCGTACTCTGTCATGATCCTGGGCATAAGCGGCACGCCCAGCTCCAGCAGTTCGTGTGCGAGGCGATACACCGTCACGGCGTAAAAGCCGGGATAGCAGTATATCACCTCGTCTATGCTCTTGGCGGCCGGGTCGCCGTCGTAGGCGGCCTGGGCGTCGCCGGCGAGCATCCGCCGGACCTTCGGCACGCGCGAAAGAAACTCCCCGGCAAGACCGGCTGCCTCGTCGCGGCACTTCTCCGGGTCTGTGCATTCATCGCAGCGTCTTTCGGTGCACAGGCAATGGTTGATCTGATCGGCCAGCCCCGCCTTGAGGCGCACCACAAGGTCTCCGAGGTGATAGCGGGCGTTCTCAGCGGTCAGTTCCCTCGCCCCGGAATAGCCGGGAAACAGGGCCTCCCGCATCTCGGCGACGACTTCGACGATACGCGCCCGCGACGGTAGAGCGCGCTGCCCTATCCGCTGCGTCCGCTCGTCCGCCGCGTAGCTGTCCAATATCCGCTGGGTAAGCTTGTCCAGTTCGCTTTCCATGGGCTATTATCTGTCCAAACGACTCCGGTCTCTCCAACCGCAACGCTTCCGCATTTTACCGCGGCCGGTACTATGTTGCACATCCCGGGTTCCGCAAAAACCGCGTAAGAAGCTATAATGGGTCGCGCTATGGATAAACAGCCGGACATCAACAGCGGGTCCGTCCGTGCCGGTCGCCGAGGCATCGGCGTGGTGTACGACGAAACCTACAAGCTGCATAACCCCGGCGGCGGACACCCTGAGAGACCCGCCCGCTGCGACGCCGTGATGAACGCCGTCGTCAAGCTGCCCGGCGTCAGCGAGCTAGCGCCCCGCCTGGCTACTCGCGAAGACATCCTGCTGGCCCACAGCGAGCAGTATTACGAGACCGCCCGGAGCGATATACAGTCCGGCCGGGCGATGCTCTCCACGGGCGACACGAACGTCGGACCGGACTCCTGGGAGCCGACCCTGCTGGCCGCCGGCGGAGTGATCTCGGCCGTCGATGCCGTCATGACCGACGGATTGTCCGGGGCGTTCTGCGTGGTCCGCCCGCCGGGGCACCACGCGACTTACGATCGCGGCATGGGCTTCTGCGTGTTCAACAACATCGCCGTCGCCGCCCGCCACGCACAGCGGACGCACGGCGTCAAGCGCGTGCTCATCGCCGACTGGGACGTGCACCACTGCAACGGTACGCAGGATATCTTCTACCGCGACGGCTCGGTGCTGGTCTTCAGTACGCACCAGTTCCCGTGGTATCCGGGCACCGGTTCGCCCATGGAACGCGGCGAGGGAGACGGGCTGGGAACGACGCTGAACTGCCCGGTCTCCGCCGGCGCCGGCGGGCAGGAGATAATCGACGCCTTCCGCAACCAGCTCGCACTCACTGCCGACAGCTTTCAGCCGGAGCTGGTGCTGATCTCGGCCGGGTTCGATTCCCACGTCGGAGACCCGCTGGGAGCTTTGAACCTCACCGACGACGACTTCGCGGA
>JBKHJB010000181.1:0-4675 GCA_046538345.1 Phycisphaerae bacterium
CGGCCGCCTCGCCTTCGACGCCCATGTTGAGCAATGTCTCGATTTTCGTCTGCAACGCCGACTCGTCCTCGAACAGCTCGCGAAGCGTCCGGCGAAGCTCTACTTCCTCGGTATCCGGCAGGGATGCGGCCCGGATGCCGTCGTCATGGACCCCTACCACGGCCGGCGCGGCGTCCTGATGCGGGCAATAGAAATCCGTAAACGGCGGTACGTCGCGGCGGACGGGGGTATGCGGTCCGACACGGCAGTAACGACCCAGTGTGGTAAAGTGATGAGCGCCGGCAAGCTCTTCGACGACCGCCCCGGTTTCCACGCGGATGTGTCCGGCCAGCAGAACACCCCGGCCCAGGTGGGTCCGGTCGTCCACGTAGCAGTCGTGTGCCACGTGGCAGCCGTCGGAAAGCACATTGTCGTCGCCTACGCGGGTCAGGCGTCCGCCGGCTTCAGTGCCTATATGCGCCGTGACACCGACGCCGAAGCGGTTCCGGTGTCCGATTATAAGCATGGTCGGCCCGCCTTGGTACTTCAGATCCTGCGGCCGACCGCCGAGGACACAACCTTCGGCGATTAGGTTGCCCGAGCCGATGGTCGTGTGCCCCGTTACCGAGACGCGGCGGCCGAGCACGGTCTCCGGACCGATGGTCACGTTCGGACCTATCGTGCAGTACGCGGCGATTTCAGCACCCGGGGCAACCTGCGCCGATGGCGCGATTTCTCGAAGTACATGCACTTCAGACATGAGCCGACTCCCCGCCGGCTGAATGTTCGCTGATGAACTCGACAAGCCGCCGGACACCGGCGCTGTCGGCGTCACTGTCGCGCAAGCGGGCTATCGCGGCGTCGTCGGGGCGGCGGGTCTGTCCGTTATAAAGCTCTCGGAAGGCGTCCTTGAGACAGCGTATGTCGTCTTCGCCGAAGCCGCAGCGACGGAGATTGTGGGTATTGACTCCACGAACGCGGTAGGGCGAGCCCTGGATTATCGCAAACGGCGGCGCGTCCTGGTCCACGATTACATAGCCGGCGCTGAATGTGTACGACCCCACCGTTACGCCGGGGTTGATAAGGCAGAAACCGCTGGTCCGCACGTAGTCTTCCACGCGGGCGCCTTCGCGAACGTGCGTGTAGTTGGCGAATATGCAGTGGTCGCCGATAACCGCTGCCGGACCCACCTGACAGTCAATCATCAGCAGGTTGTCGTCGCCTATGCGTGTCGGCTCGTCCTGTCCGGCATAGACGGTAACGTGCTCGCGCAGCGTATTGGCCGTGCCTATGATGCATTCACCGTCCTCCTCGGAGTCGTCCGAGCTTTCGCCGATGACGGCGAGTGGATACACGTGGTTGCCCTCGGACAGTGTGGTTCGACCGGTGACTGTGGCGTTGTTCTCTATTACGCAGCCGGCGCCGATGCGAACGTTCGGGCCGACGTACGAGAACGGTCCGATGCGCACGTCGTCGGCGAGTGTGGCGCCCTTTTCGACGATGGCATGTGGTGAAATCTGTGGCATATCGACTGTGTTGCCTTTCGGACGATTCAGACTGGTTCGGAGTCCACCAGCATGAACTTGATCTCCGCCTCGGCGGCCGTCTCCGAACCCACGCGGGCGCGGCAGCGGCAGTGCCCGGTTCGGCTGCGCACGTGCAGGGCTTCGGCCTCGAGTACCAACTGATCTCCGGGTCGTACGGGCCGGCGCATTTTAACGCGGTCCATGCTCAGCAGCACGGCGACCTTTCCGGTGTGCTCCAGGCGTTGACTGAGCAGCACGCCGGAGAGCTGCGCCATCGCCTCCAGGATCATCACGCCCGGCATTATGGGCTGACCGGGATAGTGACCCTGGAAATACGGCTCGTTGATGGTGACGTTCTTGATGCCAACGGCCCGACTGTCGCCCTGGACTTCCAGAACGCGGTCCACCATCAGAAACGGGTAGCGGTGGGGCAGCAGCCGCATAATCTTCCGCGCGCTCATCTCCGGGCGCCGGGCCGTCACCTGCGTCTCGCCCAGGCGGTTCATCTGCTCGCCGAGCTTCGCCACCAGCATGCGGTTCAGTTCGTGTCCGCTCTTGTAGGCGACCACCCGACCGCAAAGCGGACGACCCAGAAGCGCCAGGTCTCCGATGAGGTCGCATATCTTGTGCCTGACCGGCTCGTCCGACCAGCGATACTGGTTCTCGATGGGTCCGTCGGGGCCGATTACCAGAACGTCACTGGGGCTGAGGTGGGCGGCCTTGCCCTGGGCCGTCAGCGCTTCGGCCTCCCGCTCCAGGCAGAAGGTTCGCGCGGGGGCGAGTTCGTTGACGTAATCGTCCCGGCCGAGGCGGAAACTCATCGCCTGCCGCCCGATGGCGGGCACGTCGCCGTAGTCCAGGTCGTAGAGAATGTCCAGCGCGTCGGTTGGTCCGGGAAGGGCGGCCAGCATTGCGTCGTCGATGCTCACGTGGACCGGCTCGGTTATTACGAACGGCTCGCGGTCGGCTTCCTGCTCGACGATGCCCGCCTGCTGTAACGCCTCCACGAAAGGCCGGGGCGAACCGTCGGTGGAAGGGGTCTCGGCGCCGTCAAGTTGCACCGTGACGTTGTCCAGACCCAACCCCCAGACGGCGGACAGGACGTGCTCGACCGTCTCGATGGTGACCGATCCGTTCATCAGCGATGTGCGTCGCGACCGCTTGGCGACGTGGTCCGGCGAGGTGCGGATACGCACCGGCTCGGACAGGTCGTCGCGCAGGAAAACTATCCCGCTGCCCGCCTCGGCGGGAAGAAAGCGCAAACGGACCGCCTCGCCGCTGAACAGACCGCGGCCTTGTACGACGGCCTCGCTCTTAATGGTCTTCTGACGACTCAAGGTTCTCGACTTTCGACTCAAGCGCGCTGATGCGCTTAATAAGCCCCGGCAGCTTTCCCTGGGCGGTGATTACGCGCATTTGCTCCCTCGCGTTTCCGGCGGGTATACCGGCTAGGCGTGCGCCCGCCGGCACGTCGGCGGCGATGGCAGAGTACGCCGCACACCGCGCACCGTCGCCCACGGTGACATTGTCGCGAACGCCGGCGCTTCCGCCGAGCACCACGTAGTCGCCCAGCTTGCAACTGCCCGCCAGGCCGACCTGACCGGCCAGCAGGCAGCCCCGGCCTACCCGGACGTTATGGGCTATTTGCACCAGGTTGTCTATCTTGGTTCCCGTCCCGATGCGGGTGGAGCCGAACTTGGCGCGGTCCACGCAACTGCACGCGCCGATTTCCACATCGTCCTCTACTATCACGTTCCCGTTGTGCGGGACCCGCTGGTGCACTCCGTCAACGGTGTTGTAGCCGAACCCGTCCCATCCGACGACGCTGTTGGGTCCGATCCTCACCCGCGAGCCAATTACGCAATCCCGGCCTATCACGACGCCCTCGGCCAGATGGCTGTCCTCGCCGACGCTCGCATTCGTACCAACGACCGCTCCGGCGCAGAGCACCGCCCGCGAGCCGACCTTCGCGCCGCCGCGAACGATTGCGCCGGGTCCGACTCGTGCATCGTCCGCCACGTCGGCTTGAGCAGAGATCCGTGCCGTCGGGTCCACGCCGGTCTGGGGCACGTCCTCCGGCGGGGCGGTCGCGCCGAGCAGTGTCGCCAGCGCCTGCTGCACGTCGGAGACGCGGATGAGCGTCTTGTCGGAGCTTTCCGGAGCGTCTGCGACGATAGCGGCGGCGGCTTCGGAGCTTTCCAGCAGGCGGGCGCGCCTGGCGTCGGCGGCGAAAGTCACGTGTTCCGGACCCGCCTCTTCCACCGCCACCACGCCGGCGATGCTTAGAGAGTCATCGCCCTCGACCTGTCCGCCCAGAAGCTCGGCAATTTTACGCACTGTCAGCGGCCAACCTGGCATATTCATCTGTCCCGTTCAGCTCAGTTTCGTCACGGAGTCTCCGCGCCGCTCAATTCGCCGCTAGCCGTTCCCGCCGTACTCGGCGTCCAGCGCGTCCAGTACCACGGATGTTATGTCCACGCGGTCGCTGCTGTAGAGCACCTGCCGGCTTTCGATTTCTTCCAGCAGTTGACTGGTCGATTGCGTCGGCGAGATGTTTCTCTGGGAGCGGTACAGTACCAGGTCGTATCCGCTCTGCTCGGCTACCTGGCGGACCTTACGGAGTATTTCGCCGTATATCTCCCGCGTTTTCTCGTGGTGTTCGCGCATCGCGACCGCTTGCTGATACTCCAGCCAGGCCTTGCGGTCGATTGCCAGTCGTTCCATCTCGTTGCGGGTCTCCATGTATTGTTCGCTGCCCGGCCTGTAGCTTTCCAACTCCATCTGCAGGTCTTCGAGCTGCTGCCGTCTCTGCTGGTCTTCCTGCTCGATTTCCTGCCGGCGACTCTCCAGGTCGCTGATGATGTTGCGGGCCTTATCGTAGTCCCTGAAAATACTCACAACGTCACAGGCGGCTACACTCGTCGGCGAGCTGTTCTGGTATGGCTGGGCCAGGGCGTGCGGCAGCACGACGGCGGCCGCCACTGCCACCAGGCAGACGACGATAATTGTGCGAGAACGCTTCATGGCGATTCCTTTCATTTTATGGACCGGCGCTGCATAGTTCCCCGGCCTCAAGCACCCCGCCTCCAGGCGAGGTCGGGCCGGATATCGGAAGTCTAACACCGCCGCACGTGCGGCTTCAACGCGAAAGGTTCAACCGGCGGGGTTGC
>JBKHJB010000019.1:0-20767 GCA_046538345.1 Phycisphaerae bacterium
CTCGGCGCCTTCGCCGCGGACCATGACCTTCACGCGGGCCTCACCGTACAGCCAGCGGAAAGGCCCGTCGGTGCGGCCGGCGGGGTCTCGTCCGGCGTGGTCGCAGATGCCTCGTTGCTCGCGGACGACTCGTTGCTGGACGTATCGACGGCCGTGACGACGTAGTAATACGTGGTCTGGTCGTCAACGGTGGTGTCGCCACCAGACGTGGTATCGCTGGCGATGTTGGAGTAATCCGAATATCAGGTTTGCCCGGCGTGCTCGCACGCGGTAGTAGTATGTGGTTGACTCGGACAAGCCCGTGTCTGAGTAGGTCGTGACGTTCGCGCCAACGGTAGCGATCTCCGAGAAACTCGACCCATCCAGGGATCGTTCTACACGGAAATCATCCTCGTTGTCGGAGTTGTCCGTCCACGTCAGATCGATCTGGCTGGAACTGACCGCTGTCGCCGTCAGGTCCGTCGGCGCCGCAGGCGTCGTGGGCTTGGCCGCAACGGCGGGCGCCGCCAGAACAGCGACGCCGCACCTCAGAGATGGTTGCATGCCTTGTTCTCCTTTTGCTGCTTCACTTCACAAATGAGATGCCCCTTTCGCATCGGTCCGACGAGGACCAATGCAGGACGTGTGAGTTGCGGTACCAGGGCACCAAGGGTGGAGGACGGGCGAGGAAAGCGCTCCGGGGCGATGAACAGGACCAACCTGTCCCTTTAGTCGAAACGAACATCGCCATCTCCCATCCGACCCTAAATCGCAGGCCGGATGTTGGTTACATCTTCGGCCGCGACGAAGTGTCCGCTTCGAATGGGACGACGGCGACGTGCTCCGCCTGCCACAATTGATATGTTGCTCGCTGCAGGACCACGACACATCGCTACCGCGTCGTGAATCTGCTGTTTTGCTTTCGCCGTACGGCAGGACCCGGCGAAATGTCTCTCCGGGGCACGGCAAGAGCATCAGCTCCGGAGGGTACTGAGACTTGCCTCAACGACGCGATATGATAAAGCCAAAGTCGGATTTGTCAATTAAATAATCCGCACCGCCAGCGGTCCCTTTTGTGCCGGGCTTGTCATTCACCCGCCGCGGGACTATCCTGCCTTGCCTTACGCGACAAACAGGACCAGCCGGAAAACTGAAAGGACGGCACAGAAAGATGGCCACTTTGCGCAATTTCCCCCAGCACGAGGTTCGCCCCATTGAACCGCTCACCGGCAGATGGGACTTCGTCACAGCCGACGACCGCAACGACAAAGCCAAGCTCCCCAAGCGCTACACCCGGAGCATCCACGTGCCCGGCGCCTGGGAGCAGCTTCCCGGATTGGAGAACTACCGCGGCAAAGCGTGGTTCCGCACAACCATCCCCGGCGTCGAGGGCTGGGCGGTCCGACTGGTCTTCGGCGGAGTCAGCCACACCGCCGATGTGTTCGTGGACGGCAAACACGTCGGGCACCACTACGACGCCTTCACGCCGTTCGACGTGGTTATTCCGCGCCTGAGCGAAGGAGACCACGAGCTGGTCGTCCAAGTGGACAACAGCTTCGGCGAGCACTCCGCCCTGCACCTGGACAACGACTATTACACCTATGGCGGCATCACACGCCCGGCGGAGATGCAGCTCGTGCCGAACGTTTACATCGACCGAATGTTCGCGCTTCCGGTCCGCCGGGGCGACAAGTGGGACCTGGACGTGCGGGTCCGACTGGCCAACTGGAGCAAAGCCGACGAGACACGCGGCGTGGCTGTCGCGGTTGCGGACGGTTTTCTCGAGCTGGGCGACGTTTCCGTCCCCACCGGCGGAACGGTGGAAGTATCCGGCCGGTTCAAGAACCTGGACGTCGATAGCTGGTCGCCGGCGAATCCCGAGCTGTACGCCGTCGAGGCGCTGCTTTCCGACGGCGAGGAATTGACCGACGACCTGCTGGATCGCGTGGGCTTCCGCGAGGTAAAGGTCCGCGGCAAAAAGCTGCTGCTCAACGGCGAGCCGATCCACCTCCGCGGGTACAACCGCCACGAGGACCATCCGCAGTTCGGCTGTGCCATACCCCTGGAGGCGATGGTCACTGACCTGGAGATCCTGCGCGACCTTGGCTGCAACTTCGTGCGGACCTGCCACTACCCCAACGACCAGCGTTTCCTGGACCTCTGCGACGAGCTGGGCTTCTGCGTGTGGGAGGAATCGCACGCACGCCAGGTTAAGTTCGAACACCCGAAGTTCCGCGAGCAGATTGCCCAGTCCACCCGCGAGATGATCGACTGGCATTACAGTCACCCGTCGATCCTCATGTGGGGCTGCCTTAACGAGTGCGATTCGGTCTCGGCCGCCGGCCGAAAGGAGCACGAGCGCGTCATCGAGATTATCCGCGAGATGGACGACTCGCGCCCGGTAACGTTCGCATCCAACAAGACCACCAAGGACCGCTGCCTGGACCTGGTGGATATCGTCTCGTGGAACCGTTACCAGGGCTGGTACCACGGCGGACCGGACTCGGCCGGCGACGACCTGAAGGAACTGATCAAATGGCTGAACTCCGACGCCAGCGGCGGCAAGAACAAGCCGGTCATCATGAGCGAATTCGGCGCCGGCGCGATACCGGGCTATCGCAGACCCCATCACGCCAAGTGGACCGAGGAATATCAGGCCGAGGTGCTCGACCACCAGTTGCCCGTCTATCTGGAGCATCCGCAGGTGGTGGGAGTGGCCATCTGGCAGTTCTGCGACTGCCGCGTGACGACGGGGCATTTCAACGGCCGGCCGCGAACCATGAACAACAAGGGCACCGTCAGTGAGTTCCGCCTGCCGAAGCTCGCTTACGACGTCGTAAAAAAGCGCATGCACGAGTCCATCCGCAACCGCCGCAAGCAACAGAAAAGCCGCAGGAAGAGCAAACGCTGAGGCGACCGACCGGCTCTACCGGCGACAGGTTACGGGTTACGAGTTACAGGTTACTTATTGATCGCTACTGATTACTGGTTACTGGTTACCGGCTACTGGTTCACACCATGTCCACGCAGGAGCCGCAGGTGAAGCAGAATCTCGGTCCAGACGTTATTCGCAGACGGAAGATTGTGTTGCTGG
Source organism: Phycisphaerae bacterium (assembly GCA_046538345.1). Taxonomy (GTDB): domain Bacteria; phylum Planctomycetota; class Phycisphaerae; order SM23-33; family SM23-33; genus PUND01. The sequence goes on from JBKHJB010000019.1 coordinate 3,074, forward strand.
TGCTGCTGTCCGTCTCGGCCGGGGTGCCGCTGGCGTTCATCCGCTACAACGAGCCGACCGCGACACAGACGATAACCAAGGTCCTCGCCAAGACCGGCTCGCTCGTCGGTACTGTCCTGCTCGTCTGGCAGTTGATTCTGGGTTTTCGCATCGTCAGCACGCTGTTCCACCGTGACCTGCTCTGGCTGGTGAAGCTGCACGAGCGGCTGGGAGCGGCGGCGATACTGCTGATCCTGCTGCACCCGATCTTCATACCCATCTACTACGCCATCAAGTTCGACCGCTCCGTGCTCGGCTTGGACCTCTCGGATCCGTTCTACTGGTTCGTGCTGGCCGGGATGGCCACGATGGCTCTGCTGCTGTTCATATTCGTCACCAGCGTGTTTTTCCGAAAAAAGCTCGGATACGGACGGTGGTTCGCAACGCATCTGACGACGTACCTGGTTCTGCCGCTGGCGTTCGTCCACGCATTTCCGATAGGCATGACACTGCGCGAGACGCCGCTTAACTGGTACTGGATGCTGCTTGCCGCCGTAGCGGGCGCGGTTATCCTCGCCCGGCTGCTGAACGTCGCCGGCTGGCGGGCATATCCGCACGAGGTAACCAACGCCCACAAGCTCTCCGAAGGCGTAACCGAGCTGACCATGCTGCCGCGACAGCGGCCTATGGAACCCCACCCGGGGCAGTTCGTGTATATCCGCCGCCGGAAAGCGGGTAGTCAGCGTCCTTACAGCGTCGTCCGCTACGATTCCGACAGCGGCGAAATCAGCATTGCCGCCCGAGCCGGCAGAGACTTCAGCGTGCGGCTGCAGAGCGTCCAGCCGAGTGAGCGGATGTACCTGGACGGGCCTTACGGCGTCTTCGGCCAGGAAGCCCTCCGGACCGACCGGCCGCTGGTGATGGCGGCCGGCGGTATCGGCATAACCGCTTTTCTCTGGATGCTGGAGACCATCGAGCAAAACCACGACCGCCCCGCGTACCTGTTCTACGGCAATCTCACGACCGACAGAATCTCCTACCGCCGTGAGCTTGACGCACTGCGGTACGTCCGGGTCGTACACGTCATAAGCCATCAGCCGGATTATCCCGGCGAAAAGGGGTTTATCACGGTGGAGTTGATGCGTAGATACGTCGGCCGGGAGCTGAGCGAATGTGAGGTGCTCATCTGCGGTCCGCCCGTGATGACGGAGAAGCTGGAAACCCAGCTTCTGGAAGCCGGCGTACCGACCGAACAGATACACCACGAGCTTTTCGGTTTCTAAGCCGGCAACGCGGCGTGGATAGCCCACCCGGTCAGCCCGGCCCGGGGAAAGCCGCATTCATCCCGATGACGTACCGGAACCGGTATTGTCGTCGAGGTTGGGACCGAAATCCGGCGGCGGCGATGGTCCGGCGTTGAGCGAGCCTGGCTGGCGGGCCTCGAAGGCAAGCCGATGTCGCAGCAGCGGACCTTCGCGTCCCATCTCCATCGGCGTCGGAGCCGACTCCTGCGGTATGCGGCAGGTTAGCCCGCAACCCAGCACCAGACCGTACAGCCCCAAGGCGCCCCAGAAATACCAGGTGGCATGGGTCTTGAAGGTGTCGCTGCCGCCGAGGATCTGCATGCTGCGGAAGGTCCCAGTAAGTGCGGCGGTCTCCCTGTCTTGCCGGGCCGCGCTTACGTTGCCTTCCTGCTCCACGCGTTCGCGAACGTCCTCGTAATAGTCAGTGGACGCCACAAGCACCATAACCGCTATGCCCACCAGCGCTCCCAAAGCCAGATATCCCCCGGCCCTGTCTTTGGAGACGGCCCTGACCGCGGCGGCCGCGCAAGCCATTAAGAACATGGCGGGTAGTATTGCACCAAATAACACCCACTGCCTCTTCTCGGGGAAGCCCTCCTGAATGGCCGGCACGTTGTGCTTGTCGCGATATGCCTCCAGCCGTCCTTTTGTAAGGTCCGCCGCGGTTGCCTGGGCAACCGGCCAGGACCGCACCTGCCCGCCCGGACGCTGCCGCATCTCTGAAGGCAGATTGGGGGCGAAGTGGTAGATGCCCGCTTTCATCTCGTCCTGCGGCTCGGCGCACAACTCCAGCCAGGGCGCGAAGTACAGCGCACCCAGCGCCAGCGACGCCGCTGCCGCGAGGATAATCGCAACCGGTGGACGTTGTAGCCCTATGTCCATCACATACCTCACATCCTGCCGCAATACAGGCGGTGACAGTCGGTCTCCCGGTGACGGCAGAGACGTACCGCCTGATCCTCCCGTTGATCTATCGACCCTGCGACAGCGTGGCTTTTGCTAAGAATTGGGCCTCTTCAAGGCCGGGCTGCCGGAGAGCAGGCGAATTCTCGGAGTTCGCGGACGTGTCGGCAATTGTGCAATTTCAAAGCTACGATACATCTCAGCCGCCGGCAAACAGGGGATAGCAGCTTGTCTGGCACGCAAGAGTTTGACTATTACAGACTTACGTTTGGAAGTAGCGGCTGTCAGAGCTGGTCTCTGAGCTTTCGCAGCAGCTCCATCGCCTGCATGGGGGTCATGTTCTCGAGATCGGCCGAGTTAAGCTCGCGGACGATGCGTGTGGCTGGGTCGGCGAACAGTTCCATCTGCTCGGCCGCCCGCCGGGCCGACTCGCTCATAGAAGGCACGTCCAGCCCCTCCGCGAGGTGGGCCTGGAGCTGCGGCAGAATAGCTTTGGCGCGGTCAAGCACCTCCCGCGGCACGCCCGCCAGCCGAGCCACGTGCACGCCGTAGCTCTTGTCGGTTCCGCCTTCGACGATGCGGTGCAGGAAGATCACCTCGTCGGCCCATTCGCGCACGGCGACGTTGAGGTTCTTGACCGCCGGCAGGAGGTTCTCCAGCTCGGTCAGCTCGTGATAGTGCGTCGCGAACAGCGTGCGGCAGCGGATGTGCGCAGCGATGTGCTCACTGACCGCCCACGCCAGCGCCAGCCCGTCGTAAGTGCTGGTCCCCCGTCCGACCTCGTCGAGTATAACCAGCGACTGAGCGGTGGCGTTGTTAAGTATGTTGGCGGTCTCGACCATCTCCAGCATGAAGGTGCTCATGCCGCGCTGCAACTCGTCGGAGGCGCCCACTCGGGTGAAGACCCGGTCGGCGAGTCCTATGGTTGCCTCGTCGGCGGGTATGAAGCTCCCGGCCTGCGCCAGCAGCACCAGCAGCGCCACCTGGCGGATGTAGGTGCTCTTGCCGGACATGTTCGGGCCTGTGATTACCAGCAGGCGGTCCTTCTCGGCGCCCATGGACACGTCGTTGGGCACGAACTGCTCGCCCAGTTGCTCAGCCAATACGGGGTGCTTGCCGGCGACGATTTTCAGCACGTTGTCCTGGGTCACCTCAGGTCTGCGCCAGCCCCGAGAGACGGCCAGCTCCGCCAGCGAGCACAGCGCGTCCAGAGTGGCAGTCGCCTCGGCCGCCGCCTGGAAACCCGCTATGTGGTCCGACAACTCCCTGCGGACCTTCTCGAACAAATCGGCCTCCAGCGACTTGGCGCGCTCGGCCGCCGTGAGCACCTCCGACTCGTAGCGCTTCAGCTCGTCGGTGATGTACCGCTCGGCGTTCTTGAGCGTCTGCTTGCGGACGAAGTCCGCGGGGACCTTGTCGGCGTTGGCGTTGGTGACCTCGATGTAGTAGCCGAAGACCTTGTTGTAGCCGATCTTGAGATTATCTATGCCGGTCCGCTTTATCTGCTGATGCTGATAGCCGGCCAGCCAGCTCTGCCCGTCGGTGGAAATCCTCCGCAGGCGATCCAGCTCGTCGTCGAACCCGTCGGCGATCACGCCACCGTCGCGCAGCACGTTCGGACAATCCGGGTCTATGGCGCGCGAGATAAGCTCGGCGGGTTCTTCCAGTCCGCTAAGCGCCGGGCGGAGCTTTGTCAGCAAATCGGCGCTCACGCCTTCCATCGCGGCATGCAGTCGGGGCAGAACCTTCAGCGTCTCTCCCAAAGCGACCACCTCCCGCGGGCGGACGCGGTTCATGGCTATATTGGCGGTGATGCGGTCTATCTGCGCGACGTTGGACAGCTCCCGGCGGATGCCGTCGAGCCGGTCGCGGTCTTCGGACAGCTCCTGGACCGCGTCCTGCCGCGCGACGATGTGGCTGTATCGTTTCAGCGGAAAGGTCAGCCAGTTTTCCAACCGGCGTGCGCCCATGCCGGTGCGGGTCTCGTCTATGCACGCCAGCAAGCTTCCCTCGCGGCGGTTGGTCCGCAGCGTGCGGTGGACCTCCAGGCAACGGAGCGTGTTGGCGTCCATCGCCATGTGATCGGAGCGGTCGAACCGCCGCAGCGAGCGGATGTGCGCCAGCGCGGTCTTCTGAGTCTCGCGCAGATACTCGACTATCGCTCCGGCGGCCGAGAGCGATTCGTCCCAGCCGTCGAAACCGAAACCCTCCAGAGTCGCCGCCTGGAAGTGCTCCTGGAGCGTCTGCCTGGCGGAGTCGGCCTCGAACGACCAGGGCGGTCTGCTGGTGGCGCCGGCGCCGCCGAGTTGCGCAAGCTGCCGGCGGAAATCCTTGGTGTCCTGGCGGGAACCCTCCGGGAAGATCACCTCCGCCGGACGAAGGCGCAACAGTTCGTCAAAGGCGTGGTCCGCGGGCGCGGTCGTCGTCTGGAAGGTCCCGCCGGAAAGCTCCACCCACGCCAGACCCACGGCGCGATCGTCTTTGGTGCGATCGGGCGCCTCTCCCACGCCGCCGTGCTGTGGCGCCGGCCGACGAGGATCAAAGATGCACGCCAGGTAGTTGCCCTCCTTCTGGTCCAGCAGGACCTCGTCGGTCAACGTTCCCGGCGTGACCAGGCGGGTAACCTCGCGCTTGACGACGCCCTTTGCCTCGGCGGGGTCCTCCACCTGCTCGCAGATCGCCACCCGATAGCCCGCCTTGACCAGCCGGGCCAGGTAGCTCTCCATCGCGTGGTAGGGTATGCCCGCGAGCGGAACTGCCGACGGACCCTTGCTCCGCGAGGTAAGCGCCAGACCCAGCTCGCGCGAGCCGATCTTGGCGTCCTCGTAGAACAGCTCGTAGAAGTCGCCCATGCGGAAGAACAGCACGTAGTCCGGGTACTTCTCCTTGAAGGCCCGGTACTGGCGCATGGCCGGCGTATTGGTCTGTGCGGGGCTTTCCGACGACATCATCGGCGATGATAGACAGCCGTCGGCGAACGGGCAAGAGCGCCGCTCGCCGTCGGGCCTACGCGGCGGCGCAACCACCGGTGGCGGTGCGGGCGGATATGCTGTTCAGAACGCCCGCCAGCCGCTCCGCCAGCTCTGCGGCGGGGAATGTTCTCCTCAGCCCGCCGCCGTTGCGAAGCGCCCACGCCGGCGCCACCGGCAGCAGGACCGAATCGACCGCGCTGCCGTCCACCTCCGCCCAGAGCTGTGCAATCGCCTCGGCGATGCTTACCGGCGCCGACACCGACCGTCCCTCCGCCGGGTCCGACAGCGCACAAAGATCCGCCCGGGAGGTCACAAGGAACTCGCGGCAGGCGAGGGGACGGAGTGGGTAGATGCTGCAGAGCTCGTCCCGCAGCAGCGGGCAGTCCAGGTGCATGTTCGCATACCAGCGGGACACGGCCGCCAGACCATGCGATACCGGAGGCGGACCGGCCGAGTTTATCCGTCTTGCCGCGCGGGCAAACGCCAGTTGGAACGCCTTTCGTCGCCTTAGCGGCAGAATCTCCAGCTCGTCGGTCAGCCGCACCGCTTCCGGCGCGGAGACCGGTACCAGGTATCGACAGCAAGCCGAGCAACCGGGCCTGCAAGGTACATGATCGCCGCTTGCGCCAATACTGCGGCGCAGCATGCGCGTCTGTTCATCGGCAAGCGCCCGGGCCGCGGGGATGACATCGCAGATGGTCGCTTCGCCGGCCGGTGCGAACAGTCGCACCTTCAACACGCCGTCACCGGCGGGCAAAGAGCACTCCGTGCAGCTTTCGCCGACCGTCGGTGGTCGCGTAGGACGCTCACATATACTCAGGTTTATCGTGGTCTCTTCGGACAAGCGTCGCGCCTCCTGTACGCCCTGAACTTCGCCTCCGAGAACTACTATCGGCCCGAAAAGAAGGGCATTTGAGGCACTGTCGGCGCAAAACCCCGAAACCGCTTGTGAACCCCACCGGCGAATGCGGGCAAATCACACTCGTCGAACAAAGCCCCGCCGACCTACCCTTCGCTGTTCCGCTTCTTCGCCTGTTCGATAAGCTCGACTATCGACGCCACCTTGGGCTTGGGCGGTGAGAGGATCTTCGCAATATCCTCCTCGCTGTAGTGGGCGCGGATGAAGCTCTCCACGTCGAAAAGCTCCCACCAGCAGTCGAAGATCTTGTTGCAGGGCAACTCCCGCGCGGGCCGGCGGCAATAGCCGAACTCCACCTCGTGCCCCAGCCGCGGACACCGCCGCTTCCGCCCGTCATGCTTTTGTACCTCATCACTCATGGGCTTGTCCTGAACAGCCATTGTAACATACATTGTCCTCGAACACTTCTCTCGTCTGAGAGCGCGGCAAACGCGAGTCGAGACCTTGTTAACGTCCCAGGTCACCAGCGAGACTTTGGCTATCCGAGCTTGCGTACGCCCGCCACACCCGCGAGGATGTCTGCATGGGAGAAGTCATGAACGCACAGAGCCGTTTTGTCATGCCGGTCGCACTGGCTGCGGTGCTTATGGGCCTGGTTTTGGCATCCGCCTGCGCCGCTAATAACCCGGCCGGGCCGAACGTACCCACGGACAATCCCGTCGCGACGTTCTACGACGGCCAGGCGGGCTACCCCGCCTGGACGGACCGCATCGCCTGGGGTCGTGTCATCGACATGAGCCGCTACGCCAACGGCGATACGGAATTCGAGCGGTTCGAAAACGCCCGCGACGAACTTCACGCTACCGGCGGAGGCGTGCTGTACTACCCCGCGGGCACGTACGACTTCTCCGACCGACCGGCTACAGGGCCCGACGGGGCAGGGCTGATGCTTCGCAGCGGTGTGATCATTCGCGGTGAGAAGCCGCCGGCGGGTAGGGACTCCGCCGTCGGTGGTGACGGGCTTAAGCCGCCCACACGTTTCATACTCGGCTTTCAGCAGCGTGCCGGGGGACAAGTGCCGCTGGATTGGAACATCATCGGCCTGAAGCCGTCGAAAGGCGAACGCCTCGCCGACGTGGACAATGTGGGAGTCTGCTGGGTGCACCTCGAAGGCGGGACGGTATATTTCGGACCGGACTTCGACTGGGGCGAGGACGCAACCTGGTCGAATGCCGGTAGTTGGCGAAGCGCCTTCGTCAAGACCGACTGGGCCGACCGCGTGCCGGACGGGACCCACCCCGGCGACCCATTCATGGCCGGACCTGTCCACATCGGCAGCAATCACGGCCGTGACCCGGACGGAACGCCTTTCGAGGGCGCGCCGGGTATCGAGCCGGTCTCCGACGTCGATCGCTTCCGCGGCGCGGGCGACGGACGGCTGGTCATCGGCTGCGTGTTCGAGGACTCGGCCGTTCTGAACGACTACGACACCGCCGGCAGAAAGGAAGCACCCGAGGGCTTCGGACCGGATGGCTTCCATATGGCCCGTTATGCCGCGCGCATAGCGACGTACGGCTCGCGCGTGTTCATCGCCAACAACCACCTGCCCATCGGCGGGGAGAGACACTTTGCCTACGAGCAGACCACCGTCCGCACCAGGCCCGGCCGGGGCAACGACTATCACATCGAATCTACACGCACGAGCCGGGTACTGTTCGACTACGGTCGGGTCATGGGCATAGACGTCAATAAGGACCTGCTGGCCCTGCTCCAGGCGCCTCTGCGAGACGACTACACCCGCGGCTACCACTCACCGGGCGTCGCTGTGATCGACAACCGCGTCGCCAACCACGGACACAAGGGCTTCAACCTCTCCGGGCGATGGATGGTCGTCCGCGGCAACCTCAATGAACGCGAGATACTTCGCGGCGGAGGCGACCCCTACGACATCGGTGGCTGGCGCCTGACACTGGACGGGTTCGTGGAAAGTTCACCCGGCGGCGGTGGGATGATTTCCGACAACTACAGCCGGGCTTTCGACATGGCCGGGCGCGACCTGTGGCTGGATGCCAATTACTACGAGAACCTCGGCTCCGATCCCGGCAACGACGGCGAGGGGATACTCTGCCAGAATCACAACGGCACGCACATCCGCTCGTGGGCTGTAACGCGGACCATGCACAAACGCGGCGAAGGCAAGGCGAGCTACATCGGCGGCTGGGCCGTCGGCGTCCAGGGCATGCTGCTGGCATGGAACAGCACACCGGGAACAGTGGGCATGCCGGCCAGACCAATAGAGCCCGCCGATATCGCCATCGTCGCCAACGACGCCGGCGGACTTGCCGCGCCGCAAGGCGCCGTTACCCGAGACCCGCCGGGCGAGCTTCACCCGCCACGGATCGTCCGCGCCGAGATTGTGGACGGCGACGCCGTGCGGATACGCTGGGCCGACGCCACCGACACGGAAATCGGCTATCGGATAGACAGGCGCATCGGCGACGGGCCTTGGTCGACGATCGCGTATCGTCCGCCGCAGATACAGGGACACGAACTGAACCAGCCCGAATGGCGCGACTACCTCGCCCCGACGGGGTGCGAGCTACGATACAGGGTGGCCGCCATAAAGAGCGACGACGGCGACCAGGGCTTAAGCCAGCCCACCAATCCGGTCACACTTCAAGCCCGGTAGGAACCCCGCTCGAGCCGCCGCCCAAACCGACAGACAGATCCGAAGATATGGCTCCTCCCGCGGGCAGGTGTTCATAAGCTCATCATGGCAAGGATCTTGTCATAACGCAGCCAGTGGATCTCCCGATAGTGGCTTGAATGAGAGGACGTTCTCCGCTACTATGTGAGCAATTGCTCACGCAGCCAACGGTACACTGGGAGCCAACAATGCCTGAGCCGGACGAAAAGCTTCACCAAATGAAGGCCGAAGTACTCGCGGCCGCTGGTCATCGGATCCGCCTGGCGATTGTCGAGATGCTCGCCGACGGCGAGATGTGCGTCTGTGACATCACCGAGCGGCTCAAAGCCGAGCGGTCCAACGTATCGCGGCACCTGGGTGTGCTGACCCGCGCGGGTCTGCTTTCGGCACGCAAGGACGGGCTGCGGATGCTCTATCGTCTGCGGACGCCGTGCATACTCAAGTTCCTCGACTGCGTCACGGATGTCGTCCGTCATCGGCTCCGTGAAGAGCAGGAGCTGCTGGAACGCCTCTGACACCGCCGCGAATCGAACTGATCCTGCCCCGAACGTACCTCACGGAAACAGACTATGAGTTTACGTAACGAATGGAAAAAGCTTCTTCTGCTGGTGGCGGTGTTCCTGGCGTTCTTCTGGCTGCCTGTGGGCTGGGAGCGCTTCACCGGCGGCATCATGGAGGCGCTGCGCTTGACCAAGTGGTACGCGCGGGAGCACGTACTGCTGTGCCTGGTGCCGGCGTTTTTCATCGCCGGGGCCATAGCTGTATTCATCAGCCAGGCGTCGGTTATGAAGTATCTCGGGGCCAAGGCCCACAAGGTCCTCGCCTATGGCGTGGCGAGCGTGTCGGGGTCGATACTGGCGGTCTGTTCCTGCACGGTGCTGCCGCTGTTCGCCGGCATCTGGCGGATGGGCGCCGGGCTGGGTCCGGCGACGGCTTTTCTCTACTCCGGACCGGCGATCAACGTGCTGGCGATCATCCTGACCGCCCGCATCCTGGGACCTGAACTGGGCATCGCCCGCGCGGTCGGGGCGATCGGCTTCAGCGTCGTCATCGGACTGATCATGCACTTTATCTACCGCCGCGAGGAGCTGGAAAAGGCCAACGGGCAAGCCGACTTGCCCGAACCGGAAGTCTCCAGACCGCTGTGGAAAAATGCGGTTTTCTTTGCCGTTATGATAGGCGTGCTGGTATTCGCCAACTGGGGCGCGCCGGGCACGTGGGACTACCAGTTGCCCAGCGGCGAGAGCGTTCGCGTTGACATAGCCGAGGCCCCGTTTGATCCGCACGAGCCGGAGGCCAGTTTTACGTTGCGGCCGGAAGCCGCACCGGCGGACGGCTCGGCGGACTTGAAAGTCCCGGCGGAGCGTTTTCTGGAGAATCGTCAAGCCGCCCCCGGTTTCTGGTCGGCGGTCTGGCAGAGTAAGTGGCTCATTACGGCTGCCTTCGGCGTCGGCTTCGCACTGGTGCTGATTTTCTGGCTGTCGGTGGCGTGGTGGAAGGTGGCCCTGGCGGCCATCCCGCCGGTGATATTGGCCTCGGTCTTGCCGACCGAAGGTCTATGGGTACTGCTGCCGTTCTCGGCGGCGATTCTCGGTGTTTCGATGGTCCTGGAGACCAGTAAAGGCGAAGGCGAAGAATGGTTCGAAGCGACGTGGGGCTTCGCGAAACAGATCCTGCCGCTTTTGTTCTTCGGCGTTATTGTCGCGGGCTTCCTTCTGGGTCGGCCGGGCCATCCGGGGCTGATCCCCAGCAGGTACGTCGAGATGCTCGTCGGCGACAGCCCGGACGCGATGCTGACTATCACCGGCTGGGGCGGCGGCGGCTTCGAGAGCGTCGCACGCGGCGTCTGGCCTCTGTGGACAAACTTCTTCGCCAGCGTATTCGGCGCGTTCATGTACTTCGCCACGCTGACGGAGGTGCCCATCCTCCAGGGGCTGATCGGCGCGGGCATGGGCCGGGGACCGGCACTGGCGCTGCTGCTGGCCGGACCTGCTCTGAGCTTGCCGAACATGCTGGTCATCCGCAGCGTCATGGGCACACGAAAGACCATCGTCTTCTGCTCGCTGGTGGTCGTGATGTCCACGACCGCCGGCATTATTTTCGGAACTGGCATGTAGGAGAATCGAAATGAGTGATTGTTATGGAACCTCGAAACCGACCAATGAAGTGTCCTGCTGCGGAAGCGACGCGGACAAAGTCGTGCTGCTGTATGCGTGCAGCGGCGGCGCGAACGTCGGCGAGATTTCCGACCGTGCCGCACGCGAACTGATGTTCGCCGGCGAGGGCATCATGTTCTGCCTGGCCGGGTTGGGCGGCGACATCCAGGGCATGGTCCAGACCGCCCGCGACGCCGACGTGAACCTCGTTATCGACGGCTGTCCCATGGACTGCGCCAAGAAGGCCTTCGATCGTCACGGCGTCACCAATTACAAGCAGATCAAGGTGACCGACCTGGGTATCGAAAAGGCCAAGGGCGTGCAATGCACCGATGAACAGGTCGGCCAGGTCGTGACCGTCGCGCGAGAGAAACTTAGAGAACTCAAGAACCAGTAACGGGAGAGTTGACTATGAAGAAGTTGCAGATACTTGGAACGGGCTGCCCGAAGTGCCAAAAGCTGGCCGAGAACGCCGAGACCGCCGCCAAGGCCCTCGCCATCGAGTACGAGTTGGAAAAGGTTACGGACATCGGTGAAATCACGAAGATGGGCGTGATGATGACCCCCGCGCTGGCCGTGGACGGCGAGGTCAAGGTCGCCGGCAAGGTCGCCGACGCCGACGAGATCAAGGACATGCTCGCGTGAAGACCGCACAAACGCGACCTTCCGCGTCGAAGCGGGTCTGGCTTCGATTGGTCGGGCCCTGGCTGCGATTCTTCGGCATGTGGTCCGGGCTGTTCGCCCTGATCAGCGGCTCGTCGGTATGCCCGTGCTGCGGAAAGCCGGCGTGTCCGGCCGGGGCGTTCAGCGCTTGGCTGCTGGGCGGGATGCTGACGGCGGGCTTCTATCTGCCGCGGCGACTGTGGCGACTGGGCGGGTCTTTGCTCGCCTGCCTCAGGACGGAACACGGAAAGACCGTCGAAGGCGGCAGGCCGTGAAATCCGCCGCGAAATTGTTGTATATCGAGATGCGTCTTGATGCGGCTTGTCTCGGCGGGAAGCGGTTCGCGGTGGAGCTTATAAAAGCGAGCACGACATGATGGATTTGGCAGTGATAATTCTGTCATTCCCGGCACAATGCTGTCCGCTCTTCGGAAGCGGAGAACGAAAGGTCAGCGACTTCGCCGTGCTGTTGGGGTTCGTGCTTATCTTCGCTCTGTGGCAGGCGGTCAAGTGGACCCGGGCGACCTGGAAGACCGAAGAATCCGACACCGCCGGAAGGTTCGCAAAGGTCGGGATCATCGTAGTTCTTTCGGGCGCGACTTTGGCACTGGCCAGCACGCAGGTAGTGGCGCTGGTGGGCGATTACGCCGGCGATGCCGCCGGTGTCTCCACCACCACCCGAGGTATCCCGAAGCTGGTGGACCTCGGGTCAAAGACCTGTATCCCCTGCCAGCAAATGGCCCCAATTCTGAGCGAGTTGACGCGCGAATATGAGGGCGTTTTCGATGTGGAGTTCATCGACGTGGGACTGCGCGAAAACCAGGCGCTGGCCGAGCACTACGGCATACGAGGGATCCCCACGCAGATATTCTTCGATGCCCGGGGCAATGAGCTTTGGCGACACGAGGGTTTTATGAGCAAAGCGGATATCCTCGCCAGGTGGCGACAGCTCGGGCTGGACTTTGATACCGGGTCCGAGACCAGCGAGCGAAACTCAGACACCCCCGTCGGAGCCGCCGAAGACGAAGACTTCGTCGAATTACAGCATTAACCACAAGCCGTCGCAACGACGGCAAGGCATGCAAACATGGAGTTTTTATATGTTTTCAGAACAACGCAGACACACCAAGTGCGGCCGCGCCAGGCATTGGACGACGACAGTATTTGTCGCTGTATTGTTGGTGACAGTGGCGACCGGCTGCTCAAAGGCGGATGAAAAACCGGCCGAGACCTCCGCCGCCGACAACAGCCCAACCGGCGACGAAGCCGGTCCTGCACAAACGCAGGTCCCGATCCCGCAACCGTCCGCATCCGACGCAACGACAACGGCCGACAACACGCCGACCTCTCTGCCGGCATTTCAGATAGACGAGGACGCCCCGACGGTGGAGCAGAAGTATCCCGGACTGGCGTCGGCGGGGCTTGTCCACGCCAAGCTAACGGACCTGTCGGAAGACGTGCTCCTGCGAGCGGACGACATGGCCGTTACGCAGAGCGACATCGACGCACAGGTCGCCGACGCGCCCGAAGATATGCGCGAGCAGCTCCGCAAGAATGCCTTCTTCCTGCTGGAGCAGACGGCCACGCAGAAGCTCCTTGTTCAAGAGGCGCGGAAGGCAAACGGCGACGGAGCCGTCGAAGAGCAGTCTTTGGTTCAGTCATACTTCGAGGCGATGGTGGACGAGCTGGAAGTAACCGACCGGGAGGTGGCGGAGTTCTACGAAGACAACCGAGACCTCGTCGGCGGTGCGACGCTTGAGCAGGTGAGGGAGCAGATTCGACAATACTTGCTCCAGAAGAAACAGCAAAAGCTGGTGAATCGTCATGTCCGGACGCTGGCACAGCGCACGCCCGTAGCCGTGGACGCCGGCTGGGTCAAGACCCATGCCAAGCTCGCCAAAGACAATCCCGTTGACAATGCCCGCGCCAGCGGCAAGCCGACGTTCGCGAACTTCGGCGCCGAGGGTTGTGTACCCTGCGACAGGATGGAGCCGATGCGCGAGGAAATCCGCGAAGAATACGAGGGGAAGCTTAACGTCGTTTTCGTTCACGTCGGACAGGACCAGGTCCTCGCCTCCCGCTACGGCGTGCAGGGCATTCCGACGCTGGTGTTCTTCGACGCCGAAGGCAACGAGGTCTTCCGTCATACCGGCTACATGGAGCGGGAGAAGGTAGAGGAGAAACTCGCGGAACTGGGAGTCAAGTAGAATGGCGGTTCACCTCAGGACGTGGACAAGGCGGGTTCTGCTGGCGTTTGTGTTTGTAACCATCGGCTTCGGGTTGGGGCGACACACCGCGGAACGCTCGCAGACCGGCGCCGACGAATCGGCAAAAGCGGCAACACAGCCGAGCGCCGGCGAAGACAAGGTGATCGTCTACTCCGCCCATATGACGTTTCGCTGCTGGGAATGTAACCAGATCGAATTCCTGACCAAAGAACTGCTGGAAAAGGATTTTTCCGAGCAGATGGAAGCGGGGCTGATCGAGTATCGCTCGGTGGACTATATGAAGGATGCCGACTTCGCTGGCCGCTACGACATCGCCTCCAGTACGGTTGTTCTGGCAAGGTTCGAGGACGGTCGGGAGGTCGGCTTCGAACGCCTCGATGAGGTCTGGACCAAAGCTCGTAACAAAGAGGAGTTCCTCTCCTACGTCCGGGGCGAGCTGCAGGCCCAATTGGAGCAACTGGCTAGGGAGGATTCCTGATGACATGGTTCGCCGTAGCAACCGCTGTTTGGCTGGGGATCCTTACCTCGATCAGTCCGTGTCCGCTGGCGAGCAACATCGCGGCGATTTCCTTCATCGGGCGAAAGGTCGGCTCCACGCGGGCGGTAATGTTCAGTGGGCTGCTCTACACCATAGGCCGAACCGTCGCCTACCTGGCGCTGGGTGTGCTCATAATGGCCGGGATGATGGCCGCCGGCGAGATCGCCCGATTCCTCCAGCGATACCTCAACCAGATACTGGGTCCTGTGCTGATTCTGGTGGGAATGCTGCTGCTGGGTCTGCTGAACGTCACGGCGTCTTTCAATCTCGCCGGGGCGCGCCTTCAGAAGCGAGCAGGTCGGGGTCGCGCGTGGTGGGCTTTATTGCTGGGTATACTCTTTGCTTTGTCTTTCTGCCCGGTATCCGCGGGGCTGTTCTTCGGCGGGCTGATACCGCTTTCGACGTCCAGCCAGTCGCGTTTCTTCCTGCCGACGCTCTACGGCGTGGGGACCGCCCTGCCCGTCATCGTGTTCGCATTCCTGATGGCGTTCGCCTCGCAGCACGTCGGAAGGGCGTTCAACCGCCTCACCCAGATCGAACGATGGGTCCGCACAGCCACCGGCGTGATATTCATTCTCGCCGGCATCTACTACTGCCTGACGTACGTTTATGGGCTGTCGCTGGTGTCGTAAGCCCGACCGGCTGCGATTTGCCTTCGGCGAGCCACTGACTCCGGGGACCGACAAATCCGTACATCGCTAAGCTTCCCTGCTCCCCGCGGCGTGTGTCGTTTCCGCGGATACGCCCAGGCGGAGATGCCTCAACTGGCACCCCACAAAGCGGGATTGTCTCTTGATCGCGGCTCCGTGGTGGCGTATAATTCGATACATGGCGAAGTGACGGAGAAATCGGATGCGTGAATTTCTGAACATTACGAAGGCGCTTTCCGACGAAAATCGCATTCGCGCGATGATGGCGCTGGCTGGCGGCGAGCTGTGCGTCTGCCAGCTCATCGAACTGCTGGAGTTGGCCCCCTCGACGGTCTCCAAGCACATGTCGATCCTGCACCAGGCCGGGCTGGTCGAGACCCGCAAGGACGGCAGGTGGATCTACTACCGCCCGAGCGACGCGCCGCGGACAACGCCCGCAGGAGCAATGCTGGCGACGGCCCAAAAATGCCTCGCCGACGACGCCACGATTCGTGAAGACGCCCGCCGTCTCAAGCGAATCCGAAAAATCAGCCGCGACGCGCTCTGTGTTCACTACCACGACACGAAAGGTACGAAATGAGCGATAGGAAAACCAGAGTCCTGTTCCTGTGCACGGGCAATTCCTGCCGGTCCCAGATGGCGGAGGGCTGGGCGAGACACCTCAAGGCAGACTCAATCGAGCCGTACTCCGCCGGTATCGAGACGCACGGGCTGAACCCCAACGCCGTCAAAGTGATGGCCGAAGCGGGCGTGGATATCTCCGGCCACCGGTCCAAGAACGTTGCGGACCTCATGGACGTGCCGTTCGACTACGTCGTGACCGTCTGCGGGCACGCCAACGAGACCTGTCCGATGTTCCCCGGAGACGCGAAGATCGTTCACGTCGGCTTCGACGACCCGCCGAAGCTCGCCGAAAGCGCTGGCAGCGAAGAGGAAGCCCTGGACTGCTACCGCCGCGTGCGGGACGAGATTCGCGCGTTCGTGGAGACACTGCCCGAGGCGCTGACACAATCAGAGTGCGGAGGTTGCTGATGGGCCTGTCGCGCGAGAACGTCTCCGATCTCCTCCAACAGCTTCGCGGGGCGATGCGCCACCGGGCCTGTTGGACGTGCGACTGCTTCCAGGGCTTTTTGCGCCAATTGGAGATGGACGCCGACGAAGATGTCTCCGACCTGATGGATCCGCTGAAGGTTTCCGCCGACGAGGTGCACGGCTGCCTCGGCTGCGACCCCTGCCCGCCGGGCGAGGTCTATACCGAATACCTGCGGAAGTGCGCCCGTTGTGGAAACAACCAGGAGCACCGTTGACATGGAAACCCCTCCGGAAGTGTCCGACAAGAAGCTCAACGTCTTTGAGAAGTACCTGACTATCTGGGTGGCTCTGTGCATCGCCGCGGGCATTCTGCTGGGTAAGCTCGCCCCCGGCGTTGCGGAAACGCTGGACGGGATAGCTATCTACGTCGGCGGCGCGCCGGTGGTTAGCATCCCTATCGCCATCGCCCTGTTTTTCATGATGTACCCCATCATGGTGAAGATCGACTTCGCCGAGGTCATCCGCGCCGGCAAAAGCCCGCGCCCGGTCCTGCTGACGCTGATCGTCAACTGGGGTGTCAAGCCCTTCACCATGTTCGCCATAGCGACGTTCTTCATCGGCTACGTCTTTCGCGGCTTTATTCCCGGAACGGAGATTCTCAAGGACGGCACGGAGGTGGAGCTGTGGCGATCGTATATCTCCGGAGCGGTCCTGCTGGGCATAGCGCCGTGCACCGCGATGGTGCTTATGTGGGGGTATCTCTCCCGCGGCAACCAGGGCCACACACTGGTCATGGTGGCGATAAACTCGTTGACGATGCTGGTGCTGTACGGGCTTCTGGGCGGCTGGCTGCTGGGTGTCAACGAAATGCCCGTACCTTGGGAGGCGCTGCTGCTGAGTATCGCCATCTATGTGGCGCTGCCGCTGGTGGCGGGATACTTCTCGCGAAAGTGGATCATCAAGGCCAAGGGTCTGGCGTGGTTTGAGCAGAAGTTCCTGCACTTCCTGACGCCGGTTTCTATTGTGGCTCTTCTGGCGACGCTGGTGCTTCTGTTCAGCTTCAAGGGCGAGACCATTCTGGACAACCCGCTGACGATCCTGTGGATCGCTATTCCTCTGTTTATCCAGACCTGGCTGATCTTCGGTCTGACCTACGGTGTCGCCCGTCTGCTGCGGTTCCGCTATGAGGATGCCGCCCCGTCGGCCATGATAGGCGCCAGCAACCACTTCGAAGTCGCCATCGCAACAGCCACCATGCTCTATGGGCTTGGCAGCGGCGCCGCTCTGACGACGGTCGTGGGCGTGCTCATCGAGGTGCCCGTCATGCTGATGCTGGTGAAGGTCTGCCTGCGGACGCGGGGGTGGTTTGCCGCCCGTCCGGCGACCTGATTCGGCTATCGCCATCTCCGCGCGCCTATAGTAAAGCGTATGGCGAAAGCTCAACTCGCGGTTTTTCCGGGAAAGGAGCGGACATGGACTCGGTACTATCTCGACGGGACGTAATGAAGCTCGCCGGCGCCGCTACGGTGGCGGCAGCGACCGTAAGATTATCCGGCGACCAGCACGCCTCGACTGTTAAGCATGGTTCTCTTACGGTTCCCGGCGCTTTCTCAGACGGAAAGTACACATTGCCGGATCTGCCCTACTCTTACGACGCGCTGGCGCCGCTGCACGACGAGCGCATGCTGCGGATCCACCACACAC
>JBKHJB010000182.1:0-4631 GCA_046538345.1 Phycisphaerae bacterium
GGGTGGTCTTGCTTTGCACCGTCGTCGGCCAACACCGCTGAACCGCTGGCTCGAAAAAGCCCGACGGCACAACTGTCGGACGCTCATCGCCAACGCCATGGAGGGGCAGTCGTATGTAACTTCCGACCATCGCCTGCTGGTCGAGCACGGGGCGGAGGTCTCGCGCGGACTCGCCATCCTCGGCCGCGCCATAGAAGCCGACGAAATCCTCCTGGCAGTTGACAGGCGACGGACCGACGATTACCGCGACCTGGTCGGACCGGCGCGGATGTACGACATAAAGCGCATCGCCCTGCCCCACAAGTATCCTATCGGCGCAGACAACGTGCTGGCGAAGGTGCTTCTGCGGCGCGAGCCGCCACCCGGCGCCGGGCCTATTTCCGTCGGGGCGGCAGTCGTCGATGTCGCCACATGTCTGGCGGTTTACCGGTGGGTCGCCTGCGAGGCGCCGCCGCGTGGACGGGTGGTAACCATCTCAGGCGAGCGGGCAACGGAGCACGGAAACTTTTACGTTCCGTTCGGGACAGAATGGACCGAGCTTCCGGTGGTTGCCGAACCGCCGGTAATCCACGGCGGACCGATGATGGGCCGACAATGCGAGCCGCAAGTAATCGTCAGCCCTTCCACCATCGCCCTGCTGGCGATCAGAACGACGGACAACACAGCCCCCCCCAGCCCGTGCATTCGCTGCGGGTGGTGCACGGACCACTGCCCGGCGCGGCTGAACGTGGCGGCACTGAACGACGACTACGAGCTGGCGCTGGTGGACCATGCCCGCAAAATGAACGTCGCCGCCTGCGTGGACTGCGGCGTGTGCACATACGTCTGTCCGGCTCGGCTGCCGCTGAGCCAACGCGTCCGGGAGCTGAAACGGGCGGTCAGGAGCGAGTCATGACCGACGGTCAGTCCACGGCGCCGCCGAGCGCACCTATATCGGCTCACACGATTGAAGGACCTTTCATCACCGCTCCGGAAAAGGCGCGGAGCATCTTTATAGTCTCACTCGCTACCGCCTGCGCGCCGCTCGCAGCCGGGGCCATGTTGTTCGGCTGGCGGGCGGTGGCGGTGGCGGTGTTGTGCATAGTCTCCTGTGCGACAGTGGAACGGCTGTACTACCGTGTTTCGCGAGTGCCGGCTTTGCTGGGGCGATCGCACGCATATCTGACCGGCGTGATGCTGGCGTTGACGCTGCCACCGTTCGTGCCCTGGTATATCCCGGTAGTCGCGTCGGTCTTCGCAATAGTGGTCGGAAAAGCAGTCTTCGGCGGCGTGGGGCACTTTCTATGGCAACCCGCGCTGGTGGGACGACTCGCTGTCGCGGTGATGTTCCCCGCGATGCTGACCGCCCCGACGGGGAGCGACACGAACGCCTGGCCGCTGCTGGCGCAGGAACACATGCTCTTCGGCGACGTGGCGTCCGTCCGTCGCGTAGATAACTACCGAGACTGGAAACGCCGTGCTCCGGACGGCTCCGACGGCTTCCTGGTACCTCGACCGGTGCAACAACTCCGCGGTCTGACGCTTTCGGCGACGCCGACTTACAGCGGCATCGCCTACGCTCGCACCGACCTGCCGGACACTCCGCCTGCGGCGCTGGAGGACCTTCCACCCGTAAACGACCTGCTTTACGGGGCGCGACCCGGCGGAATCGGCGAGACCTGCGCGATTATCATCCTCGTGGCGGGTCTGTACCTGGTGTATCGCAACTACGTCAAGTGGCAACTA
This sequence comes from Phycisphaerae bacterium, assembly GCA_046538345.1. Classification (GTDB taxonomy): domain Bacteria; phylum Planctomycetota; class Phycisphaerae; order SM23-33; family SM23-33; genus PUND01. The sequence continues at coordinate 1,726 of JBKHJB010000182.1, forward strand.
CCAGCGGCGATGATACTGACGGCGGCCGCGGTAGCGGCGATCGCGCCCGTGAAGCTCGTCGGACCCGGCAACATAACCGAGACGCACTGGCTGCCCGTAATCCTCGAAGGGGCGGATGTCGGACTGGTCTATGTGAGCTACCAGATACTCAGCGGACCGCTGCTGCTGGCGGCTTTGCTCCCGGCGATGGAGACGACTTCGCGCCCGGTAACGGCCGGCGGGCAGACGCTCTTCGGCATCGGATGCGGCGCGGGCGCCATGCTGCTGCAGCTATACGTGGACACCCCCATTCCCGCTTACCTGGCTGTTCTGGGGATGAATACGTTCACGCCGGCCATTGACGCGCTATGGCGGCCCAGGGTGCTCGGCACGCGCCGCTGGACAGGACGACCCAGGCGCAAGCCCACGGTCAAGCCCGACGCCGACGCATGAACCACTCGACGGCTGCCACCACAGCCGCTCCCGCCGCAATGTTCAGCAACGGCTCGACCGGCACGCGGAACCTCGGCGTAGCGGCAACCCCGCCGAGAAGCGAGCAGACCGCCACCACCGCGAACAGCGCCCAGCCGACCGCGGTAGCTCGCCGCCGGACCTGCCGGACGCACCAGCCGGCCGCAAAAGCCAGCTTCACCGCAAAGACCATACCCATGCCGATGCCCGCCAGCATCGCCGGCGTATTGCCGCCGAAGTAGTTTCTACCAGCCGCCCAGGGCCCGTCCCTTCGAAGCACCCGTAGCGTACCCCTACCGCCGGACGTCACACCGGCGACTTCCAGCACGTCCGTGGCCCCCGGTAGGTAGAAGCCCACGCAGCCGGTCAGGTGCAGCCGGGCTGCTGTAAGGGGATGAGCAAGCATAATCTCCCGCGCGCGGCGGCTGCGCCAATGCGCCATACTGCCCTGCAGCGTTCCAAGCCCGCGAAGGGTCTCCATACGCTCGTAGGCCTGTTCTCTGTGTCGCTCCCACTGCTGTTGCTCAAGTCGCCGGCGTGCCTCGTCCGGCGGTATACCCTCGGTCTCGGCGAGCACAGCCGGCGCCGAGAAGGCATAGGCGCTGTCTCCGGCGAAGCTGGAAAAGCCCACGTAGCCGGCCTCGAAGAAGTTCCGCATCAGCCATGGCATAAGCGCCAAGACAAGCACCAGGGCGAACGACCCCGCGCGGATGAGCCGATGCGGGCGTATCAGCAGCACGACCAGCAGAATTGCCGCTATAGTCAGCCCCACCGGGCGGACATAGCACGCGGCCACCATGACGGCGGCGCACGCCATCAGCGTCCGGCTGTGCCCCTTACCCCGCAGATGCCGCACGAACAGCAGCAACCCCGCCGTCAGCAGGAAGGCGTATAAGCTGTCCGACAGCATACGGCAGCTCGCCGCCACCGCGACCGGAGCGGTCGCCTGAAAAGCAGCCGCCGCTAATCCCGCCCGATGCGATACGGTCCACTTGCCCAGCAGATAGATCAGACCCACCAGCAGCACGTCCAGTAAGACCTGCGCCGGCAGTACCACACGCCAGCCGGACGACTGCACGGGCTCGTCACCATAGGGTGCGCCGATGAGCAGAAAGAGCGGATAGCCCGGTGTGCGGAATATCTCCGGCAGAGCGCCTCCGGAGGGCCGAAATTCCCACCCGCTTCGCAGGTGGTCGCTCAGTTGCACGTACCCGTATGAATCCGGCGTGAAGACGCCCTCGGGGTTCTCGAACGCCACGCTGAGCAGTCCCAGACGAAGGGCCAGCGCCGCCAGCATGATTATCGCCAGCAACTTGCCTCGCATAGGGCGTATCGTAGGCCCGGCCGGCGTCGGTTACAATGCCGTCATGAGCGAGACGCTGACGGTCAACGAGATATTCCTGTCACTCCAAGGCGAAGGCCTGCGGACAGGCCTGCCTTGCGCTTTCGTTCGGCTGACCGGGTGCAACCTCCGCTGCCACTGGTGCGATACGACCTATGCCCTCGCGGAGGGCGAGGAGATGGAGCTGGCCGAAATTCTTCGCCGCGTAGAGCGGCTGGGGTGTCGGCGAGTGGAGGTAACCGGCGGTGAACCGCTCATTCAGCAGCAGACGCCGGAACTTCTGCGGCGGCTGTGCGAGGCCGGCTGCGAGACGCTCCTGGAGACCAACGGCTCACTCGACATCTCGGGCATTGACAAACGTGTCGTTCGCATCGTGGACATCAAGTGCCCTTCCAGCGGACACGCCCACGTCAACCGCTGGGCGAATGTCGGGCACCTGACGGCCCGCGACGAGCTGAAGTTCGTCATCGCCGACCGGGCGGACTACGAGTTCGCGCGGGATTCCGTCACCGGCCGTCGGCTTGCGGAAATATGCCCGGTAACGTTCCAGCCGGTCGCCGGCATGTGCGAGCCGTCAGAATTGGCCGATTGGATACTCGCAGATGGTTTGGACGTGCGACTGGGACTGCAACTCCATAAAATCCTCTCACCCGGCAGGAACCGAGGCGTTTGACAGCGCGAGGAAAGCATGCAGGCAGAGCTTGTCCGGACATTCGAGTTTGACGCCGCCCACAGCTTGCCCGGCGCGCCGGAAGGTCACAAGTGCCGCCGCGTCCACGGACACAGCTACCGTGTGGACGTGCACGTAACCGGCAATGTGGATGACACCGCCGGGTGGGTGCTGGATTTCGATACCATAGATTCCGCCGTCCGACCCGTCATTGAGAAGCTGGATCATCGACTGCTCAATGATGTGCCCGGTCTGGAAAACTCCACCGCCGAGATGATCGCGCAATATATCTGGCAATCCGTCGCCGAAGCCCTGCCGGGGCTATCGGCCGTGGTGGTCTGGGAATCCGACCGTTCGAGGTGCATCTACCGGGGCGGGTAGCGCGCCTCAGCCGGACCTTCCGCAGCAATTCTTAAACTTCCTTCCGGAGCCGCACGGGCAAGG
>JBKHJB010000183.1:0-4593 GCA_046538345.1 Phycisphaerae bacterium
TACCCGCCTCACCGGTGCATTCTTTCTCTGCGCGCCCCGGTAATCTATTGCCAACCGGACCTTTTCCCGAGCAAACTCCCCTGAAACCCCGCACTCCCGCAAGGCCGTGCCCCCCATGTTCGGGCTATGCCTTCAAGGTTTGTACGATCTAGCGCATCACCACAGGGATGAAATCCAGCAAGTCCCAGGCGGTAAGCGAGACCTCTCCCAGCCGGTCCGCACCGCGATCCCCGCTGAGTCCGTGTACGCGAGCGGCCAGGCAGGCCGCTTCAAAGACGTCCAGGCCTTGTGCGATAAAAGCCGCTGCCAGCCCGGTCAGCACGTCGCCGCTGCCGCCTGTGGCAAGGGCCGGGTTGCCTGTGTCGTTGACGTAAGTCCGCTCGCCGTCTGTCACCACCGTGCCGGCGCCTTTTAGCAGGACCACCAGCGGCGCGCCGGCTCCGCTCCGCCCGTTCCAGGCGCAGGCGGCTTCGACGGCCGCCGATTCGCGGTCCGACTGTATCTCACCGACGGACCGTCCCGTGAGCCGGGCGAATTCGCCCGGATGCGGAGTGAGCAGCAGAGGGCAGCTTCTCGACGCGGGCCAGTCGCTCAGATGTGTGAGGTTGTTCAGACCGTCGGCGTCCAGCACAACGGGCTTGGCCTGGGTCAGCATGGCCTGAACCGTATCCCGCTGCGGATTCCCGACGGAAAGGCCCGGACCGGCCGCTATTACGTCGGCGGCTTCGGCGGCTGAGACCGCCTGACCCACCGCCGCCCTGTCGAGGTTCCCGTCGGCGTCGGATGCCAACGGTACGGAGGTCGCACACGGACACAGACCCGCAACGGTAAGTTGCACGGAAGACGGCGCCGCAAATGTCACCAGCCCCGCGCCCCCTCGCAGAGCGGCGTTCGCAGCCAGAGCGGGCGCGCCTATCATCCCCCGCGAACCACCGACCACCAACACGTGTCCGAACGTGCCCTTGTGGGCGTCGGCCGGTCGAGGCGACAGCGACGGAACCGTTTTGACTCGCCGCAACGATGGCGTCATTTCTCGGACGTCCCTTCCTTCGCAGCCAGGCCGCTGATCATCGCGGCGATGTACCCGCCGGCGAAGCCGTTGTCGATGTTGACCACGCTCACCCCGGCCGCACAACTGTTCAGCATGGTCAGCAGAGCCGACAGCCCGCCGAAGCTCGCGCCGTAGCCCACCGAAGTCGGCACGGCAATCACCGGAACCGCCACCAGTCCGCCGACCACGCTCGCCAGCGCCCCTTCCATGCCGGCGACGACCGCCACGGCGTCGGCCGACTGTATCACCTCGCTGCGGGCCAGCAGCCGATGCAGGCCCGCCACACCCACGTCATAGTGTGTGGAAACCCGCTGGTCCATTATCTCGGCGGTCACCCGCGCCTCCTCGGCTACGGGCAGGTCGCTCGTACCGGCCGCGACGATCGCCACATGTCCCGCCGGGGCCGACGGCTCGACCGTCCGCAGCGTAATCGCCCGGGCCTGGTCGTGGTATTGCGCGTCGGGAAAATCCGCCGAAACGGCGTCATACATCTCCGGCGAGGCCCGACTCGCCAGCACGCGCCCGCCGGCATCCGCGAGCTTGGCGAATATCGCGCGGACCTGCTCGACCGTCTTGCCGGGACAGTAGATAACCTCAGGAAAGCCGCAGCGAATGCCGCGATGGTGGTCCAGCGTCGCGAAGCCCATCTCCTCGAATGGCAGCCGACGGAGGCGCGTAACCGCCTCGGAGGTATCCACCTCGCCGCGTTTGACCCGCTCCAGTAGTTCTTTGATAGCCGATTCGTCCATGGCAGGCATTATAGCCGGCTGAACCGACGCGTCACGATATCGCTTCAGCGTCGGACCGTTGCGCGTGCCTCCAGCGAAAGGTCGCTGATCTGCCCGGCAAGCAGATAATGGTAGCCCAGACCGGCGACCATCGCCGCGTTGTCGAGGCAGTAACGCAGCTTGGGCATGCGGAGCGTGACGTCAAGCTCTTCGGCCAGCTCGCTCAGCGCCTCGCGTAGCGGGGTGTTCGCAGCCACTCCACCGCCGAGTACGAGCGTTTTGGCGCCGGTCTGCCCGGCTGCACGGCGAAGCTTTATCCGCAGCACGTCCACGACGGCCTGCTGAAAGCTCGCAGTTACGTCGGCAAGCTCCTGCGGCGAAAGGTTCTCCGCGCCCTTTCCCGCGCCGACTCCGGCCGGCGCCTGGCTTCGCGTCGCGCCGGGCACGCCGTTTACGTGATACAGCACCGCTGTTTTAAGCCCGCTGAACGAGAAGTCCAGCGATTGGCCCTTCAGCAGCGAGCGGGGAAAATCGATCGCTTGCGGGTCGCCGCCACGGGCCGCCTTCTCCACCGCGGGTCCGCCCGGAAACCCGAGGTTCAACATGCTCGCGACCTTGTCGAACGCCTCTCCGGCCGCGTCGTCAATGGTGCTTCCCAGCAGCTCCAGCTCCGTGGGGGACTCGCAGCGGTACAGCGATGTATGCCCGCCGGATACAATCAGCGCCGTCGCGGGGTACTCGATACGCTCGTCGTCGATGGTTGCGGCGTAGGCGTGGGCGCAGACGTGATTGACGCCGACCAGCGGCTTGCCCCACACCCAGGCGAGCGTCTTGGCGGCGGTCAGGCCCACAAGCAGAGAGCCGATCAGCCCCGGCTCGTGCGTGACGGCGACGGCCGATATTTCCTCCGGTCGGGCGCCGGAATCTTCCAGGACGCGTTCGATCGCCGGATTGATTGCCTCTATGTGCGCTCGTGAGGCGATTTCCGGAACCACCCCGCCGTATCGCGCATGGAGTTCCACCTGTCCGGCGACGGTATCGGAGATAACCTTTGAGCCGTCGGCGACCAGGGCGCAGCTCGTCTCGTCGCAACTGCTCTCGACGCCCAGTATCAGCGCCGGTTCATCCGTCATCTTCTTCCTCCCCGTCCTGTCGGGATTCCAGCTTTTGCAGGAAACGTCTTTCGGTGCGTCGATCTTCCTGTGAACCGCGTCGCAGCAGCTCCTCCATCTTCTGCTCGTCGCCGAGCAACTCAACAGCACGCGCCAGTTGCCGGTCTATCGTCATAGCGCGGTGCAGCTCCGCCTCCAATTCGGACTCAGGCGCCGTGGTTCTCGTTGTGGTACCGCGACGGGGGAGCACCTCCTGATGACGGTGATATTCTCTTAATTTCCGCAACTCCGCGTCGCGAAGAACTACTTCCTCGTGCGGGTCCACACCCCAGACGTCCCGGCCTGGCCGACGGGTTATGGGCACGCCCCGGCCCACGTAGAACTCCGACGTGGTGAGATTCACCTGTCCCAGGTCTCCCGCCAGGCGATACATGCTCTGCACGCAGCCCTTTCCACGTGTGCGCGTGCCGAGGAGTACGGCACGGCCGTGGAGGCGCAAAGCACCGGCTATTATCTCGGCTCCGGAGGCGGTCCCGCCGTTGACCAGCACCACCAGCGGCATTTCGGGCAGTGTTCCGTCCGCGTGTGCCTGGTGACGGTCGACATCGCCGCGGCGGTCGATGACCGTCATTATCACACCCTCGCGCAGGAACAAATCCGCCACTCCGCCGGCCGACGCCAGATGCCCGCCGGGGTCGTCCCGCAAATCCAGCACCAGCCCGGCGGGACGGTCCAGCTTGCGGAAGGCGGCGTGCAGTGCCTCCGGCGCGCGGGGAGAAAGTTCGCTAAGTCGTAGATAAGCCGGCGCGTCGTCCGACTCGCCCAGCCGGTAAACCCATCGGCCGGTGCGGTCGCGGAAAAGCCCCTGTACGATTTCCAGTGGAAACTCACGCCGGGTCAGCGTCAGGGTCTTCTGTTCGTCTTCGCGAAGGATGGTCAGCGTCACGCTACGGTCGGTTTTGCCGGACAGAAGCTCCTCGACCTCATCCAAAGACATTTCGGAGACGTCGCGATCGTCCACTTCCAGGAGCACATCGCCGGTTTCTATGCCGCTCATGGCGGCCGGGGAGTTAGGCAGAGGTCCGACGACCAGGATTCGCCCGTCCTGCTCCCGCAATCGCAGACCCAGGCCTCGGGCCACGCCCATCAGCTCGTCCTCGAAGGCCGTTAGGTCCTTGGGGGCGACGTAGCTGGAGAACTCGTCCAGTTGTTCGACCATGCCGCGAACAGCGCCGCGGCGCAGGGCATCGGCGTCGGGCGTGCGATAGTAGTGCTCGCGGATGAGCCAATAGGTCCTCAGAACCGGCTCGAAATCGCCGGTCCCCTCTCCAACCATCGGGCGGTTGCTCCGACTGACGAACAGCAGCAGTACGCCCACCACTACCGCGACCAGTATCCAAATGAAGTTCTTTTTGGGCATGATGGGGCCAGCCGGAAGTCGGTCGGCGTCGTCAAGCGCGTTCCCAAGACCCCGCCATAGTGACCGATGCGCAGAAAAAAAATGGGCAGGGGCGGATTCGAACCGCCGACACCGTGATTTTCAGTCACGTGCTCTACCAACTGAGCTACCTGCCCGCAGCGCCGGACATCGAATTCATAGTACTGTCCGGAACGCTTCTGTCAAGAGTAAGAGGGCTTATGACGCCTCGCCGGGTGCATCCCGTTTGAGTAGGTGGATTTCTTCTGGATTGCCGATGAGAGT
>JBKHJB010000184.1:0-4588 GCA_046538345.1 Phycisphaerae bacterium
CTGGATACCGTTTCCTATGCACTATCCGCGGCAGCATGACTGGCTAAACCGCACCTCCTCGGCTCTGGCCTTAAACTGAGTTACCGAAGAGGATGTGCTCAGGGCAAGGCGGGCCTCGGTATCGGCGACGATGGCCTGGAAGCGATCGCCCGTGCGGTGGTGATGCGTCACGGATGTCGGCACTGCGATGCAGCCGGCGTACAGACAGCCCAGGAAAGCCATGACGAACTCGAGACCGTGCGGATAGACCAGCAGTACGGGCTGGCCGACAAGGCACATGTCCTGCAAGCGACTCGCGATGGCTCGGGCACGCCGGTCCAGTTGGAAGTAGGTCAGGATGGAGGGATCAGCCGGGTCGTCGGCGAGACTCACGAATGCGGGCTGATCCGGGCGATCCGCCGCATGGCGTCGCATCGCGCGGACGAGATCGCTGGGACCCCTTCGCGGACTAACGGAAGTTGGGACGCGAATAGGCATTACCTCGCATTTTCTAGCATGACCCAATTGCGGGGAGCACAGGGCTCGTCCTCGCTGGACCCGGCCGGCGTGACTCGCCGTTCCATGATCGCGTAAACCCCTCTGCACACACACGTTGCGTCTTTGGCAATCCGGACGCTGCTGGCCATTGGCCCAATGCTGCTCCGATGGCGTCGTTCACGGCCTACTACGCGGCATCCGCAGCCGCTGAAGCCCGCCCGGGGCTTGCACCTTGGCCAAACGGTCGCTTGGCCTGCCAACGGCGAGCTCCCCGGAAACGGGCCATGAACCATTTTCTACGGGACTCGAGCACGCCACAGTTGCGGGATTCTAATTTCTGATTATCTTTCGATTCCGTTGCCCGTTCAAGCCGCTTCTTCATCTCCTTTGGGAAGTGCCCTCGACATCGTACCCCCCTCGGCATCGCCGCCGTGGGGGCGGTCCCCCGGCGGAAGAGGCGAAGTCCGTTACTGTGCGCCGACAGTCCTCATACCATTGCGCCGTGATCTCGCCGCCTTCGACACGGCGCCACATGTCGGTCAGGTAGTGGTTGCAGACGTCCTTGACCCGCGGCTCGCGGCCGGATAGAGTAAACCGCGTTGGTTGTCGCCCGCGGTGTAGGTCGTTCGCGACTTGCAGGTATCGCTCCAAGGCGGCCTTGGGGTCGTCCCAGGCCCCGAAGAACCGAACCTTCCCGTGGATCTTCTTGCACTACTGGCCGTTGTTGTGGGCGGTCAGCGGAAACGAGGGATATGGTTTTGACGGCTTCTTGCGACGCTTACGTGCGGTGCGTGCCATGGTTGACCTCCGCGATTACCGGTGGAGCGGACAGGGCGAGTCTAGCACCCCTCGCGGTTGCCGTCCCCTGGATTGGCTCCCTGCGGCACGCCAGATAGTTGCTTGCTGAATAAGAACTTACGCCGACCTAGCTCAACGGTAGAGCACAGCTTTCGTAAAGCTGAGGTTCTGGGTTCGAATCCCAGGGTCGGCTTTCGGCGTAAGGGGCGCTGCCCGCGTGCGTTGCGCGGACCTGTCCCGGCGGCGGACCGGGCGCGACCTCGAGACGGGGCGAGCAGGACTCCGCGCCCCGAGAAGACGACCGCCACCGCCAATCCGGCGGAAAAGGTTCCGGGGGCTTCGTTTCCCTGGCGGGCGCTGCCGGCTCACGCGGCCTCCTGCCGGCCGTAGCGCTGCTGAATCGCGCGGAACCGCTGCTCGCAGGCGCAGAATCCCTCGACGACGTGCGCATCGAACTGAGTGTCCGCCCCGGACAGGACGATCTCCTTGGCCACGGTGTGCGGTAAGGCCCGCTTGTACACGCGGCGCGACACCAGCGCGTCGTACACGTCGGCCAGGGCAAAGATCCGCGCCGCCAGCGGGATGTCCTCGCCGCTGAGTCCCTCGGGATATCCCCGGCCGTCCATCCGCTCGTGATGATAGGCGGCGATGTCGCGCCCCATGCGCAGGAAACGCGCCTCGGGAAACTCGTCCAGCGCCTCGCCGAGGGTTTCGGCCCCGGCGACGGTATGGGTCTTCATCAGCTCGAACTCGTCGGCGCTGAGCCGCCCGGGCTTCAACAGGATGCAGTCGGGAATGCTGACCTTTCCGATGTCGTGCAGCGCGCTGGTCACACGCAGCAGCGCGACGAATTCCTCGTCGATCTTCCCCCGCCCCGCCGACTTCTGCGCCAACCATTCGGCCAGTGTGCTGGCGTAGTCGCGTACGCGCTCCAGGTGCCCGCCGGTGTCCGTGTCGCGCGACTCGGCCAGCTTCGCCATCGAGAAGATCGTCAGTTCGCGCAGGCGCCGCTCGTAATCGGAGACGTGCTGCATCAGGTCCCTGCTGGAGAGCATTCCGACGATCTGCTCATCCTGGCGGACCGGAACGTGGCGAAACCCGCCCCGGTTCATCAGATCGCGCAGTTCCACTGCGGTCGTCTCGGCGGAGCAGCAGACCACCGGCGCGGTCATGACGTCGCCGACCACCGCCTCGTGCGGGTTCGCCCCGCCCCCGATCGCCCGCGTGACCAGATCCCGCTCCGTGACGATGCCTTCGCACTTCCGCCCGTCACCGACGAGCAGGCACCCGATGCAATTGTCCCGCATGCGTGCGGCGGCCTCGGCGATCGAGTCCGACGCCGCCACCCATACCAACGCCGCCACCGGCCTGGCAACTGTCAAGTCCCGCGCGGTCATGGGATGTCTCCCCGGTTGCGTCCCGCACCCTGCCGCCCCGACAGCGACTTGGCTCCTCTGGCATCGACCGCAATCCGCACCCGCTTTACTACCGCAACGGAACTTTCGCCGCTATGCGACAGACGCCGGAGGGGATAAACACGGATGAAAACGGAGGATATGACAAATAGTGCCTCCCGGACGACCGGCTTGAACTTTGCTGCCGCTTGTGAAGGCGGCGCAGTATCGGTCAGGTCATCCCCTGATTCGCGATCATCGGTGTTCATCCCCCTCGGTCGTGGCGAAAACCGGGCTAACTTTCGTTGTCGTGGTAGCGGCAGTCGAGGAAGGCGGCGTCGCGGCCGAGGCGCTCGCCCACAGTCGGGCGGAGCGCCTATACCAACGGCCAGGCCGGTATCGCCGCGTCGATCGCGCCCATCAGGCGGAGGGTCTGTCGGACGGCCTCGGTGATCCGCCGGTAGGTCTCGATGTCGTCGTAGCTCAGCGTCCGCCCCTTGCGGTCCTTGAGCCACTTCTCGCAGACCTGGTACCCGCCGACGTGGAAGCCCCAGACCTCCGGGGGGACCGGCTCGAAATACTGCGCGTCGTTGATATACACGCGCCCCGGTGCCTCGGCCGTCGGCGGCTTATAGGCCTTCTTGCCGGTCCGCGTGACGGTGTTGTCCCCGGCTGCTGGATATCCGGCCTGGGGGTCCGGGACGCGCTGGAGCAGGTGCAGGCCGACCAGCTCGGCGCCCAGCCCGCACAGCGCCGCGAACAGCTTGGCATCCGACGTCAGGGGTAGGCGCGGGAAGTCGATCTTGAGGAATTCCGCATAGCGCTTGCGGTACGTCGGCGAATGGAACACGGCGTAGGCGTAGTGAAAGATATCCTCCGGCCCGAACGTCTTTTTCAAATCGCCTCGCCCGTCCGAGACGAACTTCAGCCCCAGCTTGCCGGCGAACTGCTCGACGAACGCCGGCGCCAGGTTCGGCCGCCGGCCGCCGGCCCCCTCCGCCCACGGCGTGTCCTCAAAGACCTTGTCCGGGTCGGGATAGACGTAGAGGGGGAAGAGATAGTTGACCTCCTTTGAACTCACCGTATGATGCTGGATCATCTCGTCGCAACAGAAGGCGTGCTCCCATGAGCGAGCGATTTCTACTTGGCGGCTGGTGCTGATTGCCACATTGTCCCGTCCGAGCATGTGGCGCATGACCTTTACGACCGGCCAACCGATGAAGCCGCGCGTTCGACCCGTGTAGTAGACCTTCCGAACGTCGAACGGGCGGTACAGGATCGGTTTGATGCAGTCCTTCGACGGTCCGCTTTGGAGCACATCGGCCTTGGCCCAGTCATGGTGCCAGTCGCGGACATCTTTGGGCAACTTGAAATGCTCGCGGGCATCCGCCTCTGAGAGTTCCGCGAATTTCGCAACGGTCCGCCAGACCTCTTCGGCCGTCATGTGAATGGACAGGAAATCGCGCTTGGTTATGACACCCGTGCCGTTGAGCGGCATCGCTTCCGGGAGTTTCCAACCGTTTTCGTATTCCGCCCAGAGGGAGCGGTCCTGGGGTTTGAAGAGGTAGAAGGGTTGTGTGGGCTGGACGTTTTGCCAGTCGGTCGAGGCGACGTCGTGGTCGTTGAGCCAGTCGTACTTGCCCCCGCGCGGGCCGTACAGGTCGGCGTGGTGGATGCGGGCTGTCATGGGGCGGCGTCCCCTTCGTCGGCGGAGTTGAACATGTCTTCGGCCGAGGCCGTGCCGTTGCGGACGGCCTGGAGCTTGTCCCAGAAGGTCCGGGCGCGTTTGTCGGCGTCGTAGGCCTGGCGGGTTTTGGTGTTGAGCCGTCGCTGGCCGGGTATGTCGGAGTCCTGCAGGTGCCCCGCCCAGGCGCGGAGTTGGCGCGAGCAGGACTCGGCGAGCTTCACCAGGTCCGCAA
>JBKHJB010000185.1:0-4551 GCA_046538345.1 Phycisphaerae bacterium
TAGGACAAGGTCATTCGACGGTTCGCTGGTGTTCATTCAACTCAATGACGACCCGGCGCCGCCGGCAGCTTGCCTGCTTCTATACTATCGACCAAACCTCTTAGAATCCGTTGAACTTCATTGACCTCCGCGATTATCTGTGCGTAATGTCCGTCGCAACCAAAGCCAAGCTTCCCTGCAATCAACAACTGCGTCTCCAACTCATTGGCTGAACCCCGATCCATATCAAGAAAGCGAACATAGTCCGCCCTGGTGCGCCGCCCGTAACCTTCAGCAACATTAGATGGTATGCTCACCGCCGCGCGACGAATCTGAGCCACCAGGCCGTACCTCTCGCCGGGAGGATAGCCCGCCGTCAACGCATATACATGTTCGACCACTGACATCGACTTCTGCCATGCGACCAGGTCTTTGTAGCTGTTGATGCTTTTGCTCACTGAACATACCCTCCGCTGACCACATCAACACTCCCGTCGGTCCTTCCACTACGACCTAAGACCTACGACCTAAGAACTATGGAATACAACCCACGACTCAAGGCAGCAAGCTTACATTACTCTTTGCTCAGCAGCGCCGCCAACCCGGCAACCAACGCCTCATTCTGCTCATCGGTCCCCACGGCGAAGCGGAGCTTGTCGGCTGTCGCGGCGCCGGCGAAGTAGCGCACAAGCACGCCTCGGTCCTTAAGCTCACGGTACAGGCGTTCGGCGTCCCCGGCGGTCGGGCGGACCATCAGGAAGTTCGCCTGTGACGGCCAAACCTTGAAGCCCATCTGCTCCAGCCGCCGCGAGAGCTTGTCCCGGGCCTGACAGATTTTCTCCGCGTTTGCATTCTTGTGGTCCTGGTCCTCCATCGCGGCGGCGCCGGCAAGGCACGGAACGGCACCGACGTTGTAAATGGCCTTGGTCTTGAGCAGTCCCTCCAGGATCGCCGGGCGGGCGACCGCGAAACCCAGCCGCAAACCCGCCAGCGAATAGCCCTTGGACAGCGTCCGCAGCACGACCACGTTCTCCCGCTGCAGCGGGAGCTTAAGCGAGCAGAATTGCGGCTCGGCGAAGTCGATGTACGCCTCGTCGACAATCAACAGTCCGTCCAGCCGCTGTGCCAGCTCGTCGAGCTGCTCAACGGGAACCGCCGTGCCCGAAGGACTGTTCGGATTGGCGACGAACGTAACGGCCGCGTTCGCCTCGGCCAGCTCCTCCAGAGGCAGAGCGAAGTCCTCGTCGAAGGGGACCTCCACGGCCGGCGCGTTCTCGATGTCCGCCTGCGTGCGGTAGAAGGTGAACGTCGGCGTGGGGTACGCCATCCGCCGCTTGGGTCCGGTGCAGGCGCGGGCGATCATCATTATCAAATCGTCACTGCCGTTGCCGGGCAGTATCCACTCGGCGTCCACGTCCAGTACCTTCGCCGCTGCCCGGCGGAAGCGCGTGGCCATCGCGTCGGGATAGCGGCGGAGCAGATCCGGGTCGAACTCCGCCAGCGCCTCCAGTACGCGCGGCGAGGGCGGGTAAGCGTTCTCATTGGTGTTGAGTTTCACCACGCCGGTCTCGCCGGTCTGCTCGCCGGGGACATAAGCGGCCATACGATCAATGTTGTCGCGAAACCAGGACATATCGGTCCTCCGAAAGGGTGTGCTACGGATGAGACCGTCGGCGGACCTCCACCGCGCGGGCGTGTGCCTCCAGCCCTTCGCGGCGGGCGAAACCGGCGATGTCGGCGGAATCGGCATCCAGCGAATCGGCGTCGTAGCGGAGCACGCTGGAGGCCTTGATGAACTCGTTGCAGCTCAACGGCGACGAGAACCTCGCCGCTGAGCCGGTCGGTAGCACGTGCGACGGACCGGCGTAGTAGTCGCCCACGGGCACAGGCGTATGCGGGCCGACGAAAATCGCGCCGCCGTGACGGAGCTTCGCAAGCACCGCATCATCGTCGCCGGTGATGACTTGCAGGTGCTCCGGGGCGAAGGAATCGGACAGTTCGCACGCCTCGTCCAGATCGCGCGTAATGATAATCGCACTGTAGGCGTCCAGGCACTTCCTCGCACCCTCGGCGCGGGGCAGGTCGGCAAGCTGTCTGTCCAACTCAGAGTTGACCGCCTCAGGGAGCTTATTCGACGGGGTAACCAACACGGCTGAGCCGGGGTCGTGCTCGGCCTGTGAGAGCAAATCAGCCGCCAGCCAGCTCGGCTCGGCCGATTCGTCGGCGATGATGAGCACCTCGCTGGGACCGGCCAGAGAGTCTATACCCACCCGACCGAAGAGCTGCCGCTTGGTCTCGGTGACATAAGCGTTGCCCGGTCCCGCGAGCTTGTCCACCTTCGCCATGCGCTCTGTGCCCAGCGCCAGAGCCGCCAGACCGGCCGTCCCGCTGACGCGATACAGCTCGGTAACGCCCAGTTCGGCGGCGGCCGACAGCAGTTGCGAGCTTATGTCGCCGTCCGCGGTCGGCGGACTTACGACCGCCACCTCGCCGACGCCGGCGACCTGTGCGGGAACCACCGTCATCACCATCGAGGAAACCAGAACCGCCCCGCTGCCGCTACCGCCGGGCACGAATATACCCACGCGGTCCATCGGCCTGTACCGGACCGAAAGCTCCCGTCCGCCACGCTGCAGCGCCGGCGGAGAAGCGAGCTTGATGGACTGCTGGTACTCGCGGACATTCTCCGCCGCCCGTCGCACAAGGGCAAGAAACTCCTTGTCGCCGCGGCTATGGGCATCTGACAGCTCTTCAGGCGAGACTCGCATGGTCTCCGGCGTAAGCTCGACACCCTCTATCCTGGCTGTGGAGTCGATGACGGCCTGGTCGTCCCGCTTGGCTACGTCGGCGATGACTTCCCGAACGGCCGCCGAGACATCCGCACCGTCGGCGGAGCGCACAAGCCCACCGCCGCGAAGTCGCTCGCGCAAACGCGATACTTCGTCTCGTTCCTGCGCGTCCGATAGGTCAAGCACAGTCAAGGCCATAGTCGATTTACTCTAAGCCGACGCGAGAATCTTTGCAACGGGGCAAACCCGGCTTCGTCTAGCTGGTCGTTTCTGGTAGAATTCTACTATAAAGGTGACACCCCGACACGCGGGCGGCGGCTGACACTTGCCCCCCCCGGCGAGGAGCATACGATGAAACACACTGTCTGGACAGTCACGGTCGTACTGATACTGGCAGTGGCGGCTGCCGGCCAAACCAAGGTCAAGAACCACAAGAAACACTCCGGTATGGTCAAGGCCGCCCGGACACAAGGCCGCTGCGCTTTGGTCATCCTATCATCTGATACCAAATCAATCCGCGCCGATCAGGCCGCGAAACAACTCGATACGGAGCTATTCAAACAGCTTGTCAACAAATACTTCGTACTGAGGCGATCCAAGGCCAACGAGGACGACCCGCTCTGGCAGAAATACAAAGATAATTTCCCCGAGGACAAAGAGCCGTATTGGATGGTGGTAACGCCGCAACTGGAGCTTGTCGCCGGGGGGACGCGGGAAGACATAACCGCAGCCAATGATTCCTGGTTCCGGCGGCTACGTCAAATCGGCGAGGACCATCCGCCTATCAGCAAGGACGACCGCAAAAAGGCCGAGGAGATGCTCGAGGAGGCCTGGGAGTCGCTGCAGGAAGGGCGGTACTACGAGACGGCGAAGACCGCAAAGGAGCTTTATGAGCTCGTGTGGTATCCGCCGTCGGTGCAACTGGGCAGTGAGCGACTGCTGGAGCGGATCGAGCTGCAAGGTGAGCAGCAACTGCGCCGCGCTCGCGCTCTGCGGGAAAAAGACCCCGTCCGGGCGGCACAGGCCTATCAGGAAATTATCGATCAGTTCACCACCGAACTGCAACCGGGAAGCGACGCCGAGGAGGAACTGCAACAACTGCTGCGGAAAGACCAGGAAACCGCTCGAAAGCTCGATGAACTTGAGCGGGA
The DNA here is from genome assembly GCA_046538345.1 of Phycisphaerae bacterium. GTDB lineage: Bacteria > Planctomycetota > Phycisphaerae > SM23-33 > SM23-33 > PUND01. Next base: position 3,920 of record JBKHJB010000185.1, read on the forward strand.
GCAGCGCGCCCGCAAACTGCTCGAAAAAGCCCAGGCCGAGGAAGAGAAGGATAACCCGCGATCGGCCGCGGGACTCTACCGGACCATAATCCGTGGCTACGACGACACAGAGAGCTTTAAGCCCGCAAACGAAGCTCTGGCTCGGCTGGATCCCCGTTACACACCCCGGACGCAACCGACCAGCCGACCCACCACTCAGCCCACAACCGCCACGAGCCGACCGACGACCACACAACCCGCAGGACAGGATGAACAGCAGCGGAACGATTCCCCCAATGCGGACGAACAGGCCGCACAGTCGTTGTTGAAGGTCGCCCACAATCTCCACGCCGCGGGCATGACCGACCGCGCCGGCGACAAGCTCATGGAGTGCATGCGGGATTACCCCGGCACAGAAGCGGCCGAGACAGCCGCGTCCCTTTACGTCGAATGGGGCCTGGAGCAATAGCAGCCCCTGCTCTGCCCGAGGCCTGCTGCGCACGCAACCAACCACCCCGCCAGCCGTGCGGGAAGCGGCTGTTTGCACATTGCGTCGCGGGCGCGATATTTTGCGCTTGACTTATTCCTGCTGTCGGCTTAGACATCCCTTCGTAGCGTCTTAGCACCAGTCCCGGCCGCCGTTAACGGGCCGG
>JBKHJB010000186.1:0-4519 GCA_046538345.1 Phycisphaerae bacterium
GAAGGACGGGCTGAAGGCAATCTGGTGCATCTTCAAATACGGTGTGTTTGTGTGACTCCCAGACGGGCGAACAGCCGGCCCGTCTCGACCACTCCCACCGCTGCGAGCATCATAACCACCGGCTCGACTGGCAGGCGATAGCGAACCATCACAATGGTGGCGTAGTACACCAGGGGATACACGGCAGCGGTTATCACCAGCACCAGCCCACGCCTGCGGCGCAGCACGACGAACGCCGTTCCGACAATAGCCAGAAAGCTTGGCCCGGCCGTACCGACGACCTTGACGAGCTTCGCTGTTGTCGGGACGTCGAAATCGTATCGCCCGAGCCAGAACCACCGCACGCGCCGCAGCCCCAACCGGAAGAAACGGTGCGGGTCCTCATTCCACCAGCGGGCTACATCCCTGCGACAGGCCTGGAAATACTCCCACTCGCCCAGTCGAGTCATACGCAGGGCCTCGTATTCGTCGAATACCGGGTGGATGCGCGAGCCGTCCGAGGCAAAAAAGTATCCGTCGGACCACGGCGCGTTGCCCACCCACATCTCCAGCGGCAGGTTGCCGCGAAGGTAGAATAACTCGCCGAAAGTGCGGTAGTTGCGCACCGTCCACGGCAGTATGCCCAAAACGAACCCCGTGAAGGCAAGCAGGGCGTATCTCAGCAGGTGCCGCGACCTGCCATGTCGGGTTGCCGCCTCCGGGCGCGTCCTCCAACCGGCATAGATAACCCAGACCGGGTAGCAGAGCGTAAAGGAGGGGTTGATCATGGCAGCGGCCGCACAGGCAAGGCCCGCGCCAAAGATTCCGGACAAGCGGTGCGGGCGAACGCACACCAGCAGGAACATTACCAGCATGCCCGCATTCATGGTCCATTGTGTGTCCCAGATTTCGTCGGCCTTGTAAGCCAGTATCGGGCTTGCCAGCAGCAGAACTACGGCCGTCCACGCGGTTGTCGAATCCAGCAGGCGGCGGGCAATAAGAAAAGTCAGTCCCGCCACCAGAGAGATGGCGGCTGCGTTGAGCAGTCGGATAGTCGCCAAGGCTGCGGGAGAGGCACCTCCGAAGACCTTGAGCACGCCGGCCATCATCACTACGTACCCGGGCGTGTACCAGCTCGAGGGGTCTTCGCGCCGTGGACCGACCGGACAGACAAAACCCGCGCCGTCAGCAATGTGACGGGCCAACCGGACCTGCTCGTTATAGTCGGTGGTGGGGGCAGTAAGCCGCCCCCGAAGGGACATCTGCCCGACCGTAACGCCAAAAGCGATGGTTAAGACCGCTGCAAACTGTCCTTTCTGCCCCAGCTTTGGGATCACAGGACTGTATTCTCCGTCACGGCGACGACTGCGCCTCCATCGCCTCGCGGACTGAAGAGTCGAGGAATTCGGCGAAGGCCTCCGTTCTCAGAAATCCGATTTGCACCTTCGGAGGTTCGCCCTCAAGCCCTTCCGGCGACAGCAGTACCAGTGCCGGCGTCTGGTCGATGCCCAGTCTGGCGGCCCGCTCGGAGTGAGCGGCCATCCGCAGGTGCACCGGAATAATCTCCTCGTACTCGATCACAGCTTTCGCTTCCCTGCGGTTCAGCACATCGCTGACCATGCGTCTGTCTTCACGGCCCATCGGCGTCTTGGTGAAGAACAGAAGAATGTCGCGGTCCTGCTCCCGGGCCAGGCGAGACGCCTCTTCGTAGTCATTGAGCCAGCCGTCCAACTGCGGGTCACGACGCTGGGACCACCAGATGGCTACAACGGCAAAGATAATCAGGAGAATAAAGACATACTTTCCCCATTGCCGGCGGCTGGTTTGCTTCGGTTCGTTCCGGGTTTGCTGCTCCGTCATGGCGACCACTCCCACCGATTCGATTACCGTGCGGATACCGTACCGGTTGAAGTGAGTGGCCGCAAGGGGGCACGGTTGGGTAACCGCCAAGTGACTACGGCTGTGCGGGACACGTCGGAACGGCGATTCAGTGCAGTCCGAAACCCTCTCTGCGGGGTGCCCGGCGCGCACGTCCGCAGGCACCTGTAAAACAGTGGCAAGGTGCGGCCTGGGGTTTGGCAGAACACCGCGACGGGGCATTCAGGCGCGGCGGTCGGCGGGGCTTCTCAGCGACCCTTGGCGATTCGCTTTACGCGAACGCGCAGCAGCTTCTGGCGGTGGCCTGTGCGTCGGCGGGAGTTCTTCCTGCGTCGCCAGCGGTGGATGTGCAGCTTGGGTCCCTTGGCGTCGGCGTCCAGAATATCGGCCGTCACCTTCGCGCCGCTGACGTGCGGCGTGCCGACCTTGACGTTTCCGTCCTCGGCCACCAGCAGAACACGGTCAAAAACAACTTCCTTAGTGTCCTCGGCAAGCTCGCGGCGGTCCACGTCCAGGACGTCGCCTTCGGATACTCGAAATTGCTGTCCGCTGTCCTCTATGACGGCATACACGATGCGTCTCCTTGTCTTATGGAAAGACCAACAGCATACGTCGCCGGCGGAGACCTGTCAACCACGGGTCGGAGGCAAATATCCGCGCACATGCCGAGGTGGGCTTGAGCTTTCACGTCGCGACTGGCGAGAAGGTTTGGTCTCGGCCCCGCCGTCAGTGACAATCGGAGGTCTAAAAGCGATTTGCTGGCTGATTTGCGGCAGCGGTTTTTTGATTGACGAACAACTCCCGCGGTAGTATAAGGTCTAACGAACGCTTGGCAGCCGTTGCAGGTCGGTATCTGCGGCGGTGTTCCGGGCTTTTCCTGCTGGTCTCGTTTCGGGGGCCGGTGGCGGATGCACATTTCGAATATATGTCCGGGGAAACAAACACGCGGACTTCGGCGATCAAGCTGTACGACCGGCGAGGTGCCGGCTCTGTTCGCTCCCCGGATCGAGGGAAGTCACATGAAATGGTCCGGTCGTTCGGGTAATCTCGACAAAGGCGCCGATGCTCTTCTGGATGTATATATCGGTGTGGGTAACTGGTTCGATGACACTGGCCGTTACCCCCGGGCGCGGAGTATCGAACGTGGAATCTGATTAATTTTCGCGAACAGATTGCCCCCCTTTGCGTCCAAAGGGTGGGCGCCTACCCGCGAGCGAAAACTCATTGGCGGGGGAAATAAGCTATGGCGATTAAATTCACGTGTCCTCATCCGCAATGCAGCAAGGTCATGCAGGTACCGGAATCCATGGCCGGCGTCTCTGAACGCTGTCCGCGTTGCGGGGGCGTGGTGACGATACCCGACGTATCGGGGGAATTCGGAGAAAAGGACGAGGCGTACATGCGGGCCATAACCGCCCCCCGCCATGACAGCAACGCCGGCGAGGTGCTCCCGCGGGATTCCCGCTCGGCCCGGCGGTGTCCGCAGTGTGGTCGGCTGGTTTCCGCCCAGGCCAAGGCGTGCCCGTTCTGTGGTACGCTCGCCGGGGCCCCGGTGCCGACTACGACGGCGGAAGCCGGACCGGTCGCCGCCAAATTCGCCCCGGCGACCGGACTGTTCCGTCAAAGTTGTCTCCAGGCCGCGCGATATGCCGCGAAGTCATTCCCGGTGGTCCTGTTGCTGATGTTCATGACGGGGCTGTTCTACGCGCTGCTGCGGACGGCCTGCGCGCTGGGGACCTTATGCACCGGCGCGCACGCATGGCAGAGCTGCCTGCTGGCTATTGCCGCGGGAGTCGTGGTGCTCTACGCGCTGGGATACTTCGGCCGATACTGCCTCAACGTGGTCGAAAGCACGCTTCGCGGTGTGTCGGACCCGCCGAAGTTTCCTTCGCTGAATCCGGTCTCAACGGTCGTCGTGTCCGCCAAGATGTTCGGACTGCTGGCCGTTTACGTCCTTCCGGTTATCACGCTGCCTCTGCTGCCGATTGGCCTGCTAGCCCAGGCGTATAGCGACGACCGCCGGGCGTATGACCTGCCCTGGGCGGCCAAGGCGGCCGGGCTTTGCGCCGACGACCTGGCCCTGCTCTGGCTGATACTGCTTCCCGGGATTGGGCTGATGGCGTTGGCGACCGTTGTGGTGATGAGTCCGTTCCACGCCCTCGCCGCCGGCCGCGGCAGCGAGCTTGCCGGACTGTGGGCGCACACCACGACGATACTCATCCTTACCGCCGGGGCGATGCTGACCTCGGCCGTCGTGGTTACCGTACTGGTGGGCGTATGCAGATGCGTGGGAATGCTCGGCAGACACAACCCGGAACTTGTCCGCTCACTCCGCCGCCGACGCCAACCCCTCGCCGGTGTTCTGTGCCTGGCCGGCGGTCTGACGGTCGCGGCCGTAATCGCGCTTTCGACGGTCTTTCGCTTGACCACAGCCGCAAGCTGAAGTTACCCGGCGGCTTTGGATCGGGCTTCGGGATTAGCTCTGCAAAACTTTCGGCCGGCGCCGGGACGCTCATTAAGGCGTCAGCCCCTGTTCTCCTGCTCTAATGTTCTCCTGCTCACCTGCTCTATTTTGGCGGCTTTGCCGCCAAAATCGGGGCGACTGGGTTCGAACCAGCGACCTTCCCGCCGGGGCGCTCTAAACCAAGCTGAGCCACAAATG
>JBKHJB010000187.1:0-4488 GCA_046538345.1 Phycisphaerae bacterium
CCTTCCCGCCGGGACGCTCTAAACCAAGCTGCGCGCCCCATACGGGGCGTCCCGTCGGGACTACGCCCCGATATTCAGTTTTTAACGACCAGCATATTGGCAGGACACTCCTGCCGCAGGCAACCAGCGACCTTCCCGCCGGGACGCTCTAAACCAAGCTGCGCGCCCCATACGGGGCGTCCCGTTGGGACTACGCCCCGGTGTTCGGTTGTCCGTTTTCGGGCCGATCGGGAGCCGGCTCCGAAGGCGTAGTGTAACATGCGGCCGCGACGGGTCAAGCCGCCGCAGCCGCCGATGGAACGTTAGGCCCGGCCGGATGCCTTGTAAGCCGAGTTCTGTTCCGTCGCCACATCGGGCCGTAACACGGCGACGGTGAAGGCCATTTATCTCGACCCGCCGTTACCGACGGGCTCTCCCGACAAAGTCGGGAAGCGGCCTACCCGCGGCTGGGGGCCTGGACCTGCCCTTAGCCGCTGCTTGGCCTTGCACCCGGTGGGGTTTGCCGTGCCGGCGACCTCACGGCCGCCGCGGTGCGCTCTTACCGCACCTTTTCACCCTTACCCCTCGACAAGCTCGGGGCGGTTTGTTTTCTGTGGCACTGGCCCGACCCCGACTCGCCCGAAGGCGGCCGGGACGGTGGGCGTTACCCACCACCGGGGTCCGGGTGTGCTCGGACTTTCCTCCCGCCCCGCGTGGGGACGAGCGGCCTTCCACGCATCCGGCACACCCGCATTATAACGAACAACGGCAAGGGCGCGGAGGGCGTTTGAGCGCCCGGACTTGACCACGACCGGCTCGTAGCTTATCCGTTAGTCTCTCGGCCGCTCGCTGGAAGGAGCTTTACATGACGAAAACCCCCCAGGCATTAATAATCGGCGACTCGATTTCGATGGGCTACACGCCGCACGCGGCCACTGCCGTCGGCGACATGCCGGTGCTGGTTCGCCATGAGGGCAACGGTGGCGACTCGACCAATGTGCTCTCGCATCTCGATCAGTGGTTGGATAAGTTCCCCCACGCATCGTTGGTGCATGTGAACTGCGGCCTGCACGACATCAAGCGAAGCCGACCCGACGGTAGCTACCAGGTGCCTTTGGAGAAGTACCGCGAGAATCTTTCGTCGATTGCCGACATGCTCAAATCAGCCGGCCGGAACATTCTCTGGGCGACGACGACGCCGGTGATGGATGAAAAACACGCCGGTCGCGGAACCGACTTTGACCGCTATGAGCGGGACGTGGTGGCTTACAACGAGGCCGCGACGGATTTGATGTCCGACGCCGGCGCGACGATAAACGACCTGCACGCGGTCGTGCTGAGCGAAGGAGTGGAAAACTGCGTCGGTCCGGACGGGGTCCACATGACCGACAGCGGGTACCGCTTGCTCGGCCGGGCGGTCGCGGACGCCTGCCGGCGGGCTGTGGGACTGTAACGGCAGCCGCCCGAGTCGAGGTCCTTAAAAGCTTGAATCCCCAAGAACTTGCTCCCGCGTTGGCATGTATGAAGCCAAGACCGTACTATCGCCGCCTTTGTGCCGATAAAGCTTAGTGCAAGCTGCAAGACCGGCCGCTGTTAACGCCATTTTTGAGGAGCGGATGGGCACGCATCACAGCCCGGAAACCTGCCGTATGCTCACCGACGCCTTTCGCGAGGCGCGGCTGGAGCGCGCGATGCGCCCAAGCCCCTACGAACCGGGCGAGAAGCTCACCTACGACGTGCGGGGGCTTATGCCGGCGAATACGGCGAGGGTGCGCTTGCGCGTCGAAAAATTCGTCGGCGGCGGATATGCCGGACAGGTCTATCGCGTCCGCCCGCTGAAGATATCGCCCGAAGGCGCCATCGCCGGTCTCGAACTCGGCCGGGTCTGCGGATTGAAGATACTGGTTCCGCCCTCGTCTTTCGCCCGCCGTTTCCGCGACGCTCTCTACGCCTTGGGTTTCCAGGGCGCTTTCCGCCCGCAGGTGCATCCGGACGCCGCTCGCGCCGGGGCGCTGTGGCAGAAGTTCGTGCGTCGCGCCGCTGGCGTACGCTTCGGAGACGAACAGTGCGTCTCCGACATCTACGCTACGCTAGTGGACAGGCGAATAGGCGGCTGCGGTGAACTGCGCGAATGGGTGGAAGGGCGGCCCTGGCGGTTCGAGGTGGACGACCGTCTGCTGGCGAGGATGCGCTGGAAGGTAGGCGAGGACGACGCGGGACTCGGCTCGCCTGAGTATCGCGCCAAGAAGGCGTTCATGTACCGCTTGGTCAAGCTCATGCACGAGATGGGCGCTCCGGAGCTTGCCCGCCAGTACGAGTGGTGGACCTGCAAGAGTCAGCCCAACGTCATGAAGCGCACCGAGACGGAGCACGACCCGTCGGCGCTTCCGACGGCTGTGGACTTCCGCGCCGGGCTGACGCTGCTGCCGTTTCTGCCGATGAGTCCGGCCGACGTAAAGCTCATCGTCCAGGGCATCGGCAGGGGGTCGCTGGTGCAGTTCGACCGCGGGCAGATGCACAAGCTCGAGCGATTCGTCGCCGAGCACGCCGACGGCTTCGCGGACATGTCCGACGCGCTGGAAGAGCTGAAGCAGACCGACCGAAATTACCGCGAGTCGCTGCCGGACGTAACGCACAACCACGTCCGCCTGCTCACCAGGTCGGGTTTGTGGTCGCGAATACGCCGGGGCGCAATAGCCGGCTGGAACACACGTAACGTCGCCGATGACGCCTGCGCGAATCGTCTGCGGAGCAGTTGGTTGCTGAGCTGCCTGTTTGCGGTGCTTTGCTGGGTCAGGCCGGTCGCTCCGATAGCCGCATTGGTTTTGCTCCTAAGCGCCTGGGCAGGCGGATGGTTGAGCAGCGGTGTCTGGGCTGTGGCGGCGGGGCTGGGTTTGGTTCTGCCGGCGGTGGCGGGGATTGTCAGACGCATCTGGGGCAGGGGGGACTACAGGCGACACTACCGGCGGATACTGACCAGCTTGAGCTACTTCCGCCGTGCTCTGCGCGGGCGGATGGCCGAGAAAATCGCATCCTGGCATCGCGCGGGGCGCGTCGGCGAGGCAAAGGCCCAGCGCCTGCTGAAAAGCCCGTTGCGCTTCGCCGCACACTCCGTGTTGGCTTTTCTGCCGGCGAAGCTGCACCGCCTGCTTACCGACTGGGGCTATGTCGCGCATGTCGCACGGCAGATATTCGTCCGCCCCGTGCGGCTGTACTTCAACGCCGACGCCCGCGAGCAGTGGCTACGGCAGATGCTGCGCGAGGGACGCAAGAACGGTATGCTCTCGGACGAGGACGCCGATCGTATCGAGGCGCGTCTGGACGAACCGTATATCCAGAAGTATCTCAAGTCGCTGGCGGTGCACGTATGCACAGCGCCGGTAACGCAGGTGGTGGCGCTGATCGTGGCGGTGGTGTTCATCTACCTCCATCCGGAACTGACGTTCGCCGAGGCCCTGGCGACCGCCGGCGGCATAATGGTGGCGTTTCAGGTGGTTCCGGTCTCTCCCGGTTCTCTGGCGCGGGGGCTGTACGTGGTGTATCTGGTCGCCCGAGAGCGGAACTTCCGCGACTATAACATTGCGGTGTTCCTGAGCTTCTTCAAATACGTCGGATACCTGGCGTTTCCGATACAGATGACGTACCGCTACCCGGCGTTGGCGCGATTCATGGCCGGTCACTGGGCGACCAGCGCGGTGCACGTGGTCCCGGTGTTCGGCGAGCGGGGCGGACTGCTGGAACACGCGGTGTTCGACCTGTTCTACAATCTGCCGCTGACTCTGCGCCGTCGGATGCGCCTCCGCGCTGAGCGGCGTCGGCAGGTGCCTGCCCGTGCATGGCACGTGCTGCCGATTGCCATCCTGGCCGCGGGCGGAGCGGGCGCGGTGGACCTTGCGTTCCAGCGGTCCGGCGGCGGGATACCGGCGTTGGGAGAGGTATGGTGGGCGCTCATCTGGATGCCGCTTGTGGCGGGAGTTCTCATAGCCCGATTGGCCGGGGGCGCCAGTACGGCCGCTCGAGTGGTTATGGCACTGCTTACAGGGGCGGCTTTGGGGTTGGTCTATGGCGGCTTTAACCGCACGATGCTGCACCTGGTCTTCCCGCCCGGCGGAGAGGCGCTGACGACCGGTACTATCGTCCTGGACATGGTCGAGGCCGCCGGCTGGGGAGCGTTCCTGTTCGCGCTTATAGCGACGGCCGGCGGATTGCTGGCTGAATTGTTCGTCGGCGAACAGAGCGAGCCGGTACGGCCCGCGGGCGTCGGCCCATCAAGTGGTTCCGCAGAATACGAATGACACGAATAGCAGCGCGATAGTGTTTTCGCAGTGCGACAGCGACCCGCTGAATCCTCCGCTTCTTATTCGCGTAATCCTTTTTACATCTGTGTAATTCGTGTTCTCGGGCCTGGTCGAGCACAGAGGGGCCGGGGCTTTCAGAACCCAGTCATCGCCCGAGCAAAACCGCAGAACACGAATGGCACGAATAGCAGCACGAATGCCACGAAAAGAT
>JBKHJB010000188.1:0-4480 GCA_046538345.1 Phycisphaerae bacterium
ACGAGGCCGACGGGATTCGAACCCGCAACCACCGGATCGACAGTCCGGTACTCTATCCAGTTGAGCTACGGCCCCATGACCCGCCGGGAGAGGGGATATCTCTATCGGGTCTTCCGACGGAAAGCGGAGTATATCCCCTTGACGAGAAACTTGTCAATCCCGTTTGAGCGCCGACGGGCAAAATTCGCCCGTCTGACCGAAGCCGAGGCACGGCCGTGAGCTAGAACAGCCAGGCCTCGGCATCCTCCTCCATGTCGGCGAAGGACGAGTCGCTTTGGGTATTCTCGGTCTCAGGATCGCTCTTGTCGTCTCTCTCGGCGGGGACATAGGACAAATCGAGTGCGTCCTCCGAAGCGGCGGGTGGTTCGCTGTGCTGCTGCCAGGCGCCGGCAGCGGGAACGTCATATACCGCACCGGCTTGTTGGGAAACGTAAGCGCCAGCATCATAAGGTGTTGAATGCGCATCAGCGCCGGGGGCGACCTGCGGAGCGTCCTCATACTCACCTTCGTCCGGCGGCTCGGCGACCGCGACCGCCTGTTCGCTCAACGGCTGGTAGGCGACCTTCGCAGCGTCGCGGAAGTAGTGATCGAACCGGTGCGGGTCGCCCGCCAGTCGCGGCAGCCGTGCTTCACGCAGGTGCCGCAGGTACGCGTCCAGCTCGTCCGGCTCGAAGCGGGCGAGGAAACCGGGATCGGCCGTTGAATTAACCTGGAGGATCTGGTCGATGAGTTGGCGCTTAGTCATGTCGGTTGCCCTTGCGGTTTAAGGCCCATACAACGTGAACCGGCCCGATAGCCGGAAGATGTTATCGGTCTCACCGTCGCGAAATCTTTAGCCCCAGCCCCATCGGGCAAAAGCTCTTTTGCCCATGCAGCCGATGGTTGTCTATACTCCACGCTGTTTACAGGAGCCGACCGATGGAACCATGGACAGCGGACATAGACTTCGAGAAGCCCGGACCTGTCGCCCGCGCCGTAAAGGCGGGACTGGTGAACCCGCTGGTGAATCACTTTATACCGGCCGAGTTGCTGCGCGCCGTGCTGAAGTTCGCCAAGAGCGAATTGGCCGAGTCCAACTGGCGTGACCCCGGCGGCTGGCGGAGCATGGTGATCAGTTACGAAGGCAATCCGACACAGATAGCCGATAAATTTCTCGTCGGCGCCGGTGGGATACCTATGGCTTTGCGCAACCGCCGGCGGCTGGGCGCCCGTCTTATTGCGCGACTGATCGAGCAAACCGGTCACGAGCCGGTCCACGTGCTCTGCCTCGGTGCCGGACCGGGTCGGATAATCATCGACGCGATGAGCCAGGCCCGCGCCGACAGCGAGGCGACGCTCGTTGACCTGAACTCCGACGCATTCGACTACGGCCGTCGCATTGCCGCCGAAGCCGGCGTGGGCGACAAGGTCCGATACATACAGGGAGACGTTCGCGACGTGAAAGAGATGCTCGAATATCCCCCGGACATCGTGAAGATGCTCGGAATCTGCGAGTATCTCACCGACGAGCAGATAGTCTCCATAGCCCGGGCAGTGGCCGAGGTAATGCCGGTCGGACGGAGCGTGGTGTTCAACAGCATCAGCCGTGCCCACGGTACGGACAGTTTCTTCCGCCGCGTGTTCGGGCTGCACATGAACTATCGCTCTCCCCGCGAGCTTCAGGAGCTGATGGGCAAAGCGGGGTTCGGTAATTTCGTCTCGGTGCCCGAACCGACGAGCGTTTACCATGTCATCGTGGGGCGTCGAGTGACGTCCGGTTAGAGTGCGCCTCCGAAGAGTCCGAAAGGACCGCTTTCGATGTCAGAAGTCTCCGTCCCCTGGGACAACGACAAACTTCAAATAGACCTGCCGAAGCACTGGCATCTTGCCCAGACGGCGGCGCCGCGCCTGAGAACCGCACCGGAGGACTGGCGTGACCGCCTGGCGACCGTGTTGAGCCAGCCCGACACCGGTCCGCCGCTGTACCGGCTTCTGGCGCAGTGCAAAAACGGGCGCGTGGTCATCGTGGTCGAGGACCTCACCCGTACCAGTCCCCTGCCGGAGATACTCGAGGTCGTCATGCGCGAAATCCGTCATGCGCAGGTACCCGACGACCAGGTGGAGATAGTCTTCGCCACCGGGATGCATCCACCCCTGACGCCCGCCGAGGCCGAGGAGAAGCTCGGCCACGCCGCCCGAGGCATCGCCCGGCGATCCAATCCCTGGCACGAGGACGACCGCTACGTCAGCGCCGGTCAGGCCGGCAAGGTAAATATCCGCGTGGACGAAGGCGTCGCCTCAGCCGATTTGAGGATACTCATTTCCTCGGTCAGTCCGCACCTCCAGGCGGGCTTCGGCGGAGGGTACAAGATGCTCCTGCCCGGTTGCGCCGCTCTGGATACTATCCGCGGTCTTCACCGTCAGGGAGTGGGACGGCGATTGAGGCAGCTTGTGGGGCTATCCGCCGAAGACAACCCCATGCGAAGCGCCATCGACGCCGGCGGGGCGATGATCGACGAAACCCAGGGACGCAGCTTCGCCTTGCAGTACCTGCTCGACGAGAACGACCTGCCGAGCTGCGTCGCCGCCGGAGAGGTGATACCCACCCAGCGGATGCTCGCCAAGCAATGCGCCGTGGACTGCGGCGTGCTGGTACAGCCGCGAGCCGACGTGCTGGTGGTAAACGCCTATCCGCGTGACTTCGACCTGTGGCAGTCTTTCAAGTGCATCGCCAACACGCTCTGGGCGCTTCGGCCCGGCGGGGTGATGATAGTTACCACGCCCTGCCGCGCGGGACTGCACGGCATGGAAGTGCCCAATTGGCCCGTCAGCCCCGTCTGGACGCGGCGGGCGGTGCGCCTGCTCGGCGCCGACGCATTGGGCTCGCTGCTGATGCGACTGGCGCCCAAGCTGGCCGGGGATGCCGCGTTTTTCATCCGCCTGGCGCTGAGGACCCTGCACCGGAACCCGATAATTATGGTTTCGCCGAAGCTTGCCCACCAGCATGTGCGTTTTCCCGGGATAGAGTTGTTTGAGGACATCGACAAAGCCGTGGACCGTGCCGACGAGATTCTTGATCGCCGGCCGCAACAGGTTGTGGTGTTCCCCGCCGGCGGTGTGACATACCCTGTTCCCGTGCCGCCGGCAGCACGAACGATAGGCCCATGAACGCACACGAGACGGACAAAAAGCTCCAGGACCTGAAGAAGCTTCTGGAAATCAGCCGGGCCATGGGCGCCGTCGCCGGTCTGGACGAACTGCTGAACCTAATAATCGACCGCAGCATGGAGCTGCTGAACGCCGAACGCGCCACGCTGTTTCTCTACGACGCGGAATCCAACGAGCTTGTCAGCCGCATCGCCGCCGGACTGGACGAGCTGCGCGTCCCCGCGGACAAAGGCATCAGCGGCGAGACCATCGTCAGCGGGGAAACCATAAACGTCCCCGACGTAACCGTCGATAAGCGGTGGAACCCCGAACCCGACAGCCGAACCGGCTTCAAGACGCGGAACATCCTCTCGGTGCCTCTGCGGGACTACGAGGGCTCCCTGGTCGGCGTCCTGCAGGCCATCAACAAGCGTGACGGCGGCTTTGACGACTACGACGAGACGGTCGCCGAGGCGCTTGGCGCACAGGCCGGCGTCGCACTTCAGCGTGCCCAATTGATCGACCACTACGTCCAGAAGCAGCAGATGGAGCGGGCCATGGGCATCGCCCGCGAGATTCAGCAGGGACTGCTGCCCACGGAAAGCCCGCAACTGGAGGGTTTCGACATCGCCGGGTTCAGTCAGGCGGCCGACGAAACCGGCGGCGATATGTACGACTTCCTGGAACTTTCGGACGGGCGCTGCATGACTATCGTAGCCGACGCCTCCGGACACGGCGTGGGACCGGCGCTGGTCATAGCCGAGACCCGCGCCATGCTCCGCGCCGTCAGCATTGGCGGCGCGGACGTGCCGGTGGTTCTGCGCACCGTCAACGACCTGCTCGCCGCCGATCTGGGCGAAAGCCGGTTCGTGACGTGTTTCTTCGGCCTTCTCGATGCGTCCGACGGGTCTCTGAGCTTTGCCTCGGCCGGACACGGACCGCTGATTTTCTACAACCGCCGCCGCGACAGCTTCGAGCAGCTTCCGGCGACTGGGCTGCCGCTGGCGGTCATGGACGGGGCCGATTATTCGGAGGTCCTGCGGCGCGACCTGCAGAGCGGCGATATCGCCCTGGTGACCACCGACGGTTTCTTCGAAGCCACCAACACCGATGGGGAGGACTTCGGCATCGATCGCATGCTGGAGGTGGTGCGGCAACACAGGGACCATCCGGCCGAGCGGATTATCACCGAGCTGCGCCTGGAGGTCATGCGCTTCACCGAGGGACTGACCCAGGCCGACGACCTCACCGCCGTGGTCGTCCGCAAGAGCTGAGCTTCCCGCGCCGCTCGCCCGGGCGGCAACCCCGCCGGTTGAACCTTTCGCGTTGAAGCCGCACGTGCGGCGGTGTTAGA
>JBKHJB010000189.1:0-4441 GCA_046538345.1 Phycisphaerae bacterium
GAACAGGGCATCGGCTCCTACGGCGACCGCGGCCGCCGCCAGCACCGGCGCGAATTGTCGCTCGCCTCCGGATGCGGAGCCCAGTGCCCCGGGCTGCTGGACGGAATGCGTGGCGTCGAAGACCACCGGCGCGAACTCCCGCATCTGCGGAATCCCCCGGAAGTCCGTAACCAGCCGATTGTATCCGAAGCACGTGCCCCGCTCGGTGACCGTCACGTTTTGCCCGCCGGCGCGGCGGACCTTCTCGACGGCTCCGGACATGTCCCAGGGCGCCATGAACTGCCCCTTCTTGATATTCACGGCCGGGGCAAGCTTGCCGGCTTCTGTCAGCAGGTCGGTCTGACGGCAGAGGAACGCGGGTATCTGCACGCAGTCGGCGACTTCAGCCACCGGCGCGACCTGGGCGGTCTCGTGCACGTCGGTCAGCACGGGGCAGCCGACTTCGTCTTGCACGTCGGCGAGCCACTGAAGACCTTTTTCCAGTCCGACGCCGCGGAAGCCGTCGGCGCTGGAGCGGTTGGCCTTGTCGTAGCTGGCCTTGAAGATGTACCCGACGCCCAGCTCGTCACAGAGCTTGCTCATTTCCGACGCGACGCGGAGGCACAGCTCGCGGCTCTCGGCTACGCAGGGTCCGGCGATAAGGGCCAGTCCTCCCTCGCCTACCGGCACGTTTCCGATGGTGCAGACGTTTGATGTCATATCGCAAGCTCTCCAAGCAGGGGCCAGTTCCGCCACCAGCCGGTCCGGGCGGGCATGAACAGTCTTATCCGACGCCTCGCCACGGAGATATCCAGCGGCGTGCCGGGTCCGATGTCTCCGTCCACCTGGCTGGGCTCGGACGCCGCACTGTCGATGTGCACGTGTCGGACGCGGCGGTACATTACGTTACCTTTAAGGGGATGTCGGCGCAGCAGTGTCCATGCTGCGTGCAGAACCAGCGCGGTCTGCTGGCGACAACTGAACACTACCAAATCGAGCAGTCCGTCGTCGAACACGGCATCGCGGCAGATGCGCAGCCCTACGGCGTAGCGGGATATATTGCCCACGAAGACCAGTCCGTGGTCGTGGAATATCTCCTCGTCGTCGGCGGTCACACGCAGACGCGGAAAGCGATGCTCCCAGAACGTCCGCCAGATGGGCCAGAAGTAGCTCAGGTGCGAGATATGTCCGGTTCGACCGGCCGAGAGGCGGCGGACCACCTCTCCGTCGAATCCCACGCCGATAATCAGCAGAAAACTCCGGCCGTTGACGGTTCCGACGTCAAACTCGCCTGTGCGCTCGTCGCGAAGGACCTCGACGAGTTGTCGCGGGTCCGATGGCATACGCAG
The DNA here is from genome assembly GCA_046538345.1 of Phycisphaerae bacterium. Taxonomy (GTDB): domain Bacteria; phylum Planctomycetota; class Phycisphaerae; order SM23-33; family SM23-33; genus PUND01. The sequence goes on from JBKHJB010000189.1 coordinate 1,329, forward strand.
CTCCTTGGCGAGCAGATTTTCCGTGCCGGCCGGGCAGACGAGAATGGGCACATTGCTGCCGGAAAGCCCGGCGGCGACTTCGTGAGCGGTGCCGTCGCCGCCCCAGACCAGCACGGCGGCGGCTTCATCCCTGACTTCGCGGGCGTAGTCGGTAGCGTCCAGCGGCGCGCGGGTGACGTGCTCGCGGATGTCGTATCCGGCGCGGCGAAGCTCGGCACGGAACGCCGAGAGCATATACTTCCTGCCGCCGTACCCGCTGCGGGGGTTGATAATCAGGTGAACGGGTTGGGTCTTGTCGATTGCCGTCATTGCTGGTATCGTGCGGTCCGCGTTTTCTGGGGCGAATTGCGGCCGCCGGGCTTTTCGCTATAATACCGCCTTTCGGACGCCCGGTGAATCGGTCACGCCGGTAGAGTTAGTATCGGCAGTAGGAGCTTACAGATGGAATCAGCTTCGGTCGAGATTATCGAAGAGATAGCGGCCCGCGACACGTGGTCCGCCGAGGATCATAACGAACTGCTGGAGCAGTTATTCGCCACCTCCGGCGGAGTGGACAAGTTCCGCGCCGTCCTGGGGCGTCTGGAACGGGAGAACCCCGAGCCGAGCGGCGCCGCGGCGCTGAAGGTAGGCATCGCGCGGTACATGCTCGGTCGGGTGGAGTCCGCTCTGGAGGCGCTGTCAAACGCCACCGATAACAAGGACCGGCGCTATTTTCAGGGACAGTGTCATAAGCTGTTGCGGCAGTACGACAAGGCGGCGGAGCAGTTCCGTCTCGCGGCCGACCGCGGATGGGACGCCGACGAGATAGAGTTGCGCCTCTGCGAGTTGGAGGCCCTTTCGGGGAATCTCGACGAGGCCGCCAAGCAACTGGACAAGCTCGCCTCTGGCGCCGAGGGAACGGCCGACTATCATTACATCCGCGGACTCGTAGATGAGCTTTCCGGCGAAGACGCGTCGGCCGTGCAGGCCTACCAACGAGCGCGGGAAATTCAGCCGAACCACTCGGCGGCGACTTTCCGACTGGCTTACTACTACGACCTCCACGGAGAGGACGACTCGGCGCGGGATCTGTACGAGGCATGCGTTTCCTCGCCGCCGGTGCACGCCAACGCTCTGTTGAACCTTTCGGTGCTCTACGAGGATGCCGGGCGGTACGACGAATCCGCCCGCTGCCTGCGACGAATACTCTCGGCGAATCCGCATCACGCTCGCGCCCGGCTGTTCCTGCGAGACGCCGAAGCATCCAAGACCATGTACTACGACGAGGACCACGCCAAGCGCATCGCCAAGCGCAACGCCGTCCTCGATATACCCGTGACGGACTTTGAGCTGTCCGTCCGCGCGCGAAACTGCCTCAAAAAGATGAACATCCGCACGCTCGGGGATTTGGTGCGGACGACCGAGTCGGAGCTGCTGGCGTACAAGAACTTCGGCGAAACGTCGCTGAAGGAAATAAAGGACATGCTCTCGGCGAAAGGGCTGCGCCTGGGTATGGAGCTTGAGGATGAGGAGGACTTCTCCCAGCCGCAAGCTTCGCAGCAGCCCGAGCAGGATGACCACGAGCAGGGTCTGCTGGCGACGCCGCTGGAGAACGTGGAGTTCTCCGTCCGCGCCCGGCGCGCCCTGGAGACTCTCGGCGCCCGCACGCTGGGAGACCTGGTGGACAAGACCGAATCCGAGATGCTGGCGTGCAAAAACTTCGGTCAGACCAGCTTGAACGAAGTCAAGCAACGCCTCGCCGAGTACGGTCTGGACTTGAAACAGGTGGGCTAGGCGCCGTCCTCGGCCCGCCGATGGACCTGCCACGTGATGGAACCGACACGAAAAAGCCCAGGGAGGCGGCTGACGGCGGGTTGGCCAGCGGCGCTGCTGGCGGTGGTGACTGCCTGCGTCGCGGCAGCGCTACTCAGTTGCGGACGCGAACCGCGGGTCGAAACCGAGGAGCCGCTGACCGTCAGCGGCGTGCCTACCATCCGTGTGCTCCTTCCGGTCGCAAATCCACTGGAAATATCCACCACCCGCGGCTATCGCATGGAGGCCGATGGTGAGCTTGTCAGCCGGTCCAACGCGCGGTTGGGAGAGACCACGGTCCGACGCAGCGGCGGTAAGTGGCGTTTCAATTCTTTCGAGGTTTCCGGCGAACGCGTGGTGCTGGAAAGCGACCTTGGCGGGTTCATACGCATCGACGGCGTCTTGTATCGCGGCTCGGTGCACCTGTTGGCCGACGAGGAAAACAATATTCGCGTGGTCAATCACGTGGACCTGGAAAGCTATCTCGCCGGCGTCCTGCCGAGGGAGTTGTATCCCCACTGGCACCTCGAGACGTACCGAGCGCAGGCGATCGCGGCGCGGACCTATGCCCTGTACCACATGAGCGAGCGCGGCAAGGGGCGCGACTACGATATCGGCTCAACGCAGGGCTGGCAGGTGTATGGCGGCTTCTCCGCGGAGAACGAGCGCGGATGGAAGGCCGTCCGCACCACCCACGGAACCGTGCTGGCCCACGGTCCTGAGGGGCAGGAACGGATATTCCAGGCGCATTACTCCGCCGCCTGCGGCGGACGGGTCAATCCCGTGGATGTGCTATATGAACCGCCCGGCGAGACCCCCATGGTCGGCGGACAGAAATGCACCGACTGCCGCGACTGCCCGCGGTATCGGTGGGATCCGGTCAGCATAAGCAAAAAAGAGATACACGCCGCTCTGCTCGGGACATACCGCAGCGCCGAGCGGCTTGAGGGAATTGCCACCATCCGGGTTACGTCAAAGACCGAATGGGGTCGGCCGCTGCATCTGGAGCTATCCGACTCCCAGGGTCAAAGCATACGGATGAGAGCGGAGGATCTGCGCCTTTCGCTGCTTAGAAGTTCCAGCCCCTCCGCCCGAAAGCTTTATTCGATGAACTGCCGCATTCGCGATATCGGCGACGAGATCGAGTTCACCGAGGGTCGCGGTTTCGGCCACGGCGTCGGGCTATGCCAGTGGGGCGCCGAGGGCAAGTCCGCCGACGGCTGGTCGGCCGGGGAAATCCTCAAGTTCTACTACCGCGGGGCAAAGCTCTTCAGGGCGTATTGATCCTATTGCGTCCCCAGGACGTCACGTCGGGGCGGATT
>JBKHJB010000020.1:0-19564 GCA_046538345.1 Phycisphaerae bacterium
CCGAGGAATCCGACGACGGCGATAAGCTGGTAATCGGCACGTATGACCCTGCACAGGCGTTTCAGTCCTCGGCGGGGCAGAAGGAGCTGGAGCAAAAGGCCAGCGACGCACAGGCCCAGGCCGAGCAGGCCAAGCAGGAAGGCAACGAGCAGAAGATGATGCAGATATCGCAGCAGTTCCAGATGGACCAGCAGCGCATCATTCAGCAGTTCCAGAGCGACGTCGAGCAAGTCATGCCTGAGGTCGCCGAGAGTGAAGGCGTCAAGGTGGTGGCTGTTGAGATAACCTACGCCGCCGAAGACGTCCAGACCAAGGACGTGACCGAGGCGCTCGTCGAGGCACTGGACGCCAAGGCCGAGGAATCCGGCGACCAGGAAGCTGAAGAGAGCACCACCCAGCCGGAGGAGATGCCCTGGTTCGAGTAAGACGAAGCCCTCGTCTTGGGCGTGAAGCTTTCCTCAGCGTTCCACGCGACCGTTGATATCCGCCGTTAATCGCCAGGCGGCGCCGTAGGTGCCGGTGTAAGAACCGACGACACCTTCGGCGCCGTCGGCGGCGATGTCGATCTCGTACACGCCTCCCGCAGTCGAACCGTTCCCGGTAAGCGGGGTCGTCCATTCGTCCGGTCTGTGGCGCACGACCAACTCACCGGTAATGCGCCCCGACTTGACTTCCAGACCATCGGCGTTCACCAGCAGCCAGGCCTTTGTGGTTCGCGTGGCCATGCCCGTGGCGGCCACGACATCGCCGTCTTCGATCGTCAGGAATACGAACATCGGCTGCCGCTGCCCGTCCTTTCGGACCGATGCTCCCTGCAGCCACAGCACATGCGTGCATTCCGGCATCCACTCGGGCTGACGCTCGCCGAGGTGGATCTCGCCTGACACATCAAGCGGCTCTTCAAACGCCTCCTCCGACGTGGATATCATGCCGCTGATGCTGCCGTCCGATGACAGCCGGGCGTCTATGTCGTACCGCTCGGGGTGCCCGGTGTGCTGCAAATCCACCAACACGTAACCCTCAAGGTTGTCCTGCCGCAGGCGCAGCTCGGAGGCTTCGATTGCCCTATAGACCGGCGCTGCCTCAAAGCCACCGTGTGAGCATTCTTCGTCTATTACGTAGATACTCGCGTCCAGATCCTCGCGCTTGCCCGTAACCTTTTCGGGAATACTCAGCTTCAGGGTCTGCGAGCGCGACTCGTCGGGCTTACGCAGGTCGTAGCACACCAGCCCGTCGAGCGCGCGCATGTATATCCTGCCGTTGACATACGGCGTCTCGATCTGTGTGCAATAGGCCGTTATCGAGTCGTGGGGCCAGCTTGTCTCGCCGTTGAGTTGCGTCGGCTCTTGCCCGGCCTTCCACCACGCCGAGGTAACCGGATTACTGTGAGCGTGGTCCTTGTGCAGCATGATGCGGTCCTCGATAAGCATGGGAAAGCCGCCGGCGCGGGTGCCCTCGATGCGGGACTTGATTTCGCCGGTCTCGGCATCGACGACCAGCATCAGATGGCGGTCCTCGCCTTCGCGGGGCGCGGCTCGGGGCAGGCAGATGTATGCCAGCCCGTCGCGTATAGGCACTCTGAGACGCGGGCCCCGGTCCTTCGTCCAACTGTGGTAATACGACTGCTCGTCCGGCAGCGTCCACAGGCGCTCCAAACCATTCAGCGATATACGGAAACCACCATATAAGCCGTAGTCATCATCGGCCTGTGGGTCTGCCGGTGAAGCGTTCAGCACCACCAGGTCGCCGTGAGGACTAAGCGTGCCCATGAACGGGCCAAGACCTTCGTGCGTCCAGAGAATGTTTCCGTTGGCGGGGTCTATCAGACGGACGGTTCCGTCGCCGCTGTTGGCGAGAATGTACTCCCGCCCATCGTGTCGCCAGATGGTAGGCGTGGCAAAATCGCCCTGCACGTGCCTATCGATTTTCCATCGCAGCTCGCCGGTGTCGGTATCGAAGGCCCGCATCCGCTCGCGCGAGGCGATCACCACATTCTCGGCAACGACAAGCGACGACCTGTCCGCCGCCTGCCAGCAAAGCTTGCCGCTTTCGATATGCTCCTCCCGCAGCCGGGACAGGTCTTCCCATGCCGGCGCCTCCCAGAGACGGTCTCCGTCTGAGGCGTCATACGCCCGTAACAAGCCGGCGGAACCCATCGAGAATACGCGCCCGTCCCCGTAAGCCGGGCTGGTGCTCCAGTGGCCCCGTTTGTGGGAGAGGCGGTTAAGCCCCTCATGTGGTTCCACGGCTTCCCATGCCAACTCGCCTGTCTCGGCATCCACGGCAACAAGGATATCGTCGGCCGTTACGCTCCAGAACCATTCCGGGAGCATCCGGAGCTTCTCTTCGCTGCCCATGGTCCGCCAGCCCTCGACCTCGGCCGGCACCTCACCGTCGGGCTTGTAGTAATTTACAAAGACCTTGCCTTCCGCGACTATCGGCGTGCTCGCGCCGCCTTCGAACGGCTCGTAACCCAGCTCGATGGTCCGGCGTATGTTGCCCGGATACAGGCCCTTGCCCACGCTCATGTGACGCCTGAAGTGCCACACCTTGCGCATGGCGTTCAGGTCGTTCACTAGCTCCACACCCTCGACCGGCGGCGTGCGGTCCCCGTCTTCTATCATCATCGGCCAGTCCGCCTGAGCGGCCGGTAACGCCCACAAACACGCCACAAATCCAACGCCCACCAATGCCATCCACCTTGTTCGCTGATCATCCATTTTCAGTGCTCCTTTTCTCTGCGTTAGGCCCCTAACTACAACACTCAGCAGCGGAGATCGTTTCGCGGTGTCGCTTGAACCATGGTTGGAGATTCTGCTACTCTGGAAACTCTCAGCGAAAAGCACCGAAGTGGAGGTAGACGTGTATCGACTTTGGAATAACTTCAAGACGACGTTGCTGATGGGCGGACTGATAGGTCTGTGCCTCGGTATCGGCTACCTGGTGGGAGGTCGCTCGGCGCTGCTGCCGGCACTTGTCATCGGCGGCGCGATGAACTTCCTGGCGTTCTTCTACTCCGACAAGATCGCCCTGGCCACAATGAGGGCCAGGGAAATATCGCGTCAGGACGACCCGGAGCTGTGGGACATGGTCTCCAAGCTCGCCGAGCGGGCCGAGCTGCCGATGCCGCGCGTGTGCGTTTCGCCGGCGGGCGCTCCCAACGCCTTCGCCACGGGGCGCGGACCAAAGCACAGCGCCGTATGCGTAACAGCTGGCCTTCGCCGGATGCTCAGTCAGGACGAGCTTGCCGGCGTCATCGCTCACGAGCTTAGTCACGTCAAGAACCGCGACGTGCTGATTTCGACCATAGCTGCTACCGTGGGAGCGGCCATCACCGTTCTGGGATACCTGGCGCTGTTCTTCGGCGGAGGCGACCGGCGAAGCCCACTGGTAGGACTGCTGATTATCATCACCGCGCCGATAGCGGCGGGGCTTATCCGAATGGCCATCAGTCGCTCGCGGGAATATGAGGCCGACCGCAGCGGCGCCGAGCTGGCCGGTTCGCCCCGCGGACTTGCCAACGCCCTGCGGAAACTTGAATCCGCGGGCAGGCAGGTCCCTCTGCCGGTTCCCGAGAGCCAGAGCAACATGTTCATCGTCCAGCCGCTGACCGGCAAAAAGACCCAGAAACTCTTTATGACACACCCCCCGGTCGAAGATCGCGTACGGCGCCTGTTGGCACTGGAAAAATAGCCGAATCCGGCGCCATTCAGCACCCGCAACCGGGTTTGGGCTTGCATCCCGACCAAGATGAGCGCAGGGTAAGTCCGTCGCGGCCCTGAAGCTGGTCCGAACCGGTGACGACGGCGCATGGAGGGGGAATCGGCCTCGTCGCAATTTCCTGACATTTGAATCATGAGTACTGAAAGACGACAAAACTGGCGGAACCTGTGCCGTTTCGCGCGGACCTATATCGCTCCGCGCAAGGGTGAGTTTGCGGTCGTGCAACTCCTGCACATCGTCGCGGTCGGACTGCTGCTTGTCCCGCCGCTGCTCGTGCGAAGGTTTATCGACGACATACCCGAAGCGGCCGACATGTCCTTCGTGCTTCTGCCCGCCGGCGGCATAGTGGCCGTCTGCGTGCTGTTCTTCCTGGCGGCATGGCAGAAGGAATACCGCGGCCACGAGATTGCCCAGAACATCACGGTCCGTCTGCGCAACGACTTGTACGGACACTTTCAGAAGCTTTCGATGTCCTTCCACGACCGCAAGAAGACCGGCGGACTGCTGGCGCGCATCGTGGATGACATGAACGTCATCCAGGAGGTGGTCCACCACGGTCCGGAGGCATTGCTCGTCTCAGCGGTGATGGTGGTTGGCACGGCCGGGCTGCTGTTCTACCTGAACTGGATGCTCGCGCTGGTGGTGGTGGCGTTCCTGCCACTGATGGCGATACACGTGGCGCTTACCGCCGGGAAGATGTGGAGACGGTTTCGCGTCGTCCGACGGCGGAAGGAATCTCTCTCCGACGAGCTGGAGGAGAATCTCAGCGGTATCGCGGTAATCAAGGGCTTCGGAGCCGAGGACCGCGAGTCGGCCGCCGTACATGGCGAGAACATGAGCCACTATCACAGCCGGATGAGCGTAATCCGGTATATGGCGCTGCTGTTTCCCGGCGCGATTGCACTCAACCAGCTAGCTGCGGCGGCGGTTATCGTCGTGGGAGGATGGCTGGCGATAGGCCGGCCGGGCCTGCTCACCGCCGGTACGCTCACGGCGTTCGTGCTGTATCTCGGGCGGTTCATGCATCCGATCATCCGGATGGTGATGATGCTCGAACACGCCGGGCGGTTCTTCGCGAGCATAGAGCGGTTCTTCGACTATATGGACATAGAGCCGGACATCCGCGACAAGCCCGACGCCGTCGAGCTGGGTGAGGTCAACGGCGAGGTCGCTTTCGACGACGTCTCCTTCAGCTACGACGAGCAGCCCGTGTTGAAGGATATCTCCTTTACCGCCGGCGCCGGTCAGATGGTGGCGCTGGTCGGTCCCAGCGGGGCCGGCAAGACCACCGTTGTGCGGCTGATACCGCGGTTTTACGACCCGCAGTCCGGACGTATCACACTGGACGGTCGGGATATCCGCGATCTCAAGCTTCGCTCCCTGCGCTCGCATATCGCGACGGTCATGCAGGACGACTTCCTCTTCAGCGGCTCGGTTCTGGAGAACATCGCCTACGGTCGGCCGGAGGCGTCGCGCGAAGAGGTCATCGAAGCCGCCGAGATGGCCAACGCCGCACCTTTCATCGAGGAGATGGCCGACGGTTACGACACCCAGATCGGAAAACGCGGCATCACGCTCTCGGAAGGGCAGCGGCAGCGACTGTCCATCGCGAGGGCATTGTTGAAGAACCCGCAGATTCTGCTGCTGGACGAAGCCACCAGCTCTGTGGACCCCGAGACCGAGCTGCTGATACAAAAGGCCATGGACCGCCTGCGCTCCGGAAGGACCACGTTCGCAATCGCACACCGCCTGAGCACCATTTTCCAGGCCGACCAGATCCTGTTCATAGAGGGCGGGCAGATAGTCGAACGTGGAACCCACCGCGAGTTGATTGCGGCCGGCGGCGAGTACGCCAGGTTCTTTGACATACAATACCGCAAGGTCTATCACGACCTGGACCACGTCTGAGCTTCGCGACCCGAAGGATCGCAAATGACCGCAGAGACGGACACGCCCAAGCTTATAAAACTCGCCGAGGGCGTCTTTGTCCGCCAGGCGGTGGACAATATCAGTTGGTTCGACCTCGGCGGTAAAGTCGCAATCATAGACGCTCTGGAGGACCGCGGCGAAGCGGATGCCGTGTTCGGGGCTCTTTCGGAAACGATCGGCGAGACGCCCGTTACCTGTGTCATAAACACACACACGCACGGCGACCACGTAGCGCTGAACAAGACCTTCCGCAAGCACTTCGGCGCGGAAATTATCAACGCCCGAACTGCCGACATTCCGCCCGAGGGCCGCTGGTTCCAGGGCCCACGCCGCCGGGCGCTCATGCTGCCCATGGGCGGACTGCACACCGACGAAGACTGCGTTATACACCTGCCGGACGACCGCATTCTCTTCACCGGCGACCTGTTCGGCTGGGGCATGATACCGCTTATCCGGGGACTGAACGCTGAGACCATGCAGCGGCTGGAGCGGGTGTACGAGCGGCTGATTTCCTTCGACGCCGAAACAATCGTCCCGGGGCACGGACCGCCCGCGACCACCGAGCATTTGCGGCGGTTTGTGCGGTACCTCCATGAGCTTGTGGCCGCGGCGCGGGCAGGCGTGGACGCCGGGAAAAGCGATGCCGAGATTCTCGCCGAGCTGACGCCTCCGGAAGATATGTCCGACTGGTGGCGCTTCGGTGAATGGAAGCACGACAGCAGCGTACAAAAGGTTCTCCGGGCGGTGAGACGAGGAAAGCTGTAGACCAGGCGCTTCTGCGGACATCGCCCGGGCTTTTCGCAAACCCGCCAACAGCTTGCAACGGAGGGCGCCTTGTCGATTATAGTGTGGGAGTTGGTCGGCGCGGATGCCGACTTCCACAGAATGACCGCGGCTGACCGGCCGTCCGTTGACAGGGAGTAAGCGACATGGGCGAGGGTACCTCATCGGAACATGACAACTACCAGAAGCCGGACGACAGCGACCGAGCAACACCTCCTCGGACACCTGAGCCACCTGTTCAAAGCGGACCGCCGCAACCGCCGCCCCAACCGGTAGCCCCGCAACCCCAGCGACGGAAAAAAGGCAGCCGGTTCGTCCGCACGCTGGTCGGCGGCATATTGCTGCTGTCGATACTGCTGAACGTCTATCTGGTTGTGATGATAGCCGCCCAGCTTTCGGGACCGTTCCAGAAGGATGTCATTCGCGAAGGCCAGAAGGACCAGACCGTCGCGGTCTATGAGCTGACCGGCATGATCGACGGCGACGCCGCCGGGCGCTTCCTGAACTTCTACCGTGAGGTCGCCACGGACCCCAACGTCCGCGCCGTTGTACTGCGAGTGGAAAGCCCCGGCGGGGGTCTGACGGCTTCGGACCAGATTTACCAGGTGGTTCGCCGCATCCGCGATGACGGCAAGAAGGTCGTGGTCTCCATGGGAGCGGTCGCCGCCAGCGGCGGATATTACGTCTCCGCCCCGGCCGACGAAATCGTCGCCGAGCCGACCACCATCACCGGCAGCATAGGCGTTCTGATGCAGTGGTTCGTGCTGAAAGGCACGCTCGAGAAGCTGGGCGTTGAACCCGTGGTGATGAAATCCGATGACGCCCGGGCGTGGAAGGACGAGCTGAGTTTGCTCGAAAGCCCCGAAAAGCACCACCGGGAGCATCTCCAGGGAATACTCAACAACATGCAGGACCGTTTCGAGGACGTGGTCCGCGAAGGACGGGCGGACAAGCTTAACACCAGCACGAACCGACGAACCATCCGCGCCGAAGACGGCGACGACGATCAGGAGACAACCATCACCGAGACCGAGCCGCTGAACGGCAAGATTTACCTCGCCGACGAAGCGCTGGAGTTCGGGCTTATAGACCGTGTGGGCTATCTCGATACCGCCATCGACCGCGCCCAGGAGTTAGCGGGCCTGCCGAAGGCGCACGTGGTGCGCTATCAGTCGCGCCCTCCGCTGCTGGCGCAGTTGCTGGGTCGTTCGGCCGCGCCCAACACGTTGATAGACGCCGATTCCGTCGAACAGCTCCGTTCGCCGCGGCTGATGTTGCTGTGGAAGGTCGAGTAGTCCGGTGCTTCCCCGCGTCGTACTGGTCGCTGTGCTGCTGGCTTGTTCCGTCTCTTACGGACAGCCCCCGCGCCGTGACGCCACACAGGCGGTGGAGTCGGCCCGGGACTGGCTGCTGCAACAGCTCGACCAGTACGGCAAGTGCGTCCACGAATACCCCCGCGATCACCCCCGCCGGCTCTATGGCGGGCGGACCGCCCTGGTAACCTACGCCCTGCTGACCTCCGGGCTTGACAGAAACCACCAGAGCGTCAACGGCTCTCTCCAATGGCTCTCCGAGGCGGAGCTGGACGGCGTGTACCCGGTGGCGATGCGGGCGACGGCGATGTCGGCTGTCGGCGGAAATGAATACCTCGAGCAACTCGCCCGTGACGTGAACTGGCTCATCGACGCCGCCGCCGAGGACGGAACCTATACCTATGCCCCCTGCGACGGGGAGACCTGCGAGCGCTACGACAACGCGTCGGCACACGCAGCCATGATGGCCGTCGCCGCCGGCGCCGCACGCGGAGTGGACGTACCGCGGAAGTACTGGCGAACCATGCAGCGACACTGGGAATCGCAGCAGCAGGGCGACGGCGGATTCGGCTACCGCGTGCCACCCGGCAGTGTGCGGACACAGAGCTATGGCTCCATGACAGCGGCCGGACTGGCGGCCGCCGGCGTATGCTTCGACAAACTGCACCGTGAGCGCTTCGTCCGCTGTAGAGAGGTCGAGCAGCCGCGGCTGATGACCGCATCGAGACAGTGGCTTGCACGACGCTTCGACGCCGAGGTCAACCCCGGCAAGGGCGTGGAGTGGTACTACTACTGGCTTTATTCGGTGGCAGAGGCGGGGCGCCGCACAGGCCGCAAACGCTTCGGCGACCACGACTGGTACGCCGAAGGCGCCGCCGCACTGCTCGACCGACAGCGAGGCGACGGCAGCTTCGGGATCGGTGACCGCGTCGAGGAAACCGCCTTGGCGCTTATCTTCCTCTCGGCCGGCCGTGCGCCCGCCGTTGTGAACAAGCTACGGTACACCGGCGGATGGAACCCCCGCCCGCACGACGCCGCGAACCTCTCACGCTGGTTGTCGCGGACATTCGAACGCCCCATGAACTGGCAGCTTGTCTCCGCCGACAACCCGCTGGAAGACATCTCCGACGCGCCTATCCTTTATGTGTCCGGCTCAGGGGCTGCACAGTTCAGCCCCGAGCAGTGCCGGAAACTCCGCGACTACGTCTTGTCCGGCGGATTAATAGTCTCCGAATCCGCCTGCAATAGCGGAGACTTCACGCTGGATATGCGGCGTCTGTTCGAACGGCTGTTCCCGGAGTATCCACATCAGCGGCTCGCCGACGACCACCCCGCGTACGATATCCAGTACCGCTTCGACCAACCCCACCCGCTGGAGGGCGTGTCCAACGGCGTGCGTCTGCTGGCCGTGCACGCGCCAACGGAGCTTTCGCTCGGCCTCCAGCTCGGCGAGAGCGACGAGACCCGCGGCGACTTCGAGCAGTTTGCCAACATATTCCTGTTAGCTACGGGAGGCGGGCAACTGGACGCTTCCACACCGCCGGAGGCCGAGGAACCCCCGGAGCTTGTCGATCCGGTCGCAACCATTCGGGTGGCTCGAATCCGTCACGACGCCAACTGCGACCCGGAGCCCGCCGCCTGGCAGCGACTGGCGAACATAATGGCCCGGAGACACGGCATACGCCTGGTAGTTTCCGACCTTCTGGACCCGGCCAAGCTTGACGCCGAGGACTGGCCCATTGCGGCGATGACCGGCACTGAGGAGCTTATGCTCTCGGATCTCCAGCGTGCGGCGCTGCACGATTACGTAAGCCGTGGCGGGACGCTGATTATCGACGCCGCCGGCGGTTCACGCGCCTTCGCCCAATCCATACGCGAGCAGGTGCTCCCCGCAATCGGCGGGTCAAGACCCGGACGCTGGGTTCCGCTGGCCGGACCCGAGGACCTCTCGGAGATACGCTATCGGCCGGACTATGCTCGCACACTGGGCGAGAACCGCGACCAGCCGCGACTGCTCGCCGTCACGCGCGAGCAGCGCCTGGCCGTGGTCTTCAGCCCGGAGGACATCACCGCCGGGCTGGTCGGCTACCGATACTCCGGCATCAGGGGCTATGCGCCGGAGACGGCTGTCTCGCTCATGACGAACATCCTCTGCCACATAGCCGACGTCCAACCATAACCCGCCGTTGCATCCGGTCGCCGGTGGGTGGATACTCCCCGGCCGTGAACGAATTCCCGGAAAATCCACACCGCGATCCGGCCTGGCGACGGCTGCTCGTCAATCGCCCCGTTTTTCTGCTGGCCGCCATCGTAGTCGCCCAGACCGCCTTTACGCTGAACAGCCGCCCGCTGCTGTACAGTGACGAGGTCCGCCATGCGGATGTGCTCCAGAACATGCTCTGCGACGGGGACCTGCTGCGGCTGACACTCAACGGCCGGGCGTATCCGGACAAGCCACCGCTTTACTTCTGGTTCCTGGCGGGCCTGGCGACGGCGACGGGTATGGGCGTCGAGACGGCCATGTTCGTCGGCGTGGCGGTGTCGGTATTCGCGCTGTCTGTCGCGACCTGGGCTCTGGGCCGTGCCGCCTTGCCAAGGCGGGAGGACGGCCTGACGGCTGCGCTGCTTCTGCTCGGTTGCGGAACCATCGTAGCGGCCGCCCACTATGCGCGAATGGACCAGATGTTTGCGGCGCTGATAACCGCCGCTCACGCCTGTATGCTCCTGGGGCTGCGCCGAAAGAGCTTCAGCGGCTGGGTCGTCGCGGGATTCGCCGCCATGGCGCTGGCCGCGCTGGTCAAAGGCCCGTTCGCTGTGGGGTTCGTGCTTCCGGCGGCAGTTGGGTATCTGCTATGGAGCGGACGGTTGCGGCGTCTGCTGAAGCTTGATTTCCTGACGGGGCTTGCCGTTCTCTGTGTCGTCATCGTCGGCTGGCTGACGGCCGCGTGGTTCCAAGCCGGGCGCGATTACGTCGAGAACATTGTTTTCCGACAGACTTTCGAGCGAGCGGTGGACAGCTTTCGGCATGCCGAGCCGTGGTGGTTCTACCTTCCGGTGATGCCGTTTTTGCTGCTGCCGTGGACGTCGGTGCTGGCCGTCCTTCCCTGGTCGCGCCTGGGCGACGCCGGTCTGCTCCGGCGTTTGGCTCCCGGTTCCCGATCAGCCGAGAGTCCGCGGGCGTATCTCTGCTGGGCGCTCGTGATGGGGTTTGCGATGCTCTCGGCCGTCAGCATCAAGACTCCCGCCTACCCCCTGCCGCTGCTGCCGCCGGCGATGGTGCTGATAGCCGCGTTTCTGGGCGGCACAAGCCCCAGCAGGAGTGCGGCATTTTTCCTGATAGCGGCCGGGATTATCGCGGCGCAGGCGATCGCCGCGGGTTTTGCGGACCAGTTGATACCCCTGCCGGTGGAGGTCCGCGGCGGCGCCTTGCTGGCGAGCATGCTTGCCACCGGCGCGTTTGTGCTGTTGATACTCGCGTGGCAAAGGCCCATTGTTCCGGCGCTGTTCGCGGCCCTACTGGGGATAGTTGCGGGAAACATCCTCGCCGGCGAGATAGCTCCGTCGCTGGCGCCCGCGCTTAGCCCGCGCGAGCAAGCCAGGCAGATCGCTCGTTATGCCGACGCCGGTTTCGCCCCCCTGACCTACGAGACGTATCCGGGTATATACAGTTTCTACGCGGGTCGGCAGATACCCGAGACATTCCCCATGTTCCGAGACAAGCCCAACCGCAAGCAGCACCTGCGTGAATACGTCATGCAATTCCTCTCGCAGCACGACCAGGCGGTTGTGGCCATGAGCGAGCGCAGATGGCGTGAGCACTGGCGGCCGATACTTCGCCGGATTGAGCAGAGAGAAAGCGACCTGCAAGGTATGCTCACGGTCGTACACACACAATGGATAGAGGACCAGCCGTATGTTCTGGTCTTATGGTCTCGATCGAGTCCCCAAGAACGCCCACAACCTGTAATCTGGGACGGGCTTGTCCGGTTTGGCCCCGGTCGAGGCAGTGCGACATTGGCACTTGAAGGCCCTGGGGCTCGAGAATAACATTGGTGTTTTCCGCCGACGTGGGATTGGTCGGTGGGACCAGGCGTAACGATACGATAACAGCCCGCCCGCGGCGGGTGAGGAAGGAGAGCAGAAAGTGGCAAAGATAGACTTCGGCGGAGTCAAAGAGGACGTTGTCACGCGGGAGGAGTTCTCGCTGGACAAGGCCCGTGAGGTGCTGGCGAACGAGACGGTCGCCGTCATCGGCTACGGCGTGCAGGGACCGGCCCAGGCGTTGAACATGAAGGACAACGGCATCAACGTCATCGTCGGCCAGGCCAAAAGGTTCGAGAAGGACTGGAACCGGGCCGTCAACGACGGCTGGGTCGAGGGCGA
This sequence comes from Phycisphaerae bacterium, assembly GCA_046538345.1. GTDB lineage: Bacteria > Planctomycetota > Phycisphaerae > SM23-33 > SM23-33 > PUND01. The sequence goes on from JBKHJB010000020.1 coordinate 12,132, forward strand.
GACGCTCTTCGAGATAGACGAAGCCGCCCGGCGCGGGACCATCGTGCAGATGCTGGTCTCCGACGCGGCGCAGAAGGCGGTCTGGCCGAGTCTCAAGGAATGCCTCAACCCCGGCGACGCGCTTTACTTCTCCCACGGCTTCAGCATTGTGTATCGCGACCAGACGGGTGTCGTCCCCCCGGATAACGTGGACGTGATTCTCGTTGCGCCGAAGGGCTCCGGCACGAGCGTGCGGCGGAACTTCCTCACCGGTGCGGGGATCAACTCCAGCTACGCCGTCCACCAGGACGCCACCGGCCGGGCCGACGAGCGCACCAAGGCCGTCGGCATCGCCATCGGCTCGGGGTATCTGTTCCCCACCACCTTCGAGCATGAGGTCTTCAGCGACCTCACCGGTGAGCGCGGCGTGCTGATGGGCGCACTGGCGGGCATCATGGAAGCCCAGTACCAGGTGCTCCGCGAGCACGACCACAGTCCTTCCGAAGCGTTCAACGAGACCGTCGAGGAGTTGACCGAGAGCTTGATCCGCCTCGTCGGCGAGAAGGGCATGGACTGGATGTATTCCAACTGCTCGGCCACCGCACAACGCGGCGCTCTGGACTGGAAGCCGAAGTTCCGCGACGCCGTACAGCCACTGTTCGAGCAGTTGTACGAATCCGTCGCCTCCGGCAAGGAAACCGCTCGCGTGCTTGATGCGTGCAGCCGAGCCGACTATCAGGACCAGCTTGCCGAGGAGCTTCGGCAGATGCGCGAGTCGGAGATGTGGCAGGCCGGGCGTGCCACTCGCGATCTTCGTCCGACGGGACCGGCGAAGGAAATCTCCGCGGGCACAAAGGGAGTCTCCGGTCGCGGTTCGGAATAACCACAAGACCACAGAGAGCCGCAGAAGACCTAGAGAGCACAGAACGCAATATAACAAAGCCCGTGTGAGCTTCGCGCGGGCTTTGATTATGCGCCCTCAGAGGCGGTGCTCGATCGGGCCGGCGCGCTGATTGAAAGTCTCCGGCTGCCCCCGGACCGTCCGGATGAACGTATACCTCACCCCGGGTTTTCAGCTTCCCGGCGCCGTTCCGCGTACCCCGGATGTTGCGTCCGTCGTGGTGATTATCGCGGCGCCGCCTCCATCGCCGCCGACGCCTCTTGCACGGCATCGGCCGCCGCGGCAATCGTCCGCTCGATATCTTCGACCGTGTGCGCCAGGCAAAGAAACCAGACGTGCCCGGTAACGTAGAACCCGCGTCGCTGCATGGCCGCACAGAATTCGCTCAAAGCTCTGCCCTTATGCTCCGGGCTTGTCGGACGGTCGGCGTCCGAAGCGGAGGTTTCGGCCAACTGTGGCATGGCCGAATGCCCCTGCATGCGCAGCGGGAAGCCCGCATCGGCGAAGACCTGCTCAATTCCCTCCATCAGCCGTCGGCCGAGACGGCGGAACTGCCCGATACCGTCCTCGGCCTGCATCGTGTCGATGACCGCCTCCGCGGCCGCCAGCGAAAGCGCGTCGGCATGAAAGGTCGCGGCCATGAAGGTATCGGTCCGCGGCTCCAGGATCTCGGCCTTTCCGACCAGAGCCGAGCCGGGCAACCCGTTGCACATCGCCTTGCCGAACGTCGCCAGGTCCGGTTCTATACCCAGGAATTCTTGCGCCCCGCCCAGCGCCACCCGGAAGCCGGTCTTTATCTCATCCAGTATGAACACCGCCCCGTGCTCGTCGCACAGGTCGCGCACACGGTCGAAGTATCCCTCGGAAGGTCCCGCCCCCTGCCAGGCCTCGATGATAACGCCGGCGACCTCGTCGCGGTGCTCGGCCAGCACCCTCTCCAGAGCAGTCGCATCGTCGTAGGACACCTCCAATATGAGCGACTCGTTCACCTTCGGCACGCCCGACCGACCGGGCACGCACCAGTCGAACCACCCGTGGTAGCCGCAGCGGACGATTTTCTCCCTCCCGGTAGCGGCCCGCGCACAGCGAATGGCGCCGAGGGTAGTAGACGAACCGCCGACGAACCACGCCACGCGCTCGGCACACGGTATAAGACCGCACATCCGTTCGGCTATTTTGACCGCCGACGGGTGTTCGACGCTGTAGACGCTGCCACGCCGGAACTGCCGCATCACCGCCCCCGCCACACGCGGGTCGGCGTGTCCGAGCACAATCGGTCCGTAGCCCAGCAGATAGTCAAGGTATTCCCGACCGTCAACGTCCCAGAAGCGAGCCCCCTCCGCTCGCTCGACGAACGCGGGCCCGCCACGCTGCATGTACTTGACCGGGCGCTTGTGCGCCTGCCCGCCGCCGACCACCACGCGTTTGGCACGGTCCCACCATTCGCGGGAACGCTGATTCTCGACAGTCGGCGTCAGGCGGCGGACCAGGTCCAGAGCGCCCTCGTACACCCGTTGGCCCGCGTCCGGACGAAAGGCCTGCAAGGCGACGTAGCGCGGGCAATGGACCGCCTCGTACCGCTGCTCCCGGTAGGCCCGGGGCGAGGGCAAGTAGCCGGCGCAGCCGTTGGTCAAGGTCGCTATCACCAAGTGCTCGGTTGGACATGCCCGGCGAAGCGAGACCGCGAACTGTGCAAACCACTCGCCCGGTATTCCCAGTATTGCCGCCGGCCCGATCCGCAGCCCGTACAGCCGGATTGTCTGCGTGGCCGCCTCCCTGCCCTCGGCGCGCGCCCGCAGGGCTTCTCTTGCCCAGTCAATCCAGGTCTTATGCGAGCAGGCCTTCCAATCGGTTGGGTCATGTGCTTCGGAACCGACCACCTCCTCGTGCTCGGCAATTATTCGCTCCAACTCCTCGTCTGAAGGTAGCGGCTGGAGTGCAAGCTCCACGTCCCTGTCGGCCCAGCCGAGCGTCTGCACCTCGCCCGGTGTCGCAAGCCCATACAGCTCCATCGCCCGCTCGGCCAGATGACCAGCGGTTTCGCGAGCGGCCGACTCGTCCGGACGGTGGTCGAAATTCGCCGGGTTCACGTCGCCACACGCCCCGGTCAGGTACAACACCGGAACTTCCGCTCCGACAATCGACTCAAGCGCCTGCCGCAGCTCGCCGGGGAAGTCCGGCGTAATCAACCCCGCCGAGTGCAGGTTCACGGGGTGGCAGGCGTAGTTAATTATCATCGCCAGCGGCCGGTGTTCGGCGGTATCCAGCCGAACCAGCGTCAGGCGGTCGTCGACGACACCGGATTCGCCAAAAGCGCGATTCACCCCCACCGCGGGAGCGGCGCCTCCGGCCACGCCCAGTCGGACCGGAACCATCGTCTCGTTCGCTGCAGCCGCGGCCTCCACAAGCCGCTGCTGAAGCCATTCCACGTATGCCGGATCCACACGTCCCCAATTCCGCAGGGGAAAAGTGGCCGGCGCCCCATGAGTATGCGTGCAGGTAATCAGAACCGCCGATTCGCAGATACCCAGCCGCTCGGCAATCTGGCGGCGCACGCGACCGCACGTGGCGGCATCCAGGCCCAGCAGATCGCAACTTATCACCACAATGCCGTCCTTGCCCAGCCGCACAGACAGCGCAGTGGCCCGCAGCGGCATATGCTCACCCCGCGGCCGACCGAACGCCCCGCCGGAAAGCTCCACGTCCAGCGACGGAGTTATCTCGACTGTGGCAACCCCCGCCAAGCATGTCCGATCCTTTCGGTCAACAGCCATATTGAGTATCCGCTCCATTCTTCACTGAGATTTCCGGGATGGCCTTCGGCCGGGGCCGACCTTTTTGACGATCTTATCACCGACCGAGAGATCGGCAAGCGTTTCCCGTGCCTGTTCCGCGGGATGTCGTTCTGTCTCCAGGCGCGGGTTGGACTAAAAACAAGACCACAAAGAGACAGAGGACCCGGAGAACATGAGAGGGAATATAACAAAGCCCGTGTGACCTTCGCGCGGGCTTTCATTATGCGCCCTCAGAGGCGCTGCTTGACCGCCTCGAGGCGCTTCTCGAAAGTCTCCGTCTGCTCCCCAACCGTCTGGATGAAGCTGTTGTCCTCTATGGTTCCCACCACGGCCTGCATCTCCTCCGGCGACTCGTACACCATCGTTCGGAAGGGGTCGTCATAGTCCTTCTTGCGGGAGTCGTAGGTCGCGTCGCGGACGTAATACTGGATTTCGATGGCCGTATCGAGAGCCGCCGCAAAGTCGTCCTCACTCGGCTTCTCGACACCCAACAGCTCCAAAAGTATCCCGTATGCGTGGGCTTGCTTGTCACGCGGGTAGCGCTGCCATAGTTCGTCATACGCGGCGTGGATTTCATCCCAGGTTTTCAGCTCGCCGTCGCCTATCCGCCTGCGCAGCTCGTCCACGTCCTGCCGGGCGGCGATCTGTCCGCCCAGATTCTCCCACTGTCGGCGGCGCGGGCCGGCAAGCTCAGAGTGCATCGATTCCAGAGTGGCGCCGTCGCTCGAGTCCAGGTAGTCAAGAATGTTTTTCACCGCGTAGTAGTGCAACATCTGCCGGTAGGCGTAATAGCCCTGTCGCGGCTTGAGAATCCGAACCTCGCGGTCGGATTTCTCTACATTCTCCGCCGTCACAACCAGTCCGTCGGTCCTGTCCACATCGGCCGTGAGCAGATCCCGACCCATCGCGGCAAGCTCCGCGTCGTCCTTTTCCGACGGCTCCTGCCCCTCGTTCCGCAGGTATGCCTGCGCGGTCCACCGCTCCAGCAGTCTCATGCCGGAGACAAGCTCCTCGGCCGTATCCGGCGCCAGCGCCTCGAATTCCAGATGCTGGAGCTTGCGTTTGCGTTTATCGCGACGGCCTATCTTCCACGTATTCCGCGCCAGGGCGTACATGTTATGCAGCCACCAGTAGCCGGGCATCAGATGCAGCCGCTCGCCCGTGGCGTCCTGACCTACAAGGCAGAACGGCAGCGGGACATTCAGCTCCGAGTGGTAGTCGCCCTTCGTGATAAGCGCGAACGAGGCGAAGCGGCAGTTGTGTTTCAAGCTGACGCACAAGCCAGGCCAGAACCCCCTGCCGGCGTGTATCTCGCCGTCCGGCGCTCGACTGTTGTGATTCGAGCCGATAGTCGCACACGCGGCGATATTGCTCTGTCCCTTTACCAGCGAGGCGATGAGGAACGAGTTATTATGATGCTGCTCGTGTGAGGGGAAGATCAGATCGTTCAGCACCTCGCAACATGAGATGGTGGAGTTGTCTCCCAGCAGCGAGTGGATCAGCCGTGCGCCGTACTTCAGGTTGCTGTTGTCGCCCATTACGAAGCGCACGCCCTTGCAGCCGTAGAAAATGCGGCAGCCGTAGCCGATGATGCCGTTGACCAGCTCCACGCCCTCGCCTATCTGGGAATGTTCCTCTGCCGAGCTGTTGATGGTAAGGTTTTTGAGCTTGTTGGCGCCCTTGATGTAGGCATGGGGACCTACTTTAACGTCCTTTATGATGCGGCTGTTCTTGATAACACACTGGTCGCCGACCATGCCGTAGTAGCCGCGGCGGGAGTCGAAGGTGCGCTGGGTTATCTCGCCGAGGCGCGTCACGAGCTTTTCGTCGTGTGGGAACCGCGACCAGAGATAAGCGTCGGCCGGCAGTATGCCGTCGAAGGGCATCACACTTCGGCCGCCCGCTTCGTTGATGATATCCAGCCAGACGCGGACCTCCTCGTCCTCTCCGTCCTTCACGATTCCGTTGCCGAACTTCGCATGATTGGTGGTGTGCATCTCGTCGAGGTTCAGCAGAACCGCGTGGTTGCCCACGATGTAGCGGGAGAGGTACCGCACGTTGTGCACGGCGCAATTGTCGCCGATATCGCAAGAGATAATAAGCGAGTTCGTTAGACCCGACGGGACCGTCAGGTCGTGATGTTCCAGGAACACCTCCTCCAGCTGTCCCAGCCGGACCAGTCCGTAAAAATCGCAGTTCTTTATCAGTTGCGGCGTGAAGGGGTCGCTTACGAGCACGGACTCCCAGTCATCCGCCGTGTTGCCGTTCTTCACCAGCGTCTCGATTTCATCCGCGCGCAGCGTCCGCCAGCTATCAGACCCACGGTGAGACTGCTCGTTGCGGAGGTAGAACTCATCCTTGCCTTCGGGGAGATACTCCGGCGGCACGAACCCCCGTCCCATGGAACCTATCGGTCGGACTTCAAGCTCGCTCATGCTCGCATCCCTTCAATCCTTATCGCGACGACCCGCCGGGCGGATATGCCGACGAGCTTCTTACGAATCCCGGCGGCGTGGGGTTTTGCTCAGCACGCAGGCGCGTTCGGTTTGTTCTTCTGGACCCACCGGTAATAGTCGCTCATCCGCAGCTTGCCTGCCGCCTCGGCGTCGGTGAACACCGCCGCGTGCGGATGCATCTGCAGCGCGCTGGCCGTGCAGAAACTGCTGACCGGACCCTCCACCGCAGCCGCCAGCGCGTCGGCCTTTTTCGGACCGTTCGCCAGCAGAATCGTCCTGCGGGACTCCATTATGGTACCCACTCCCATGGTCACGGCGTAGATGGGAACTTCGTCTTTGCTGCTGAAGAATCGGGCATTGTCGTTGATGGTCGGCTCGGCCAGTGTCTTTATGCGCGTCCGCGACGCCAGTGAACTGCCCGGCTCGTTGAACGCGATGTGACCGTCGGAGCCGATGCCCAGCACCTGGATGTCGATGCCGCCGCAATCGCGGATCTGCTGCTCGTAAGCCGCGCAATACTCGCGGTAATCGTCGGCCGTCCCGGAAGGAACGTGGGTCCTCTCCGGCGGGACGTTTATATGCTTGAAGAGATTCTCGCGCATGAAATAGCTGTAGCTCTGCTCGTGGTCCGGCCCCAGGCCGACGTACTCGTCCAGGTTGAACGTGGTAACGTCGGAAAAGTCCAGCCCGTCCTCACGATGCAGGCGAATAAGCTCCTTGTACAGCCCCAGCGGAGTCGAGCCAGTCGCCAGGCCCAGCACTGCGTCGGGCTTCTTTCGAACGACTTCCGCGACAGCAGCCGCCGCTTGTGCGCTCATGCTGTCGTAGTCAGGGCAGATGATGACTTCCATCGTGTTCTCCTCGTCTTTGCCGGGGGCGTCGTGGGCACACCGGCCTTGGTCGAAATGGAAAGCCAGAGTCTAACCGCCTTTTGGGTATGCGCCAACCAACGTACCGCGGATGAATTGACTTCCGCCTGCACCGTACGGCCGTTCCGGCATTGGCGCGCGGGCGTTTGACACGTCGCCAGAGCCGCACTTTCAACCGTCGGCCGCCTTACCCCGCCGGCTCCGGCGGCACACGCCACTGGCTGCGAGTAATTGTCTGAATCATCGTCCTGATCGCCGCGCTGACGCTGGCCGGCTGGCCCGTGAGCTACGCCGTTGGCGCGTTGGCCTCGGGTCGCGCACACTGCCAAGGGGATGCCTTCGGTGCCGCCCGACAACCCACACATACTCGACCGGAGACTCTGGACAAACGCCCGATTGCTTGGGTAATATTTGTGGTAGCCGCCGGCCGACG